>NZ_JBHWJZ010000019.1:0-167028 GCF_042731085.1 Streptomyces sp. NPDC059875
CCCCGAATCGGGGTGGCCGAGCTTCGTGCGTACTGGACCACGGTTCACCGCGAGGGGTGAACGTGGCTGTCCGTGCGGTGCGTGGAACCCCGAACACCAGCGCGGGCCGATGTGTGAGCCGCACACTGGCACCGCAACTGCACATCGCGGCCAAGGAGATGCCGAAGTGACCGAATCGACCGTCGCACCCGACCTGCGGACGGGCCGCTGCCAGTGCGGCGATATCGCGTACGAAGTGACAGGCACTCCGGACGATCCGCATCTGTGTTCCTGTGAGCACTGCACGCTGTTGTCCGGCTCGCCGGCGATGTCCTGGGTCGGGTTCCGTCGGGAGACGCTGGCCTGGACCGGCCGGGGTGGTGAGCCGACCTGGTACTCGACCTGGCCGACCCTGCACCGCGGTTTCTGCGGGCGCTGCGGCACCCATCTCGTTTCCGTGGCCGACGGATCGGACATGGTCATGGTGACGACGTTCAGCCTCACCGAGCAGCACGGCGGCCTGGAGCCCGTGGGACACAGCTTCGACCAGCGCGCCGTGCCGTGGATGGCCATCACCCTCGCTCCCGATCCCGCGCACCCGTAACACCCGCGAGCTGGGAGCCGTCCAGCATAGCGAGTGCGCCAGCGCCCCCGACCACTGCGGTTGGGGGCGCCGGTGTCGTGATGTGGCGGGACGTCAACGGGCTGCTGTCGCCTTGGCGTGGGCCTTGCCGAGGTGCAGGTCGACGAGGGCCGGCGACCCGGAGACGATCAGCAGCGCGTTTCCGTCCCGGATCGCGGTCTGCTTCACCACGGTGTCCCGCCCGCCGACGGAGAACGTCAGCAGCTGGCTCCACTGCTCATCCCCGAGCTGGGGTGCGGCCACCTCTTGAGTGGCCATGTCGATGGCGGTGCCGCCGACGAGGACCTGGTACTCCGGGCAGCCGGTCATGGCCTCGAAGATCCGGCCGGTGCCCTCGGACAGCCTGGTGACCGTGTCGCTGTACAGCTCCTCGGTGACCTCCGAGTTGCTGCCGTCGGTGTAGCTGAAGGACACCTTCGCCTTGCGGGGGAAGTCGAGCGAACCCCCGGCGGCCGCGTCGCCACCGAGGTCGTTCAGGGCCGGACAGCCGAGGACGGTGACGTCGTCGTGCTGGGCGGGACGCTCGGGCTTGCGGGTGTAGCTGGCGCCGAGGTCGCTCTCGTCGAGCAGGCGCGTCTCCAGGGCGGCCGAGGACAGGGGAGCATCATTCCGGCCGGCAGCGGCAGGCTTCTCGCTGCGCGCGGCGGGCGTGGAGGCGGGCTTCGTCTCGGTGGTGTCCGTGGAGCAGGCGGGCAGGGCGAAGACGGTGACGGCGGTGAGGCCGACAGCAGCGGTGGCGACGCGAACGCGCATGGTGGAACTGACCCCTTGGTGCTAGGCGACGGTTGGTCAGTGCGGGCCGTGGGCCCGGTGGGGTCGTTGGGGTGGGGTCAGTGACCGAGGTGCCGCAGGCAGTCCTCGAACGTGGCGTGCGTCGCGTCCGCCGGGCCGGCGTTCCGGTTGTACCAGGCGGTGTCGAGACGCGTCTCCTGCTGCTGATGCCCCTCGCGACACCGCAACCAGATCTGATCGCGCGTGGACAGGATGAGCCAGTCCCGGTACGCGCCGCAGCCGGCGCAGGCGACGAGCTCGCCGTCGAGGACCATCGGCTGCGTCCAGGGCATCATCCGGCCGTCGAGCTGGTCGTGGCTCGGCACGCGCAGTTCTGGCGGCAGGAAGTCATCGACCACGGGCGCCGGCTCGGCGGGCTGCGTTGCGGCCCGCGTCCGTTCTGCTTCCGGCGGCGCGTTGCCCTCCGTCTCCGCCCACATCTTGTCGTGTAGGCGGCGCATCTCGCTGATCTCCGCATCTCGGCGGCGGCGTATCCGGTGAAACACCCTGGCGTCCTCCTTCGTCCCGTCCTGCTCGCGTCGTGATCGTGCCTCAAGCCCCCGACCTGCTTCAATTCACAAAGTCCACAGTCACGCCCCTCCCCGCCGGGGCCCAGAGCGTCGTGGTGTCTGCTGACCCGTACGTCGTGCGGACGGTGCTGCTACGGGAGCGCCGCTCGCCGCGTCGCTGGTGTCGGCCGGCAGCTCCGCGGTCCGGCGCAGTCGCCATACCAGGACGTCGCTGACGGACTCGGCAGTGTCGAGTTCTCGTCGCTCCGCGGCGTCGGCGAGGAGCGCGGCCGGGTTGTGGCCGGCGGCCTCGGCGTCGGCGAGGGTGGCGGCGAGTGCGTACCAGCCGGGTTCGGCGAGGATCTGCTCCGCTAGCTCCGGCAGCGCCTCGCGCAGGGCTGCCGCCTGCCGCCGTCGCAGTGGCTGGTTGAGGCGCCGGCCGCGCTGGTAGAGGACGCCGAGAGGTTGGGCGGCGGCGGCCTTGTAGGCGGCGCGCAGGTGCTCGGCGGCCTGGCGGGCGGCTTCGGCCTGCTGGGCGTGGTTCTTCTTCGCGTGCCAGTGGGCGGCGGCGGTGATGAGGAAGAACAGCATGTCGATCGCCATCGCGGTGGTGGCTCCGTCCTCACCGCGGCCGAGGGCGGGGCCACTGTGGACGAGGTCGCGTGCCGCCTGGCGCAGCGCCCAGTCGTGTCCGCGCTCGGCGCGGACGTGAGAGCGGGAGGCACGCTCGAACGCGAAGGCCGCCTCTCGCAGTTCGTGGCGGGTGTGGGCGGCGGAGGTCTTCGCGAGGGCGTCCAGGACCTCGCCCGCGGCCGCGATGTACGCGGCGGCGGCAGCGTCGCTGCCGTGCTCGATCATCACCACGGCCGTCCATGCGGCTGAGGCTGTTCGGCGGCGGGCGGCAGCCGGGCCGCTCGGCGCCGTACGGATGGCTTCGCCGGGTGCGGCGTCCTGGCCGTGGGTGTTGGCGGACCAGCGCTCCCGGATCCGGGGCAGGGACAGGTCCGGTGCGAGGCGGGCGCCGGGGTAGAACACGGGCTCGTCGTCCTTGTTGCGGTCGTCGGGCAGGGCGACCTTGTAGCCGAGCAGGTCGCCGGACGGGGCGACGCGCTTGCGGATCAGCAGGCCGGCGGCGGCCAGCCGGTCGAAGAACTCTTCCTCGTGCATCGCGCCGGCGACCGCGCGGCGTACGGTCTCGCGCAGTTCCTCCCGTGCGGTGCGCTCGCGGCCCTGGCGCTGGGCCTTGTGGCGTTCGGCGCTGGTGGGCCGTTGCGCGGCGGTGCCGTCGCCCTTGTTGAGGCGGCGCAGGCCCAGCTCTGCCTCGAGGGCGCGGGCTTGAGCCTGGACGCGGGCGGCGTCGTGGTCGAGGTCGGGCTTGTAGCCGTCCTCGCGGACGAGGGTGGCGACGATGTGGATGTGGTCGTCGGCGTGGCGTACGGCCGCCCACCGGCAGCCCGCACCCTGCTCGGGATCGTCGATGCCGGCGGCGGCGACCATGCGGCGGGCGATGTCACCCCATTCCTCGTCCGCCAGGATGCGGTCCTCGGCGGCGTTGCGGACGGACAGGTGCCAGACGTGCTTCTTCGGCCGCGCCGAGGCGTCGATGTTCTCGACGGGCTGGTCGAGGAGCTGCTGGAGCTGCTTGAGGGCGGCGGTCTCGTCGCGGCCGGGGTCGGGAGCGTTGTTGTCCCAGGACGCGACGAGGTGCGGGTCGGTGTGCTCCTCGTATTTGCCCGGCCCGTATAGGTAGTAGAGGAGGCCGAGGGTGCGCTGCCCGCGCTTCTGGATCCTGGGGATCATGCTGCTGTCCTAGACCGATTGATCAAATGGGTGGTCAGCGGGAAGGGGCCGTTCCAGGTCGTCGTGGTGGGCATTCGTCACGGATGAACTGGATATCGCCGCTCGTTGCGCTGGTGGGAGTTCTGCTCGGGGCAGGCGCGACCTGCGCTGGCTGATCGCCGGCGGTGGCGTCGGGAGTCGGTCGCGCGCCTGCTGGAGCTGCGTACGGCGCTGTACGCCGAGTACCTGGTCGCGATGGAGGAGAGAGGTCGGGACCTCCTGCGCGTGCTGAGAACCACGGCAGCCGAAGACCGGGCAGGTGCCGCCGAAGCGGCTATCACGGGCTTCAACCTCGGCGGCACCCGGCAGCGGATCCACGTACTGGCCTCGACGGAGGTGGTCCAGGCTGCCGACGGTGTCTTTCGCCGTCTGCGGCGTGCGCGCGACTACGTGGCCACCGGAGAGCCGGGGGACACTCATGGCCTGCACGCTATGAAGGAAGAGGTCGGAGCACTGCGCGACCGGTTCCAGGAGGTCGTGCGGCGCGACGCCCGCGCCCTGCTGGCCGGCAGCGCCTCGTGGTCGGCGTGAGCGGCGCGATCACCGCTGCTCAAGCAGGCGGTCGGTGGCCGTCTGCACGCGCGACACGGCACGGTGGACCGCGGCGACGACCGCGTCGATCTCCGCTGGCTGGCCGCCGGAGTTGATCGCGCGGGCTACCTGGTTGAGGTTGTTGCCGACCTGCCCGAGATGCCGGCGGGCCGCGAACAACTCGGCGACCAGCTCGCGATGGCCGGCGACGGCGGCAGCGGTGTTGTCGAGGTCGTGCGCGGCCGCGAGGCCACTGCGGGCGAGGAACGCGGGCAGGCTTGTTCGGGTCTCGGTGACGGCAGCGGTGAGTGCGGTCTTCTCGGTGGCATTGAGACGGACGTAGATCACGTGCACGCGCTTTTCGGCGCCGGACTTCGGCGAGCGCTTGCGCACGGTCTTCTTGGCGTCGCGGCGATTGCGTCGCGACGGCTGCTCCTCCTGCTGCGATCCGCCCTCGGTCGCTGCCTCCCGGACCTGCGCCCCCCGGTGCTGGTCCGAGCCCGCCACCTTGGGGGCGGGGTGTGCCGAGGCCGTCTTCCCCAACGGGGAAGACGGTCTTGGCGGATAACTTGCTCGCCCTGAGACCGAGTTGGAGGTCCGCTCGCCCGGGGTGGGGGCGGGCCATGCGTTGGGGGCCGTCACTGCCTACCGCCCTGAGCGTCGTGGATGATCTCCAGGACGTCGAGGATGAAGTCGAAGGCATCGTCCACGTCGGTCAGGTGATGGATCTGCTCGTCGGGGCCGATCTGGACGAACCACTGTCCGTCGGGGCCCTCTACTGCCGAGTGGAGCAGGCCGTACTGGAGGAAGGTGTGGAGGAAGGCCCAGACCAGGAGCTGCTCGGTCTGGCTGGGCACGGCTGCATGCGCCATGGTGATTCCGTTTGGGCAGGGGGCGGCGGCTCGGCACAATGCCGGGCCACCGCCCAAGAACAGGGGCTTTGACCGGATACTTTGCGGTCTATCCGCACTCGGGGCAGCGGCCGACATGGCCGCTGAGAGCCCGGGCCATTCGCGCCTTCGTGGATACTGCGTGCTTCGCGCTCGACTTCGCCGACGGCCGACCGGAGTGCCGGGCGGAGTGGGCGCTCAGGAACTGGATCTCCCGCTCGTATTGGTCCCGGATCGTCGCGAAGCGGCGGCAGGTCTTCATCGGGCAGTGCTCCTCGTCTTCGTGGTGCTGTCCTCGCTCCGCAGTTGCTGGAGGACGAGGCTCAGTCGGTCGTTCCGGCCGCCCTGGAGACCCTCGCGCCGCAGGATCTCCCGCAGCTGGACCCGAGTGACGGCCTCATTGCCGTCCCGTGCGAGCAGGGCAGGGACGTGAGGGCGAACCTGCGCGACGAGGTGGTCTACGGCCTCCTGCAGCTCGCGCGACGGACGCTGCACCGGAGGGCGTCGTGACCGAACCCCCCGCTTGCTCTTGGTCGGCTTCCGCCGGAGGGGGACCTTGTGTCCCCGGTCCCCGGTGGGGTCGGTCCCCGTGTCGGCGTCGTCCGGTCCCCGGTCCCCGGTGGGGTCGGTCCCCGTGTCGGCGTCGTCCGGTCCCCGGTCCCCGGTGGGGTCGGTCCCCGACTCGACATCGCCCGGTCCCTGTCGCGGATTGGGGTCCTGAGCAGGCACTTCGCCCGGAGGGCAGCCGGTCCCCTCGCAGTCGTCGAGGCACTCATCGGCCTCCGGCTTAGGCGCTTCGGTCCCCGCGTGACGGTCCCCGGTCCCCGCGTCACGGTCCCCGGTCCTGGGGACCGGTGCCCTCCCCGTGTGCGGTCCTCGGTCCCCGATCGTTTCGGCGTCAGCACGGGGACCGTCGATGGGGACCGCGGTGCTCTGACGGTTCGGTGCGGGGACCGTCCGCCGGTCGTGGTGCGGGGACCAGGGAGAGGGCAGGGGGATGGTGGCGAGCGCGAGCGCGTGCCTTCGCGCGGCGAGCTGGCCGAGCAGTTCGGCCCGCTGGAGAGGGTCCGTGCCGACCGAGGCCCGGCCGATCGCCTTCGACAGCCTGCGTGTGAGCCGACGGCCGCGCCGATTCGTTCGCTGCTCGGGGTTGCGCTCGGCGAGGCGGGAGGCGAGGGCGACCGCGCGGCCCGTGGCGCGGTCGCGAGTGATCTGCGCGGCGTCGCGGTCCCGCGCGGCGATGCCGAGGCGGGACAGCAGCCGCTCGCGCGCCTCCCGCCCGAGGGTGGCGATCAGGCCGTGGGAGGCGGCGCCCGGGGTGTGCAGGCGCAGTTCGATGCCCATGGCCAGGTGCCAGAGCATCGCCGCCATGATCGGGCCGACGAAGGCGCGGACGGTGCCGCCGACGGGGCCGCTCTCGGCGTAGGCGGGGATGACCTGCACGCCGGTGATGACCCAGATCAGGGTGCCCGGCAGCCCCGGCGCCCCCTGGGTAGCGAGGTTCTGCCGGGCCATCAGAGCCGTCGCGAAGAGCGCCAGTTCGGCAGCGGCGAACATGCCGGCGCGTTCGGCGGTGCCCGCCATGTCGAGGTAGTCAGCGGCGAATCGCCAGCTCGTGTCCGCGCTGTAGGCGGTGCAGCCGAGCGCGGCGAGCGCCGCGACCTTGACCGCCGGGTTGCCAAGACGCTTCCGCAGACGCGCTTCACGGCGGCGGATCGCCCAGCCGGTCAGAGCCAGGGCCAGGACCGTGACCGGGACGCCGGTGACGAGGAGGAGGGAGAAGTCGGGGGCGGCACCGAGGGAGAGGACGGGGCGGGTCATGCGGCCTTTCCGAGAGGGACGTACGCGGGGGTCGGCTTCACGGGAAGGGACACCGGCGGTTCCGTGCCGGGTTTGGCCGTTGTCGGCCGGCCCGTTGCCCGGGGCGCCTGATTCGCCTTCTTCTTCTGCCTCGGCACGCCGAACGTGCGGTCTCTGTCGAAGACCTTGTTCGCGGCCTGCCGCAGCAGGTCACGGGCATGCTTATGGCTGATCTGCAGGGCGCCGGCCAGCCGGTCGGGACGCCAGCCCCGTACGTAGGCGTGGTCGATGACGACCTGCCGCTCGGCCTCCGTCAGGTGCACGTCGCGTCCGTTGAAGAAGGCGATCACGCGGCTGTAGTCCAAACGGTGGGGCAGTCCGTCGTGCCAGGGGCGTCGCTCGGCCTCGGTCAGCCCACCCCAGATGCCTTCCTTCAGGACGTTCTCCAGAGCGAAGTTGAGGCAGTCGTGGCGGACCGGGCACAGGCCGCACAGCTCCTTGGCGTCAGCGATGGCCTCGTGGTCCCGTGGCAGCGGGAAGAAGACAGCGTCGGCTTCCTCGGGGTCCATGCCGTGGCATACGCCCCGCGTGTGCCAGCTGGTGTCGCCGATGCCGCGCAGACCGGTGGCCGGCGCGTCGTGCGTGGTGATGTGGCGCAAGGGAGTCTCCGATGTGCTGCCGCGTCGGCCGGTCGGGGTCCGGCGGTAGGCGGACGCGGCGTGGGGTGCCAACAGCGGCGCGGGACGGACGCTGCGGCTGGGGTGGGACGGTGATGTGTGGGCGGTGCACCCGATGAGTGGACCGGCATGGGCGGGTTAGGCCATCGCGGGCTCGGCCCGCTGGGTGTGCTGGGCTGCAGCGAGGTCGAAGCGGCCCGGGTGCGGGTTGGCACGCAGGGCGTTGCCGCGTGCCGCGCCGTCGGGGCCGATCCGCCGTCGCCGACACGGCTCGCCGACGTTGGCCTGGCACCAGTCGCACCGGACCGAGAGGGCGTCGGGCTGCCCCTGGGCGATGGCCGCTTCCCGGGCCGCGCGGGCGGGTCGGTACGGCGCGAGAGCGGCTCGAGCCTCGGGTGGGATGCAGGAGCCGACCTCGCGCAGCCGCGCTTCCAGCCTCGGGTCAATCCGTCGGCTGGCGAGCTGCCGGTACTGCGTGGGCTGCGCGGTGCCGGCAGCGACGGCGCGTCGCATCCCGACCAGCTCGGCGGTCCAGGCCGCCTGGTCGTCCGGGTCGACGGACGGAGTGGGGTCGCTGTGCCGCTGGAGGCGGTCGCGCCGGTAGGTCTCCCACGGGCGGGCGATGTCCGCAGGCAGGATCTGATACGGCGAGACCCGGATGTGCTGCCGGGCGGCGACCCGGGCGTCCCAGCCGTGCGGTGTGGCGAGGGGCACGTCGCCGAGGAGTTCGTGCCACTGGGCGAGCTGGTCGCGGGCCTCGCCCTGGTCGGTGCGGATGGTGCGGGGGTCGAGTCGGCCGACGTAGGCGAGCAGGGCGGCGACTTCGCGGCGGTCCATGGCTACTCCGTTCCGGTCGGCTCGTCGAGGGCGGCGAGGAGGGCGGCGGTGTGGGCCTCAGCACGGGTCATGCCACCTGCGGACGCGGGGCCGCCGTTGCCGGGCAGGGCGTAGAGGTTCGGTCGGCCAGGGGCGTGCTCTCGGGCGATCCAGGACCGCCAGTCGGCAGCCCAGGCTCCCGCTGGCCGGGGCTTGAAGCCGGAGCGGTGGACACGCCACTTCGCGTCGGCGGCGCGCAGTCCGTCCTCGCCCAGGCGGTCGAGGTGTCCCTGCTGCCGTGCCCAGGCGTGAGTGGCTGGGTCGACCTGCCACTCGCAGGCCGAGGTCACGGCAGCACCACTACTGCTGCTGTACCTACGGTTCACCTTCGGTTCACTACGGTTCTGGGGGCCGGATCCCGGTACATCGAGGTGCCGGTTTCCGGTACGGCGACGTACCGGTTTCCGGCGGGAGGGACCGGATTCCGGACCTGCCGGATTCCGGACCGTGGTGGGGGATTCCGGTACCTCACGGGGGCGGATTCCGTACCGTCGCAGGGCCGAGATGCGGAGCGGGACACCTGCACCGGCGTCGTCCGCCGATGCGGCACCGCCGTCGGCGGACTGCTGCCTCATGGCTTCCGCGGCGGTCTCTGCGGCGTGGGGCAGGCGGTAGACCGTGCTGCGCTGGGGGCCCTGAAGGTCATCGAGCTGCTCCAGCTCACCGCTGGCGAGCAGCCGGTCGAGGGCCTCGCGCACGGTGGACCTGGAGGCGTTCGTGCGCTCCGCCAGGCTCGCCAGAGAGGCCCAGGCAATGCACTGCTCGTCGGCCACCCGGTCGGCGATCGACAGCAGGACCAGGCGCGCGGTTCCCCGGCTTGAGCTGTGCTCCCACACCCACTCGCGGGCGTCGCGGCTCATCGGCCGCTCCCACCCACGAGGTGGGACCGGTTGCTCAACGAGGCCGTGGTGGTGCGCTCCGGCCCGGGGCGGGAAGGCGCCGAGGCAGAGGTGGCTGCCGCGCTGGCCAGGCGGTTGGGCCTTTTGCACAGGGCAGGTGGCATGCAAGAATCCCCTTTGCAGTGTTGCCACGCTGATGTGCCCGTGGAAAGGGATCAGCGTGGTGGTAGTGGGCAATCTCCGCCCTTGCCGGGGCGGTTTGTGCCATTGAGCGTTCGGCGTCCGGGAGTTGCACCTCTCGGACGCCGTCGCTGTTTCCCGGGCCTACCTGGCCCGGCTGGATCGTGCGTATCGCATATCGCTCCGATCGTGTCGCCGCTGGGCTGGATGCCCGGCGAGGGACGACGAACATACGCAGGTCCCGCGTCAAGATCCAGACTTAGTTAAAGAACTCTCCACTAGTCGCGGCCGGGGCCTTGTGGCAGGGCCCTCGCCCTGGGGCAGCGGCAGGTGGGCCGGATCGCGCATTGTGACGGTCCTCACTCCTACCTCCTTCGCTCGCTGCGACGTTTCGCTGAACTGGCTGATCGGGACGATTTAAGCCCGCCTGATTAACTTCCGTCAACGCGATGAGATGGATGGTCGACGCGCGTAGACCTTGGAGTTCGATGTGATGGTTCGGCTTCTGTTGGCGGCCTCAACCCGCCTTATGTAAACGAGATTTGCTCGCCCCGGTGTCGCGGGTGGGGTTCCGGCGATAAGCGCAGTGATGCCTGCCGGAGTCATGTCGAAAAGGGGAGCGGCAATTTATTTCCCCTCGGCACAAGGGGAAATAAATTTCCGCCGGTAATGTCCGGATCGTGGCTGTCGGGTGGGGCTTGTCCCTATCGGTGTGGCGTCAAATTGATTGAAACCCAGACCTCTGCTGTGGCTTAGCGCACAGGAGGCTCCAGTTGATCATTCTTGGTTCGGCGATCGGGCCGATATTGCGTAGAGTCGGCGTAGGTAAGGAGCCAGGGGAGGGGCGGTTGGTGCCGCCACCTCCCTTTTTCATGTCCGGATACAGGGCGTGAGTGCTCAGGCACGGATGGAAAGACAGGCGGGATTTCGATGGGCGTGGGCATCGTCGACGGCGGACCCGAGCGCGGCGGCGAAGAATCGTTGCCTGGCCGCGAGACGGCGTCCGGGCGGGCCGAGGAGACGCTGCCCCTCAACCCCGGCCAGCTCATGGGGCTGGCCGGTCTCCTGCGAGCATGGCGCGCCGTGGCAAGCGAGAAGCTCGGCCGAACGATCACGCAGAAGGACGTCGCCGACGCCGTCAAGCGCTCCACCCGCTGGTATCGCGACCTGGAGAACGGCGCCACCGTCCGCCTGGATCGGCAGCTCTGCGAGGGCATCGCCCAGGTCCTCATGCTCGGTCGCGACGAACTCCACGCCCTGGTCCTCTACGGCCACGGTGGCGGCATCTCCGGTCCCACCCCGGCCGGCGACACGCCTACGAGGCGAGCGCTGCAACTCCTGATCGACAAGCAGATGCCCTCTCCGACCTATCTGACCGACGCCACCTGGAACGTCATCGGATACAACGCCGCGATGGCCGAGTGGTGGCCCTGGGTCCTGGAGGAAAAGCCCAACCTCATGCGCTGGGCCCTGCTCTCCCGCGAGGCCCGTACCCAATTCCACGACTGGGCTCGGCACGCTGCCGAGTACATCAAGCTGATCAAGTTCGCCATCCCGCGGCACCCGGACAACAAGGAGCTCGGCCAGCTCATCACCGAGCTGCGCGGCGATCCGGACGTCCGGGCGATCTGGGACGCCAGCACTGAGATCGCCGAGAACCGCGACGGACACATCTTCCGTATGACGCTGCCGGCTCTCGGATGGGAGACGGCTGAGGTCGTCAGCCATGTGCTGTATCCGGCGAGCCTGCCCGACTGCCGCCTCACAGTCATCACTTGGACGCGCGGAGAAGACGGCGCCGAGACCTACGGCAGCGACGCCGGCCACCCGCTCGCACCCCTGCCCGCCGGCACCCAAGCAGACCGCGAGATCCGAACCCGCATCGCCCGACGCCTCTCCCGCCAGGTCTCTGTCGCCTCCCTCGACGACGCCATGGCCCTGGCTGGAGAAGACCGCATCGAACTGCCCATCCTCAGCAGGGTCGTGAGCCCGGAGTGCCGCCTGGCCTACTCCCCCTCGACACGCACGGTCGTCTGGGCGACCCAGCAGGACGACGGCCACTGGGGCATCGCCGAAGTCGAGCCCTACACGCTCATCGTCCGAATGCCCCAGGCCATCCACGTCGAGGCAGCCTCGGCTGAGTACAAGGTCCTCGTCCGAGCCATCCTCCCCGCAGACTCCAGCGACGCCGTTGAGCGCATCCAGACCCTCGTCGCACAACTGCGCCGCCGCGTAGAGGTGCTGGAAGAGATCCACCGGGACGAGCACGAAGCCGACCCGCAGAACATCCCCTACACCTGGCACCCGGTCGACGAGATCTGATGAGTAGCGCGTCCGGCTCAGTGCCCAACGCGTGTGCTCGGCGTTGGCGCGGAGCCGGACACTCCGGGGGTGGCGGCGGACCTTCCACCCGGGCAGCCCTGTCACGGGTGCGCGCCGTTCTGCAGGCCCCCGGGGTCGGCCCTAAAGCTGGCCTGGATGGGCCAGCCGGCATTGCGTTCGGTAATCCCTAGAACTCGTGTCGGCGTGCAGGCCGACGCGGCGGCCGGTTGCGGAGTCCTCAGTCACCTGCGGTGATCAGCTAGCAGGGGTGGCGGCCGGCGCCGATCTCGGGCTCCACCTCCAAGATGTAGCCCCGCTCGCGGAAGTAACGGGCGACGCGCGCTTCGACCATGTCGCCGATCCTGGGCGATACCACGCGGGCAGTATGCCCAAGCCGGATGAGCATCCCGGCCATGGGCTGGGAGCCCATCGACGTCGTCAGCCACGTTCGCGGCTAGTGCGGCTTGGGGCCTCAGTGAAGTCGATGATCTCCTTGATGCCAGGGGTGTAGCCGTCGGAGGTGTCGACGAGGAGGGTGGGCAGGTCGAGGGAGATGTCGACGAAGCTGTCGGGGACGTAGGAGCCGGCGGCGATCTCCTCCAGGAGTCTGTGGTCGGCGTGCGCAGTGCGGTGAGCGTCGTCCTCTGTGCGCTGGGTGATGCGCTGGACGATGGTTCCGGTGGGCGTCGTGCAGCGGATGACCCGGATCGAGGCGATCTCGGAGAGGGGTTCCAGGCCCGGGCGCCACAGGCGGTCCTGGAAAGCCGCTTCGGCGACGACGGTCACGCCGGCCTTCAGGAGCACGGTGATCGTGTCGAAGAACGCGTCGCGGACGGGGAAGTTGAGGTGGTCGGTCCCGTCCAGTGAAGGATCGACGTTGAGGACCATGCCCTGCTTGATCTCGTCACGGATGACCGCTGGGCAGCCGAGGTGGTCTGCCAGTACGCGGGCGAGGGTGCTCTTCCCGGCACCGGGTGGGCCGCTGATGACCAGGAGTGTGGGTCGGTTGGGCACGGCGGGTCCTTCGCGAAGGTGGTCGGCGGCTACGGGCTGGAGGGAGGCGAGGGGGCGAGCTGGTAGGCGATGAAGCCGGGCTCGCGGGTCAGTTTGCCGTACATCGACGGGTGTTCCCGGGCCATGGGGGAGTGCCGGCTGGTGCTCGACGAGCCGTTCGAGGGCGAGGCCGGCGGCGGTGAAGTCGTCGATCCACGCCTGGAGGGGCTGGCGCCAGTAGCGGTGCGTCATGCCGCCCGACCAGGTCTCCTCCACGTGCCCTCGCCGCAGCCGAGCACCTTCTGGGGGCCTCGACCACCAAGCCCCTGCCGGCCTGGTGCTCGTGGATGTCCGAGGCAGACCCTGGCCGTCGGCTCCGGACAGTGACTCCTCGACCTCGGCGACACCGCCCGCGCCCACAAGCTGATCACCGAAGGCCGAGAACTGCTGCCCGCCGCCCGCGACAAGACCCGAGGGGCCTTCCTCGCCTACCCGGCCGCCAGCCACCTCAAGTCGAAGGAACCCGAGCTCGCCGCCCACGCCGCGGGTGAGGCTCTGAGGCTCGCCCGACGTATCGGCGCGCCGCGCTGCGAGCGGCTTGTGCAGGACCTCGTCCCCGATTTCGAACGCGTACGCACAGCAGAAGGGGTCGAGGGCTGCTGGCACTCGTCGCCGCGTGACGGCCGTCAGGACGCTTCCACCGTCACGGTGAGGGGGCGCCTGCCCGGATGATGTCGTACAGGTGGGTACCGTGAGCCCACCGCTTCAGGTCCTCGCGGCCGAGAGCGATGAGGTTGTGCTTCGCGGCGAAGTCGCGCGCGGGCTTGGTGAAGCCGTTGAGCCCGATGATGACGGCGTGGTGGGCTCCGTGCTCCGGGCGGGCGGTGCCGTTGAACTGCTGAACAGCCGGGGAGGCGACGGGCCGGCTGAGCTGCTTGCATTGGACGACGACGGTCAGTCCGTCCGGGTCGGTGGTGATGACGTCGGCACCGAGATCCCCGGCGCCGCCGACCCGCCGAGGAGCGATGAACCCGTCCCTGGCCAGAAGCTCCGCGCACGCGTGCTCGAAGCCGGTCGGGCTCATTGCTTCGAGTTGCCGCATCTTGTACGTGAGCAGCGTCGGCTCGTAGGGCTGCTCGACATGGACGGCGCTCGCCGGCGTCAGCAGGTCGAGGAGCGTTCCGACGAGCCAGCCAATGAAGATCAGGGTGGCGACTGCCCCGAGGACGATGAGGGCGGTCCACCAGGGGTGGGCGGCGACCGCGCCCCACAGGTCCACCGTGATCCAGTCGATGACCGTCCCCGTCAGCCACTCCCACAACATCTTGGCTGCGGCCAGGAACAGGACGGTGTAGAGCAGGAACTTCAAAAGCGGGTCGAGAGAGCCGTCCTCATCGAACACCCCTCACCCTCCCCTCCGGGGCCGAAGGCCCAAGAAGCGCCGCGGACCGGGGTCCCCGGGGCAGAAGAAGCCGCCGCCGGGCGAGAGCGGGAAGCCGCAGGAGCCGGTGAAGCGGGACCCCACGCTCGGCCCACTCTCGCAGGCGTTCGCGATCGACCCAGCCGACCTCGTGGCGCTCCCCCCACGCCATGGCGTCGCGCGTGAACCCGCCGTTCGTCACGACCGTGGCAGCGTTCGCCCCGTGTGCCGGGCCGGCGGTGCCCTTCACCTGATACATCACCTGCGAACCGACCCTCGCCGCCACCTTGGTGTGCTTCGCTTGCACCACCAGCCGCCCGAACTGCGGATGGTCCCCGATGACATCGGCCGCCTGGTCCCCCTGCTGCCCCACCTGCTGAGCTGACCACCCGTCGCGGATCAGCAGGTCCCGAAGCGCGAACTCGAACTGCCGGTCGTCCATCGCGTCCAGCGCCTCCACGCTGTATCGCAAGACGGCCAGGCGCTCAGAACGAGCAGTGCGCTCCCGGGCGGCGAGCACGGCGCGCCACACAGCGACTCCGACACCGAGCACAGACACCGCGGCCACGACAGGCCAGCCGCGCACCAGCTGCTCACCCACCCACCGAAGCACGCGTACCACCAAGCTGATCCCCGCCAGGGCGATCAGGACCGCGGCCCCGATCTCGATGCGACCGCGGGGACTACGGAGCCGTAAGCGCCGCCGCCTGCCCATCAGCGGACCGCCGTCGGGGTAGCCGTCACCCCAGGCGTGGTCGGCTGCGCTGGCGCGGAGCCCTCGAACCCGAAGATCTGCCCCCATAGCACGAAGACGGCGATGAGACCGCCGATGAGCCACGGGCTCATCTTCTTCGCGGAGCGCCCGGACGGCTTCCGGCGAAGGTGGCTGCGAACTCGGACGTAGCCCTCAGGCGTCATGAACTGTCCCCTCCCGAAGTGGAGCCGCACCGGCGCGGCCCTTCTGACATGGATGTAGCAGCGGCCACCGACAGCAACCCGGGGAACCGCCACGGCGGCCACCTCAAACCGGCCACTACCCGGCAGCTGGCCCAATTCGGAGTGAGAATGCGGTGAATGGCCAGCTGGGAGCGGTGAAGCCCTGGCCATTCCTCTGGCCAAGCGGCGAGGTGTGGGCGCACCGTGATGAGAAGGGCCAGGCCGCGACCATCTCTCCGTTGGAGGGAAGTTGGCGGGAAAGAGCAGGGGCGCGCTCCCCGCGCATGCGCCCCTGAGCCGCCGTGTGCCGCTCATGCGCCCAACGGCGGCCGTGAGAGGCCGTCGGGTGACATCGTGATGCGCTGCTCCCTGGGCGGGCCCGGGGATCCTCCGGCGGCCTGGTTGGGGCGCCCGATGCCGTTGACGACGGCGCCGAGGTGGGCACCGTACCGACTTCTGCCCGGGCAGGGGGTCTTCGCCGGGTGGCAGACTGGCGGCGTCGATCAGCGGAGCAGCAAAGGGCGCTGGCGTGCGGATGCGGTGGACGAGGACGCGGGACGAGCAGATCCTCGCGGCCGTGTGGCGGGCCCAACTGAGGCTCTCCACACGCCGCCGATTCAGTGTGGGATTCGACGACGCGGACAGTGTCGTCGGCGCGGCGGTCGAACACAGCGTCCACATGTTCTGCGCATGTCCTCGCACCGCAAGCAGACCCTCGTAGTGGCCATCGAGCAGTGGCACGAGCTCGTCGGCCGCATCACCCGGCCGCCTTCACCACGATTGACCATCTCGCAGCCCTCTTGACCGACCACACCGAGCCGGAGGCCAGGTGGAACCAGACGTCACGTAGTCCCTGACCCACGCAGGCACCCTGCCCACGAGACCTGTGCGTGGCCGACGGGGCGCTTGCACGTCCCCGGCCTCGTCGAGGAAGACGGTACGGATGCGGAAGAGTGGCTCTGACACCAAACACCATTGCCCTCGCAGACGTGCAGACGCTCACCTGCCATGGGCACCTCCACCACGTGGTGTTCTGCCGTCTTGGTTCCTCAGGGAAGACCCTTCGCCCTTCCGGGCCTTGTCTGGATCCTGGACGCTTCTGAACAGATACCAGCGCCAAACGTATGTTGATGGCCATGACAATGAGCCGCAGCGGCGCAACGGAGACCAACGCCTCAGCGAACTCGAAGAAATACGCGATCGCTACGAGGACGGCGGGGACCGGTGAGTAGCAACTCCTCCAAGGACGGCCTCGGCTATATGGTGCTCTCCGCCGTGGTGGGCAGCCTGATATTGGCGCTGGTCGTGTACGGCGCCCTGATCCTGCTCGCGCTCGGGGCATTGATCCTCGTGCTCCTCGTCCTCAACGCCGGACAGGTCATGCTCCGCCACGCACTCGCCCGACGGCCGAAAGCCCTGCACCGGATCGAACTGAAGATCCACACGGCTGGCGAACCCGAAGCCGACCAAGTCATGCCGTGCCTGGACGACCACGCACTCCATCCCGTGCCCGGATGGACCTACGTGACCCCCGGCGGCTACGGGTGGATGAGCCGCCGCGGCATGCTGTCCCCCTCCTACAGCAAGACCCGAGACAAGGCCGAGAAGCGCCTTAAGAAGGCCCGTACGGGTTCTTGACCATCCGGGCCCTCGTCCGTGCGGTCGGCTGTGACTGTGGTCCCGCTGTACTCCGCCAAGGACGTGCCCTGCCCTCGGCCGGTCCAGCGGTCAGAATCCCGGCAGCCGTACGCGCCGCCTCGGCCTGGAGTACGTCCGCAGCCGTGCGCGCACACGGGACGGGTGGTCGACGCGGTCTCGGTCAGTGGACCAGATCGGAGGGGTCGGTGTTCGCGCCGCACAGGATCACGGCGACCTGTTCGCCGTCGGCGGGCAGGTAGACACCGGACAGCAGGGCGGCGAGGGCCGTGGCGGCCCCGTGCTCGACCGCGATCTTCCGGTGGTTCCACAGGGCGCGGCGAGCGGTCTGGATCGCTTCGTCCGCCACGAGCAGTGAGGTGGCGTTCGCGGCCTTGGCCCAGTGGAGGGCCATCTCGGAGGTGCGGCGCGCGCCGAGAGAGTCGGCGGCGATGGAGTCGACGGTCACATCCATGACGCGGCCGGCCTGGATCGCGGCGTTCAGCGCCCGGCAGTGCCTCGGTTCGACGGCGACGACGCGGACGCCGTGCTCTTGTGCGGCCGCGGTGACGCCGGTGAACAGGCCACCGCCGCCTACGGCGACGACGACGGTGTCCAGGTCGGGCAGGGCCTGGTGGATCTCCTCCATGAGGGTGCCCGCGCCGGCGGCGATGAGCGGGTGGTCGTAGGCGTGCGACTGCAAGGCTCCGGTCGCGGCGGCGTGCTGCTGGGAGGCGAGGAGAGCCTCGGCGTATTCGCTGCCCACCTGCCAGACGTCCGCGCCGAGCTTCTTCAGCTTGTCGACCTTCACCGGCGGGGCGGTCTCCGGGACGAACACGGTGGCGGGCACATCGTGGCGGGCGGCCGCCCATGCGCAGGCCAGGCCCGCGTTTCCGCCCGAGGCGATGACGACTCCGGAGGCGGGCATGGTGCCCGCCTCGACGTGGCTGGCAGTGAAGTTGAGCGCCCCGCGCGCCTTGAACGATCCGGTGTGCTGCATGAACTCCAGCGCCAGGCGGACATCGGCGCCGCCGAAGGTGCCAGGGTCGACGGGGCTGAGGGTGACGGGCCGGACGTGGCCCGAGACCCGGTCGGATGCCGCTTTGACGTCGGCGTACGTGATGGTCACGAGAGGAGCTCCCAACGGGGTGGTCACGACCACGCGATCAAGTGGCCGTCTGGTGTGAGGCCGAGGAAGAACCCGATGGATATTCGCCGGCCGGTGCATGGGGAAACGGCGTGCAGGCGCGCCGAGTTGAACAGGGCGGCGTCGCCGACGCGCGGCAAGTAGGTCGTGCTGTCGCAGCCGTCGACCACGCTCGGGTGGAAGCCGTACGCGATGCGCTGCACCTCGTCGGCGGGCCGCAGGTGCCGGCGCCATATCGTGGTCTGTCCGCCGGACAGCGGCCTGCTGACCCACGTGTTGAACGCCAGCTGCGCGACCACACGCTGATCGAGCAGGCCGGGCAGCTCGCGGGAGATGTCGTCGAAGTGGACCAGGGTCCCCTGCCGCATCTCGCGCAGGGCGCCGGTGAACAGGGGCCGGCCGTTGACCGAGGCCGTGCCTACAGGGCTGCCCCAGGCCGTGCCGACCTTCTCCAGCGCGGTGCGCACGGGGTCCGGTCGGGGCCCGGCGGTGGCCCAGGCGACGCGGGCCCGATCGGCAGCCGCCCAGTACGCGTAACGGAGTCGACCGCCGCAGCGGTAGTCGTTGACGGCAGGCCCGAATCGGCAGATGCGGGTGGGGACGTGCTCAGGGTTGTAGATGCTCAGGGGCAGCCGGCCCATGGACGCGGTCGTTGCTACGCAGTCGGCGGGCGTCAAGAAGCGCGGCACCCGCGAAGCTGCGGCGGATCCGTCGAACAGGTTGCTCAGGTCTTCGCGGGTGAGTTCAGGCAGGTCACAGGTGGTGAACGAGGTATCGGCCGGTACGCAGGCGGTAGACATCCGAGCCTCCCTGCTACGGAGAGCTTCCAAGTCGTTACGCAGTAAGTTACGCTGTAACGCATGTCTGAGCAAGCAACGCGCGCCAATGGCCTGACAGTTGACCAGATCGCCCAGGCCGCCATCGAACTCGTCGACTTCCACGGGCCCGAGGCCCTGACCTTCCGCCGCCTCGGCGACGCCCTCGGAGTCAGCCAGACCACCGTCCACCGCCATTGCGACAACAGCGTCGAGCGGCTCCTGGACCTGTGCGTCGACCACCTCGCCGCGAGGCTCCCCGACATCGACCCCGCCGCCACCTGGGCCGAAGCCACCGAGGCCCGCTTCCGCGCTCTCTACACGATCATGACCGAGCACCCCGGCCTCGTCGCCCTGCGCGGAGGCCGCCCCTGGCTCGGCCACCGGATCCTCGCCCGGCTCGTCGAACCCCAGCTCGCCGCCAACCTTGCCGCAGGCATGAGCGACCGCGACATGATCGTCGCCTACCGGCAGATGTACCTCTTCACCCTCGGCAGCGCCGCCTTCGTCGACCACCTCGACCCCGCCGGCGCCGTCCAGCGCACCCGCACCGCGCTCGCCGCGCTTCCGCCGGACGACTTCCCCGTCCTCACCGGCAAGATGAACACCATCCTCGAAGCCGTCGTCGACCACGACGTCTTCCACGACGGCCTCCGTCGCCTGATCGTGTCCGCCGAGGCCAACCACACAGCCTGACCTCAGGCCCACCCCCTGGGTGCCGCTCTGCCCGCATCCGAGCAGCGCGGCACCCATACGAGACCCCTCGGAAGGCCCCGACGTCCTCCCCCGCCAGCCACACACCCTCGTGAGGATCGGCCGGTTCGGCACGTCAGGATGGAGCACCCTCGACGAAGGTTCCGTTGGCAACTCCCAGCGTCCGAGGAGCGCTCCGGCTTACGCTTCCGTGCCATGAGCGCCCTCCACTGCCTGTTCTGCGGAGTTCCCGTGCGCACGCCCCGCGAACACGTCCTGCCGACCTGGTTCCTCAAGCGCTTCAACGGGCAGGGACCCTTCACGGTCCACGTCAACGGCAAGCCGGTCCCGTATGCCAACGGAGTCGTGGAGCGCCCCCAGCTCACCCGGCTCATGCTCCCCGCCTGCGGGCAAGAGACGTCGGGCGGCCTGAAGTGCAATGACTGGCTCAACACCACCTTCGAACAGCCCGCGAAGACGCCGGTGCGCGCTCTCCTCGACGAACTGCGCCCGCTGTCCGGGCCCGGCGTGTACGTGTTCGCCCGCTGGGCGGTCAAGACGCTGCTGCTGGCCGCGCATCCCGAAGCCGTGTACTCGGAACCTCCCCGACGCGACCGGCAGCCGTGGGAGTTCCCCGAGGGCTGGCTGCCGGCTCTGCGGAGCACTGGCGAACTGCCTACCGAGCTCTCCCTCTGGCTGAGCATCGCTGACCCCGACATGCCGGATGGAGACGGTGAAGCCGTCCCGGACGACCAACTCCTCCTCCCACGGATCCACCACCCCGACGGAGGCGGCGGCCCTGGCCAGGCGATCCACCTCGGATTCGGTCTTCCGAACGGGCGAGTCGCCCAGCTTCAACTGCTCAGCCACCCCAAGATGGACATCGACCACCCCTTCGAGAGCGCGGGGCTCGCGGTACGCCTCTGGCCGAGTCCTCCCGACCACCTCGACATCACCGAGCTCCGGCCACTCAGCCGCACGGCCGGGCGTCAGTTCACGAGGACCTTCATCCGCGGTGGCGCATCCGTCCACCTGCAAGCCGGTCAAAGCCGGCTCCCAGAGGACCTGCTCAGCCCCCGCATTCGCGTACGCCTCGCATCAGAGCCGACACCGAAGAACTCTCCATGAGGTATGACTGCAGCACTGGGCACAGGACCCCGGAGGCCACCTTGCAGATCTTGTGGCTCGGCACCTCGATCATGGAACACCGCCAGGCCCACAGCCCGCGGCTGACCGACCCAGCGAACCTTGCCCAGGTCGGGGAGACGGTCCGAATCGAGGAGCACCGCTCGCACGGATATGCTCACCACGTCCACCTCTCGCTCCAACTCGCCCACCCCTACGTCGCCTTCGCCTGCGAAAACCGTGGGCAGGGCGGTGCCACATCCCGCGACCTCGCCCGCGCCGCGGGCGCTCTGCCCGCCGATGCCCGGCTCGACCTCGCTGTCTTCGGATGCGGCATCAACGACGTCTGGCGTGCGTACCAGGGGCGTGAGGCCGAGGCCGTGCCCATCGATGAGTACGCAAAGCACTACACGGCCACCCTCACCATCCTGGCTGCGCGGGCGCGCCACGTCGTATGCGTCTCCGAGACCCCGGTCGGGCCTGTCGCGGATCGCGAGACCGTCGCCGCGATGAACGGTGACCTCGATCGCTACAACCAGGCCGCCGCCCAGCGCGCGGCCACCGTCGGCGTCCCCTTCATCGATGTCTGGACCCCGTTCACCGAGACCGCTCACGCGCTCGCCCAGCACCAGCACGCGGAAGCGCCGACGCTGTGGAGCGACGGCGTCCACCTCTCCGATCTTGGCGTCGCACTGCTCGCCCAGCAGTTCGAGGCGCACCTGCGCGAGAACCGTGTCGTCGAGCGACTCCTTGCGAACCAGCCTCCGACCTGAGCCCACAAGGAGATGCCGGGCTGACCGGCTGGGCGTCAACCACGCTGCACGCGCCAGCCGCGCTGCCGAGAGTCCGCAAGCCCCGGCCACCGTCCCTGAGCCACGGCAGGATGAGGCCGGTGCCCGGTAGAAGACCTCACGGTGCGCATGGACGAAGTGGTTCGGTTTCGGCCCCTCGGCGGAGCTTGCTGCCCTAGCGTGGGACGGCATGACGGTACTGATTGTCGGCGGCAGCGGGTTCTTGGGCGCCGAGCTGGCCCGCCAGGGACGTTTAGCGGGCTGGGAGACGGCCGCCACCTTCCACTCGAGCCCCGGCGAGACCGCCGGTGTGTCGTGGCACCGCCTCAACCTACGCAACTCTTCGAGTCTGCGGGAGGTCCTGGACGCCGTGGACCCAAGTGCGGTCGTCAACGCGAGCAGTGGCGACGCTGCTTGGGAGGTCACGGCGGAGGGCGGTATGCGCCTGGCCCAGGCCGCGGCGCAGCGAGGCTTTCGGCTGGTCCACGTCTCAAGTGACGCCGTATTCTCCGGCCGCCACGACCTGTACGACGAGACGTGCCTGCCCGACCCAGTCACGCCGTACGGGGCGGCGAAGGCGGCGGCCGAGACCGCCGTGCGGCTCCTGTGCGCGGGCGCCGTCGTCGCACGGACCTCGCTGATCATCGGCGCCGGCCGGTCGGAGCACGAGCGGATGGTGCACGCCCTGGCCGCCGGTACGCGGCACGGGGTCCTGTTCACTGACGACGTCCGCTGCCCAGTCCACGTCGGCGACCTGGCCGCCTCACTATGGGAACTCACCCGGTCCGAAGCGGCTGGTGTCTTCCACCTCGCCGGCCCGGACGCCGTCACCCGCCACGAACTCGGCACGCTCATTGCGCAGCGGGACGGCCTCGATGCATCCCTTTTGCCGACCGGCCGCCGCGCCGACAGCGGCCTCCCCGGCGGACTCCGTGTCCGCCTCGACAGCCGCGTCACCCAGCATCACCTGGCCACCCGCCTTCGCGGAGCCCGGGAGTTCCTCCGCCCCCAAGGCCCCGCACGCTGACCCCGACGGCGCGATGGCGGACGGACGCGGGCCAGGTCCGCGCAGGCGTGGGCCCGCGGTCCAGATGTCGATCCGTTGCCCGGGGGCCGGTGCGCGTCAGCTTGACGGCCTCAGTGTCACCCGGAGAGGCCGAGAGCACGCGTTCGTCGGACGGGGAGCACGGCGGGCCGTAGATTGACGGGCATGCCAGATATACGTGATCTGTGGTGGGCGGCAGGACGACTGGCCTACGACGTGTCGTCGACGGACTGGATGAACGCTCGATGGCACAAGTCTCTGCGTCGTTCGGCGACGCTGCTCGAACCGGGCTGGCCGAAGGAGTACAGCGGCGGGCCGTTCACCTACGCGTTGCCCACGGTGGCGCTGCTGTTGTACACGCGGCCCACCGACGACGAACCCCGTGACTTCCCCGTGGAGCGGATCGTCGAGGCGCTCACGACGCGCGAGCCCGCGCTCGAGGACGTGATCCGGCGCGGGCTGACCGACCGCCGGCACGACCTCGACGACGATTCTCAGCTCAGCACCTTGGTGCGTTGGCTCATCGAGTACCGGGAGCCGATCGCCTACTCGGCGGGAGGCATGGAGCTGCCCTCCATGGACCAATGGCCGGGCGGCACCTTGATGGGCGCGGCCACGCGGTGGGCCGCGCATTCACTGACCCACCATCACCTCGATGCCGCCTCGGCCGGTGGCTGATCCGGTCTAGGGCTGGTCGATCCGGTTCAGGTCGAGGTCGACGCTGACGGCAGCGTGGTCGGACAGATCCTTGTCGACCGGCTCCATGTGCCCTGGTAGCCCGTCACCGCGGGGGCGAGAGCCGGGCTCGCGAGAATGAGGTCCTGGCGGCGGGGGACGTCTCCGTCGGCGAACGCCGCCGTCGGCACGTCCTCGTTCCCGGCGGAGGTGCTCGGGTCGACGAAGCCGGCGCGGGCCAGGAGCTCGACGGCCTCGCGATCAGACTGCAGCCTGGCCCGGCGGAACCGAGCGGGGGTCGGCGGCCACCTATTGCCGAATCCCGGGGCGCGTTCAACGATCGTGGCCGCCAGTGGACGAGGCACCGTTCTCGCTCTCTGCAAGGCGGAAACGAGATAGGTCGCGGGCAAGTCGGATGGCTTGACCGATGGTTAGCGAGTCGGGCTTGCCGGTGTAACTAAGGTTCGCTGTGCCCAGGGTGAGTTCGTCGTCGGTGACGGCCATCTCCAGGCCGATATTTACCCCCTCCTCCCTAGGATCAGGGACAAGCCTGACCAGAGTGACACCTTGCCGCCCTTCGGTCGTGAGCCAATCCAGCTCGTCGGGCAGCGGCAGAGTGTCACACACGATCAGAACGTGTGGAAGCCGCTGTGAACCGTCTCTGCTAAATGGCGGTCGGTCACCTACTGCGGTTACAAGCTGAGTGAAGCTAGCCGCGTCGTCGGCAAAGGCGGTTGTGGGTGATGGGATCTGTTGGTCCGGAAGACGCTGCGCGTGCGGCAGGTAGTCGATCCATTCCCATTCGTGGGACTGCTGCACGGGCCCGTAGATCATCAATCGGAGGTCGTCTGGCCCGTGAAGTGTCACCGCCTGCCCAACCATGCTTCGCACGAGGTTCCGAATACTTTGCTCGTCAGTTCCGCACACGTGGATGTGGCAAAACGCCTTAAGGCTGACGGCCATAGGCAGCTCCGCCATGGTTCCGTACTCGTGAACGAGTGAGGCCAGACCGTCAGAGCACACAGCATCGGCCCCGGCTGGAATAGTTGGAGACTCCAGTACCGTGGCGAGCCGCTGCGATCCGGATCCCACTCGTACTTGTAGGAAGTCGATGTCATCGGCAGTTCTCTCCCACAACTGACCGCGGCGAGACACGACGGATCGCAACTCCGATGGCTCTGGGTGCAACCACAGCTGGGCTTCTCGTTGCTTCGAGGCCGTTCGGTGCAGCTGGCGACGTACGTCGGTGAGGTAGCGGAGATAGGCCCGCCGTTGTTGAGTCGCATGGGTCACCTCCCCGGCCGAGCCGCGTACCGAAGCAAAGCAGGTGACAGCAATACCCATCACTAGGGTCACAAACCCAACTACCGTTCCCATGCTGCTGTCCACGAAGAGGAGCAGGAGGGCGGAGGATGCTATGCCTGGGGAAGTTAAGAGGGCCGATGACATCCACCTCTGGCGCCAAGTGCGGTCCGTGTGGACGGGTGGCGGTCGGAGTGGCACGGGATCGGTAGGGACGGGTGCGGGAAGGAGCCGGGGCTGACGGACGAAGGCTCGAGTCGGCGACGGGGCTCCAGAGGAAGTGCTGGAGGGATCCGGGTCAGGATCCGTAGTTGCGATGCTCAATCAATTCTCCGTCATGTGATCACGATGGCGTTGCCAGCACCGTTGGTCGGGCCGAGGTTGTCTAGAAGATGCGCGAGACCCGCTGGCAAACGTGTTCTCTGGCCCAGTACCGCGGAGCGCAACTGCTCGGGGGTGAGTGAACGGGCAAGCCTCAGGTCTGCGGCAACGAGGATGGTGCCCGACAGATCGGCACCGTACAGGTCTGCTCCCGACAGGTCTGCTCCCGTGAGGTCGGCTCGTCCAAGGCGCGCGTTGATCAACGTCGCGTTCCGCAGATCCGCCCCATCCAGATGCGCTCCGTCAAGCCGGGCGGCGAAGAGATCAGCCCCGCGAAGGGAGACGGACGATGCCCAGGCTTCCTCGAGCCGTGCCGAAGACAACAAGCAGTTATTGAACGCTGCGCCCTTCATCTCGGCCCCACGCAAGTCAGCGCGTGGGAGGCGGGCCGCGGTCAGATCGGCACGTTCAAGGCGAGCGCCGCGCAAATCTGTGTCGTCGAGTTCAGCTTCCCGCAGAATGGATCGGCGCAGGTCAGCGCCTCGCAAGAGCGATCGACTGATCTCTCCGCCTTCGAATGCCAGGCCGTCTAGCTCAGCGCCTCTAAGGTCAGACTCCGACAGTTCGACGCGAGTTCTGCGGCCGAGCGAGCCGAGCACGGTCAACGCCGCGTGCACGTCAGGCTCCGATCTCGGCGGTTGCGGGGTCCGACTCGGTCTCTCGGAGCCCCAAACCTGCCCGCCCGGTGCCGGCTCGGCTATCGGACAGCGACGTACGACAAACGACGAGAGAACTCGCGAAATCGAGGCGACGTCGTGCCGAGAATCCCGGGCAAGTCTCTGCAAGGCGAACACGCCGCCAAGGCGTGCATCCAGGTTGTCGCTGCTCAGCTGGCTGACCGCACCCGCGTATCGATCCGTGACCTGGCTCTGGCGCGACAGTACGTATCCCCGACCCGTGTAGACGAGCCCACCGAGAACGGCGAGCCCAGCGGCGGTCTGAAGCACCGTGCCGCGAACCGTGTTGAGATGCGTGAGGCGTTCGGCTGGCTTCAACTGCTGCGCCTCCGGATCAGCAAGCTGATGCGGAATCCATTGCAGGAGTAGGAATCCGAGAGCGACGGAGACGGCCAGCACCGTGATCAACAGAAGTGCCGGTCGTAAGTGCCTACCGCCGCGCATCATCACGTGGGCTCCTCCCCCAGGGCTCAGTGACGAGTAACCTATCGATGCGCTAGAGCTCCAGCAAACGTTGACCTCCTAGGTGCAGACGGCCCCGTTGCCTCGTGTCCGAGCAGCCCCGCCTGCTCGTAGAAGCGGAGCGTCTTGCCGTCACCACGCTGCCCTCCTGCTGGACGGCATCGACCCGTTCGCCCACGACGGCCCTGAGCCGAGCCTGTCCTGCCCGCTCTACCGCCACGTTCTGACAGCGGGCGGCCCTCCGAGGCCACCGACAAGAGCTGAGGTGCCATCTCTCATCAAGATCGCTTACGGGGGATCCCTCAGCGGTATGCCCAGGGGCTGGTCGTGTCGACGGCGTTGGTGTCGATGCGGAAGACGAGACCGTGGTGGTCGCTGGCACCCTCCGGGGCGTCGAGCAAACGGTAGTCGGAGACAGCTTCTGCCAGCGGGGCGGACACCCATGCCTGGTCGATCCGGTCGTCCGTTCCGGTCGGTGCGAGCAGTGCCGAGTCCTTCCCCCGCGACTTCTCGAATAGGTGCCAGGCGACGTCGACGTATCCGTTCTGGGCGAGTTTGCGCGCGACGCGGCGGTCGGGTGCGGGCGCGGCGGCCGGGTCGAAGTCGCCGTCGGGCAGGAGGGTGCGCGACCCCAGGTTGTACGGCCTCATCTCGGAGAAGTCCGGCAGTGGGTGCCTGGAAGAGGCCGGCGCGTAGTTGACGTCCCCACCGAGGACCGCGAACGGCCCGTACTTGTAGCAGCGGGTGGCGGCGTAGTTGGCCTCGATGAGTGCCTGCTCGGCGGACATGGGCGTGAAGTGGACCGGCATGAAACTCAAGGGCGCTGGCAGGCCGGAGATGCTGAAGCTGGTCACGGCGACGCCGTGCAGGACTTCGAGGCCGAAGTCGGCGTTGTGGCGGACCCACCGGCCAAGCACCTCGCTGCGGTATAGCAGCGCGGTGCCGATGCCGCTTCGTGACGGGGGCAGCGGGGTCGCGTCGAGGTCCAGGTCGGCCATGGCGCGGGCGAGCTGCTTGTGGCCGTAGCAGTCCCATCCCGTCGCCTCGCACAGCAGGACGACGTCGACGCGCTCCGCGGCCTCGTTGATCCGCTGCGCCAGCTGGGGCCATCGGTCCTGCGGGTTGCCGTCACCGTCCTGAAGGCCACCCATTCCCAAGTTCTGTATGACTACGGTCAGTTGCATGCGTACTCCGTTCTGGTGAGTCGGGCGGACTGTGTTGGCCGGGGGTCCGCGCCGGGGCTCGGCGCGGACCCGGACCCGCGCGGCTCGTGGGGCGTGTCTCCTCGCCGGGCGGGGCGGTGGTGCTATGGGCCGCGCCGGCCGGGAACGGTGCCTCGATGGGATCGCCTCTTTCTGAGCGGGCTCCGGTGCGCAGATGGCTGGTTGGCGGAGCGCGCGGCGTCGGGGATGGGGTTCCTCGATTCGGCTGGATTCGTTTCGGGCGGTGCTGAGCTACCAGGCGGTAGGGGCGCTGAGTTCGGTGACGGGCTGGCGACCGGCCTGGGGAATGCCGAGAAGGGCGCGACCCTGGTGGACTGCCTGGAGCTGATCGGCTGCGGACGGTCCCCAGTCGAAGAGTTCCAGGGCCTGTTCCGGAGTCGCCAGGATCCGGACGTAGGTGCGACCGGTGGCCGGATCGGCAGGGGCTGGGCCGAGGCTCGTGAGGGCGGCGGCGTAGCGGACGCGCGCACAGGGTTCGTCGGCGTCGGACAGGTACCCGAGATACCTGGTGCCAGTCAGGTCGGCGGCGGCCTCCTCACGGGCTTCACGGATCAACGTGGTCTCGGGGTCTGCGTGGTCCGCGGGTTCCGGAGTGCCGCCGGGTAGGCAGGCCGCGCCGCTGTCGGGGTCGAGGAGGACGAGGACCCGCCCGTCTGGGGCGATTGTCCAGACCCAGGACTGGCGGACCGTGAGGCCCTCGGGGACGGGGCTGGGGTGGAAGGGGAAGTGGTGACGGGCTCGGGCGGTGCGGAGGACGCCGGCCCGGTCGAGGACGGTGGGGGCGATCGGGAGCCCGTCCTCAAGGAATGCGGCTCCGGCGCCGTTGATGCGGGCGCGGAGCGCGGACAGGGCGCGCCGGGCGTCGCCCGGAGACATCAGCGCGGGCAGGTCGGCGGGTTCGACCATCTCGATGTCCTCGATCTCGCCCGGTGCGGGCCGGATCGCCGCGATCTGGTCTTCCTCCCAGACGCCGCCGTCAAAGACGTGCAGGAGCTCGCCGGGGAACTTCATGGCGGGGGGCGTTGTGCGGCCGGCGGGGGAAACCCAGTCGACAGCCAGCCCGCGGGTGACGGTCGCCGTGACGCCGAGTTCCTCCTCCAGCTCGCGGGCGGCGCCTTGGGCTGGGGACTCGCCCTTGTCGACGGCGCCGCCGGGCAGCAGGCGGGTGGGCCGGTAGGTCACGCGCTGGAGGAGGACCTGCCCTCGCTGGTTGGTGATCAGCACGGAGGTTCCGGCCCACAGGGCGGCCGAGGCGCGCAACGCTCCGTACGCCGCCTCGTTCATCGTCACGCTGGGACGTTCGTCGGGTGCAGAAGTCGTCGTCATCTTTCTCCGATCAGTGAGTGCTTGCTCGTTGGCTGTGCAGGGGAGGGCTGGCACGAGGGGGCGGGGTGTCAGACGCTCAACTGGGCTGGGTTGCCCTTCGTAGGGCCGGGGGTGAGGCGGGTGAAGTGCTCGGTCTGGATGATCTGGGTGCGGTCGGCTTCGGGAAGGCGGGCGAGGATGCCGGGCAGGGGCCGCTCGCGGGCGACCTCGCCGCGGTGCGCGAGGATCGCCGCCCACTTCACGTCGGCCCAGGGGGTGACGTCGACGCTGGTGGTCACGTACGAGTCCGGCACCGCGAAGACGGCCTTGCCCACCCCTTCCAGCAGCGGGCCGAGCAGGCCGACGCCGGACACAGGGTGCGTGGCGGCGTACAGAGCGGCTGGCTGCCAGGGCGGGCCCGCTTCGGGATGCAGGTGGGCGAGGCCCGCCGCTTCGACGGCGAGCAGGGTTATTTGGTGCGTGCGTACGTGGTCGGGGTGGCCGGTCAGCTGGCCGACCGCGTCGTGGCCGATGACCACATCGGGCTTGAAGTCGCGGATGTGGGCGACGAGGCGGCCGACTGCTTCGTCGAGGGAGGCGTCGAGGAGCCGGGGCTGGCCGGGGGCCGCCTCGTGGTTGCGGGCGTCGTTGTAGCCGAGCAGGCGTGGGGTGCCGGCGCCCAGGACGGCCAGGGCGTCGGCGAGTTCGGGAGCTCGGTGGCTGTCCGGTGCCCAGGTGGCGGTGACGACCGCCGTGCGGGCCCCGGCCGCGGCATGCTGGGCGAGGACGCCCCCGGCGAGGAGGGATTCATCGTCCGGGTGTGCGAAGACAGCAAGCAAGCTGGGCAGCACGGGAACCTCCGGGGCGGTCACGGTACGGGGACGGGGGTGCCGGTGAGGTGCTGGGCGTGGCGGGCAAGGTGGGGAGCGAGGTCCGGGTGGCCGCCGCGACCGGCGACCTGGAGGAGCTGGGCGAGCGCGACGAGTTCTCCGGTCCGTCCGGTTGGCGTGTCCAGGACGTGGGCGAACTCGTCGCGGATCCGGGCCGCGGTCGCAGGCACGGTGAGGGAGTAGGCGTGGAGGAGCCCGACGTCGAAGCCGACGGGCACCAGGCCCCATCCCTCCCAGTCGAGGATGACCAGCGGTGGGCCGGTGAGGTTGGCCCAGTGCAGGTCGCCGTGGCCGGTGGTCCAGGAGATGGCTGCGGGTGTGGGGATGCCAAGGAAGCGGGCGAAGTTGCGGTCGATCCACTGCCGACGTACGGCTTGGCGGTCGGTTGGCACTGTCGCGGTGGTGGCGAGGGCGGTGCGTAGATCACCCCACCATGAGTTCGGCAGGTTGGCCTCGGAAGTGAGGACGGGGCCGCCGGTCTGGAGGGCCGGTTGAGCGATGTACTCGGACAGCTCGGCGCGGTAGGCGTGGCCGCCACGGGTCCACTCGCTGACCTGATGGAGGCGCGGCCGCGGCACCGTGCGGGGAAGGGACGCGTCGGCAGAGGCGTTTCCCTCCCATAGCCGGCTCCCGCGTTTGTCCTCGGGCGCGCAGACCAGGCGCAGCCACCAGCGGCCAGCCCGGCGGCTGAGAGTGCGGCCCTGCCAGCCCCATGCCTCCGGCCCGTCCGCCCTCACTGCGAACGCCCGGGCCGCGGCTCGGTGTGCCGTACGCATCCGTGCCCGGTCGGTCTTCTCGCTGGGCGGCGTGAACACCGCCGGGTCGGTGGGTGGTGCGCTGCGGTTCATGGCCGGGCTCCCAGGAGGTGGGTGGCTCCCGCGTCGAGCAGGTACTGGGCGGCCTGTTGGCCGACGGCCGCGGGGTGGTCGGCGGGGCCGGTGGTGGTCGTGCGGATCGGGGTGCCTCCTTCCGGGTCGAGGACGACCGCGTGCACGGTGACGAGATCAGCTGTCGGGTTGAGGGTGGCGTGGGCGGAGGCGGCGGTCAGGCAGTTGCCGTGGAGGGCGGCGAGTGTGGCGCGTTCGGCGTCGAGGAGGATCCGGGTGGGGGCGTGGGTGAGCGGGGCGAGGACGTTGGCGGTGGCGAGGTCGTCGGTGCGGTGCTCGATGACGACGATCCCGGCGCCGGAGGCGGGTAGCCACACGGTGGGGTCGAGGATCTCGGCGGCGCGGTCGGCGAGGTTGAGGCGGCGCAGACCTGCGAGGGCGGCGATCATCACGTCGGCGCCCAGTGTGCCGGAGTCCAGGTCGCGGAGGCGGCTGTCGGCGTTCCCTCGGATCGGCACCGCGACCAGCTTGGGGTGGAGGGCTTTGAGGAGGGCGGCGCGGCGGGGAGCGCTGGTGCCGACGCGGGTGCCGGGCGGTAGTGCGGCGAGCGTGGTCGGAGGGTGCCCGGCGGGCAGCACCAGGGCATCGCGGACGTCTTCCCGGGGCAGGACCGCGCCGGTCGAGATTCCCGGCTTGCGGTCGTGGGGGCCTGGCAGGTCCTTCGCGCAGGCGAGGGTGGCCTCGAAGTTGCCGTTGAGGAGGTGTTCGTCGGCGCGCCGGGTGAAGGCGCCCTTGCCGCCGATCTGGGCGAGCGGGCCGCGGTGCTGGTCCCCTTCGGAGGTGATGGTGACGATGCCGAGGGGGATGTGCGGGTACCGGGTGCGGAAGGCGTGGGCGAACCGGTCGGTCTGCTCCATGGCCATCGGGCTCGGGCGGGTGCCGAGCCGGAGGGAGCGGGTGGAGGAGTTGGCGGTCATGACGGGTGCTGGTCTCCGTTTGGTCAGGCGTGCGCGCTGAGGTGCGGCGTTAGCTGCGGTCGGGAAGCGCTGTCGATCAGGTGGTGTCGCGCGGCTTGGTCACCTGCCTTCCAGCACCGGTGCAGGTGCGGGGGCCCGGTGGTGCCGAGCCGGACCTGGCAAGTGCCCGTCACGGCCCGGCCACTGGAACACCAGGCGGCAGTGCTCCTTGTCCAGAACGTGCCCGGCGGGCAGCAGATCGTCGGGTGTGCAGGCCGGGTGGACGGTCAGTACGGGATCAGCGTGGTTGCTGTTGTCGTCGGCGCGCACGTGGAGGTCCCAGGCCCGCACCGTGGCCGCCAACTGCTCGGCGAGCTGCGGGCCCTGCTCGCCGAAGGCGTGGACGACCCACTCCCACTCCTTGTCCTCGGTGAGCTCGCCGTGCCGGGTTTGGACGTGCTTCAGGTAGGCGAGCGAGGCGTCGCCGATGATGGCTGGTGCGTCCCGGTCCTTCGGGATGGCAGTGACGCCCGTGTCCTGGTGGGCGTGCAGGCGGCAGAAGGCGGGCAGGGTGGTGGCCGCGTAGAGCTGCAGGGAGCCGAAGTAGGCGCCCGCCCCCATGGTCACGCCGGTGGCGATCTCGTGCCGCGGCCCGCGCAGCGCCTCCTCCAGTTCCGCCGTCTCGGCGGCTGTGCCGTGCTCGAAGCGGAGCGTCAGCTCACCGTCGAGTAGACCGGTGACGGGAATGGTGCGGGCCTGCTGTCCTTGGTCCCGGACGAAGCCGCAGTAGGTGAAGTGGCGGGCGTGCAGCACCTCGCCGCGCCGCTCGAAGGCGATTGCCCGGGTGTAGCCACCGATCTCCAGCGGCAGGACCAGGCGTCCGCCCTCGGCCAGCTGGTTCCGCCAGGCCGGGGCGACGTCCCAGCAGTTGTAGGTGATCACGCTGCCGTCGAAGCCGCCGCGGGGCACGAGGTGTACGGGTGCGCCGAGGGCGGCGTCGGCCTCGACCGTGGTGACGCGTCCGCTGCCGGCTTCTGTGGTGAAGCGGCGGGTGCGGCGTACGACCCAGGGGTCGATATCGACAGTGACCACGCGGCCCTCGGTTCCGGTGACGTGGGCGATGAGTTCGGCGTTGAAGCCGCCGGATCCCGCCTCGAACACGATCGCGCCCGGCGTCAGGCACAGGTTTTCGATCATGTCGGCCTGGAGCCAGGCCGCAGACACCGAGCTGATCGCCGCTCCGGCCTCGTCGCGCCTGGTGATGACGGCCCGGTCGCCACCGTCGTACGCGGCCGTCAGGTTCGCTTCCGGCGCGAAGCGGTGGCGAGGCACGGTCCGCAGCGCGTCCTGGACCAGCTCGGAGCGGGCCCAGCCGCCGTCGATGACCGTCCCAGCCATCGCGTGGCGCAGCCGGACGGCTTCGGTCGGCTCACCCGGTACGGCCGGCTGGTCGACGGCGATGGGATAGGAGGCCGCCTGCGGTAGGTCGGGAATGACCCCGGGCCAGACGGCGTCCAGCGCCTGCGCGGCAGGAGTGAAGATGTCGCCGACGCAGGCGAGGGCGTGCAGATCATGCCACTCCCATCGGTCGAACAGCTTCGGCTCACGGTTGGCCAGGACTCCCGTCCAGGCGGCGATGCGGACGACCGCCGTGAGCCGGGGCAGGCCGTGACTGTCGTCGACGAGCATCGTCACCACGTACGCGTCACCCGGCTCGGCGACCAGGCCCGTCTCCTCTGCGAGTTCGCGCACCGCCGCGGCGGCGAAGTCCTCCGGGCCGGTGGTCTTGCCGCCGGGCAGCTCGAGCATGCCGCGCCGGGAACGGCCGAGTAGCACCCGGCCGGCATCGTCGGTGACGACGGCGAGAGCGCCGGTCAGGGCATGGCCGGTGGTCGGCCTCTTCTCGACGGCCCTGCTGCCGGTGTGGCAGGGGCCGCGCAGGACCAGGAAGGCCAGGCCGTCCGCGTCCAGCCGCTCCACCGTCTCCCAGTCGGCGGTCAGCAGGGCGATCTCGTCCTCGTCCAGGGCGATTCCGTACCGCTCCTCAGGCGTGGTCTCCACCACCGGTGTGATGACGACGAGAGCGCCGCCGTCGCGCAGCCGCTCACCCAGCCCATGCAGGACGCGACCGCGGTCCTTCAGGAACGGATACATCAGCCGCATGACGACCAGGTCGTACCCCTCCTCGTCCAGCGGGGCCGGGTCGTCGCGCTCGATGTCCAGATGCAGCCAGCGCACGCCCTCGACGTCGGCGTGCTTCTTGCGGGCCCGGTCGATCGCGCTGTCGGCGAAGTCGACGGCGTCCACGGTGTAGCCGAGGGAGGCGAGGTAGACGCTCATCTCCCCAGTTCCGCAGCCCACGTCGAGAGCCCGGCCACCGTCGCCGGGGGCGTGCTCGGCGAGCAGTTCCCGCTCGCGCTCACCGACCTGCCGGAAGTTCTTGCCGTCGCTGTAGTGCTTGTCCCATTGGTCACGGGCGGTGTACGTCAACGTGCTGCTCCTCGTGCGTAGGTGCGTTGGCGGTCAAGGGCGTTGCCCGGCACGGAGCCGCGCCAGGGTGCGGCGGCCCCGTTCCACCAGCTCGGGATCGCCGTGGGCGGCGCCGTAGGAGATGCCTGAGACGGCGTCGAGGACGGACAGGACCGTGAGTTGGGCCTGTTCCTCCGGGGTGAAGGGGCGGCCGTAACCGTCCATCACGGCTTTGAAGAGATCGGGCCGGCCGTGCCATGCGTCGGAGAGCCGTACGAAGTCCCGCACGGCCGGGCCTTCCTCCGACCGTTCGAAGTCGATCACGTAGAGGGCGTCGGCGGCCTCGTCCCACCGCAGATTGCGGAGCTGGAAATCACCGTGCGTGGGCACCGTCTCCAAGGGGGCAAGGCTGACGGCCCCCTCGGCGGTGGCGCGGATGAACTTCTCGTCGCCAGGCGCGAGATGGGGCAGGGCTCCAGCCAGGTGTCGCTCCAACTTCCCCAGCGGCAGGATGCCTGCGGCGGGCCGGGACGGGGCGCTGTGGTGGATGGCCGCCGCGAGTTGCCCGATGCGGTGGAAGATCCGGCGCTGCTGCTCGGGTGAGTAGACGGCACCGTGCAGAGACCTGCCGCCCACCGCGGTGAGCACCACGGCCCGCAGCTCCGCGTCGGCGGCCACTAGCCGGGGCGCGGCCGCGCCAAGGGCGGGGACCCAGCCGCGGAGCGCGGCCACTTCACGCCGGTGGAAGCGGGCGTTCTGGTGGATCTTGACGTACCACTCGCCCTCCTCGACGCCGTCCGCCCGCCACACACGGCTCTCCTCGCGCGCCCAGGACACGTCCGTCCACGCGGCGATCTGGCCGACCGCCTGCTCGGCGAACGCGTGCACCGCCTGCTCCGGGACCGCGTCCCGCGCGGCGGGTTCGGGGACCAGGACCAGCCGGTCGACGGACTGGTCGTAGGCGAGCGGGTCGCCGGGCTCCTGGAAGTGCACGGCCATCCGCGCGCCGGCCCGGTAGGCGTCCAGCCCGGCCCGGCAGTACGCCACCATCGGCCCCGGCAAGGCATCGAAGGAGAACCACCCCATGGCGTCGCAGACATGGTGCTCCATGACTTCCGGGGTGCCCTCCCACCGCTTCACCTCGAAAAACACCCCGATGCGGGCGCCGCCGGCGGGGGAGCGGTGGTGCACGGTGACGGCCGCGCGGACATCGGCCGGGTCGACCACGACGCCGGACTCCTCCCGGGTCTCGCGCACCAGGGCGGTGACCATGTCCTCCCACGGGCCGTCCAAGTGTCCGGACACGAGATGCCAGCAGCCCGGCGCGTACACGTCACCGGCTCGCCGGGACAGCAGTACCTCGGGCCCCTCCTTGCCGTCGCGCACGGCGATCAGGTGGACGTCGAGCGGCTCGGTGTGCCGCTGGGTGCCGCTCACGCGTCACCGCCGGGGCGGCGCGCGAGCAGCACGTTGAACACCGCGTCCTCCTTCAGGACGCCGCCGCGGGCATGGTCCTGGAGCAGCCGGAGAGCGGCGCCCTCGAACTCGTGGTGGCGGCCGGAGAACAGAGCGGGGCGGGCGAAGCTGGTGGTGCGCAGGTAGCCGATCACGTCCTCGGGCGCCCAGACGCGGGAGGCGGAGAAGCTGTGCTCGGTCACCTCGCTGAACGCGGAGTCGGCCAGGTCGTTCTCGTAGGAGCGGCCCGGCCCGGCGTACGTGCCGCGGGTGCCCGCGCGCCGGTCTTCGCCGAGGTAGCTCTGGATCAGCCCGCGAAGGGCGGCTGTCCAGTCGGCCTGGTGGGTCCAGAGGCTGCCGTCGCCCATGATCGCCACGACGGCGTGCGGTGCGGCCACCCGGTCGGCCATGGACAGGACCTCCGGGCGGGCCATCCAGTGGAAGGACCGGGAGCAGGTGATCAGGGTGGGGGCCCGGTCGGGCGCGGTGGGGGCGAAGGTGTGGGCGGCGCCGGTGAATAGGTCGACCGTGCACGTTCCGCGGACCGGTTCGAGTGCGGCGCGGGCCGCCTCCAGCATGGCCTGGTTCACGTCGACCAGGTCGATGTGCGCCATGCGGTGCAGGACGGGCAGTAGCGCGCGGGGCACCTGGCCGGTGCCGGTTCCCAGGTCCAGGAGGACGGGGTCGGGTACGCCGTGCTGGGTGGCGGCCAGGAGGTGGACTGCGGCGTCCCGAAGGCCGGGACGGTAGCGGGCGTAGTCGGCGGCCTCGGGCCCGAACAGGGCTTCGTCCGAAACTGCCGTAGAGGCCGGTTGATTGGGGCTGGTCATCGTGCATCTCCAGTAGGGGAAAGCTGCCAGGTCAGGGTGCCGTTCGGGCTCGTGGCCCGCTGGATGCCGTCGGCGTCGAAGTGGAGCCGGTAGACGTCCGGTTCACCGGCCGCCCGCCATCGGTCGGCGACCTCCTGGATTTCCGCCCAGATGTCACGGGGGCCGCACGTCGTCACGTCCCACCGGCGGTAGCCGGCCGCTTTCACGCGCATCCACGATCCGCACTCGGGTGCGCCGACCGTGAGATCCTCAGCGCCGAAGTGGCGAACCAGCCCCGGGTGGAGGTGGTCCAGGGCCAGCCACATGCCGCGGGCCGCGTCCTGCGGCGGCGCGAGTCGGCTGCGCTGCGTGCGCCCTCCGTCTGGGGTGATCGTTGCGCGGAACGTGGCGGACAGGAACAGCCGGTCGAAGCCAGCGCCGGCGCGGTGCCCGAACTCGACCGCGCGCAACTCCGCCTCCACGGCCCCGTCCTGCCTTCTTTCGATCACCGCCAGGCCCGGCCACGACGGCGAAGACGTCCCCAACGTCATGAGCGCGCGGCCACCCGGCGCCAGCTGTTCCACCAGCGCGTTCGGTACGCGGCGGACGGCGAAGGAGACGAACATCCGGTCGTACGGACCCGCGTCGGCCCACCCGGCAGTGCCGTCCCCCGTCACCGCCGCCGGCCGGTAGCCGAGGGTGGACAGCCGCTCGCGAGCGGCTGCGGTGACGTGCGGGTCGATGTCGAGGGTGACCACGCTCTCGTCGCCGCACACGAAGCACACCACCGCCGCGGTCACCCCCGCGCCGGTCCCGACGTCCAGCACCCGCTGACCGGGCCGCAGGTCCAGCTGCTGGAGCAGGCTGGCGGTCAGGCCCATCGTGCTCGACATCGCGGTCATCTCGCCTCCGCGGCGCGGCCCGGGAACGCGGCCGAGGATCGGCTCGCCGCCGTGCTGGATCGCGACGCTGTCCCCGCTGTGCAGCCGCTCCAGCAGCTCCTCCCGGTCGTCGAGCCGGCAGAAGTCGAGCAGATCCCAGTACGGCGGGGTCTCGTCCGGGGCGCTGCGACGCACGTACGCCTGGGGCATCAACGCCTCACGCGGCAGCGCGAGCAGGGCCTCACGCACGGGTCCGGGGCCTAGCTCTCCGCTCTTCTCAAGCCGGGCGACCATCGCCGCCCGGGCCGCCACAGCCCCGGAGGTGTCGACGGCGGACTGCGCCGGAAGGAGGGGCGCGGCGGGCACGGTGTCGTCGGTCAGCACGGTGCACTCCAAGGGATCGGGTGGTGCGGCAACGGGAGTCGCCGCCGAGTTCGGCACCTGGTTCACGAGGCATCGCCTCCGAGTGAGCGATCGTGCCGCGCGTCGTCCGTGCGCGCTGGAGTGGGCAAGGACGGAGGGGACGTCCGGAGTGCGGGAGGCGACGGCAGGGCGGCGGCGGGCGGGTCTGGCATCTGCCATAGGGCGCGGATCGGGGAGCGGGCGAGGACGACGAGCGGGATCAGCAGCAGGAGGGTTCCGGCGGTCAGGGCGGGCCGGACACCGATCCACGTGCCCAGGCCGCCGGCGAGGAGCGCGGCCACGGGGCGGGCGCCGGACGTCAGCCAGGTGCTGACCGCCTGCATCCGCGCCTGCATCCCAGCCGTGGTGATGATCTGACGGATGGATCGTTGGGTGGTGCCCGCGGCACCGGCGCAGGCGAGCTGTAGGAACAGCGCCGCCCCGATCGTGATCTGCCAGGCAAGGCCGGGGGAGGCGAGCAACAGCGGGAGCTGGGTCAGCGGGGTGATCGCGAGCGCGGCCAGCATCATCGGCCCCGGCCCGTACCGGCGGGCCAACGCCGGGGCGGTGAGCGCTCCGGCGGCCGCGCCCAGCGCGCCGAGGCCCAGCACCACACCGAACGCGGTCGCGCTCATCGCCAGGGACCGCAGTAGGTACAGGGCCCACAGGGTGTTGAGCAGCCCCAGGGCGAATGAGGTCGTGGCGTTGACCAGGGTCAGGGTCCACAGCCGGTCATCGCCGCGCACGTACCGCAGGCCCTCGCTGATCTCACCGCGCAGTCGGCCAGTTTCCGGGCGTGAGCGGGCGGGTTCGGCGGTCTGGATGCGGGCGGTGCACACGGCGCTGATCAGATAGGAGGCGACGTCGCCGAGCAGCGCCCGGGCGGGGCCGAGCAGCGCGGTCAGCGCGGCGCCGAGGTGGCTTCCGGCGGTCGCGGCGACCGCGAACAGCGCGCCGACGCGGCTGTTGCTCCGCTGGATCAAGGACCGCTCGACGAGGCTGGGTAGCAGGCTGATGGCCGCCGCGTCGTGGAGCACGCTCGCCGCCCCTTGCACCACGGCGACGACCATGAGCTGCGTCAGGGTCAGGGTGCCCAGCGCGGCTGCCACCGGCACGGTGGCGAGCACCGTCGCGCTGACCAGGTCGCCGGTGATCATCTGCCGGCGCTTGGAGTGCCGGTCGGCGAGCGCGCCGGCATGAAGGGCGAGCAGCGCGGGAGGAAGCTGTCCGAGGAACGCCAGCCAGGCGACCTGGGCGGTTGTCGCGTCCAAGTGGAGCACGGCCAGCACCGGCAGCGCCATCTGCGTGATCGAGCTGCCGGCCACGCTCGCGGTCTGGCCGGTCAGGTACCGGCGGAAGTCCCGGTGCCGCCATAGCGAGGTTCCGGCGGCGGAGGGGGTCTCAGCGCAGGGCGGCACGGAGTACCTCCCTCGGCCCCGCCAGGCGCTCCCGCAGCACGTATGTGGGCTCGGCCCGGGCCCGCCGGCCGGGTCCGCTACCGGTGGGTGCGCTCACCCTGCTCACCAGCCCAGCTGGGAATAGGGGCGGCCTTCGGAGATTGCGGTGATGGCCGTGCGGGTGTAGGAGACGATCCGGTCCGGGAGCTCGTGCCGCGGCCACCACTGCCAGGTCAGACACTTGTCGGGCTCGCGAACCTCGGGGGTGCCCTCCCACCGGCGAGCCCGGAAGACGAGCTGCATCAGGGGCAGGCCGCCCGGGGTGTCGACGACGTGGACGACGTGCGCGAGCTCCACGTCGGCGGGGTCGATGACCAGCCCTGCTTCCTCCCGCGCCTCGCGGACCAGGCAGGAGAGGGCGGACTCCTGCTCGCACCGTCCGGCGAGGTAGTGCCAGGTGTCGCCCGCGTACTTCGAGTCGGGGTGACGCAGGCCGAGTAGGACCCGGCCTTCGGCGTCTTCGAGGTGGAGGTGGACTCCGATGCCGTTCAGTACGGTCCGGCTGCCCCCATCCCACACGGGGGGAGCCGCGGCTGGCTCCTTGTCCGGGGGGTTCTCTGCCGCGTGCCGGTGAATCAGGTCCCGGGTGGCGGGGCTCAGGCGCAGCCGGTCCAGTTCGTCGGGCGCGAACCAGCGCAGCAGCACTCCCTCGTGCAGCGCGAGGCGGTCGGGGTTGCCGCGCCACCGGCCGGCGAAGACCCGGACCGGGACGCTGAGGCCGTCGATGCTGGTGACAGCCTCCACGGCGTAGGGCTTCAAGTCCTCGAGGCGGAGGTCGGGCACCTCCTCGGACAGCTCCCGCAGCAGGGTGCCCTCAAGGCTCTGGTCGTCGTGTGTGCGGCCGCCGCCGAGAAGGGCGAACGCCCCCGACTGCCAGATGGCGCCGGGCTTGTGATCGCGAAGATGGAGCAGGTACCTGCCGGTCCCGTCGTGGATCAGCGCGGAAGCGTTCACCGGCTCCGGCCTGCCGTCCAGACGCGCCGCGAGGAGTTTCGCGCGCAGTGTTGGCGAGGTGACTTCCGGCTGCGGGAGCCATTGGGCGCCGGAGACCTCCTCGTTCTGCAGCGCGATCGTCGGCGGCTCCTCGCTGGAGAGGTAGAAGACGTAGCGGAAGTCGTAGTGGCGGTGGGCTGGTTCGCCCTTGGACGGGCTGGCGTCGATGTCGTGGACGTCGATGTCGATCGGAGAGCCGAGCACCTGCCGAGTCAGGCACAGGGCGCCCGGCGCGATCCCGGCCTCCTCCGACACCTCGCGCAGCGCCGCGGCGAGCAGCGTGCCGTCCCCGGGCTCGACGTGGCCGCCGGGGGTGAGCATGAGGCCACCGGTCGCCCGATGCCGGATGTGCAGGACCCGGCTTTGCCGGTCGATCACCACGGCGCTGCAAGTAACGTGCCCGGGCAGCGTCGTCCGGTCGGTCGCGTCGACGGGCCGCTCCAGGGCGGCGAGAAGTCCGGCCAGGGCGCCACGCTCGTCAGGGTGTCGGCCGAGGTACGCCTCGATGGTCCTGCGGATCGCGGTGGAGCTGGGTGGCATGGGTGTCGTCTCGCCTTCGACGTAGTAAGGGGGGCGGTGCTGCGGGCCGGGCTTGTGGACGTCGCGCTTGTGCGTCAGCTCGCCGTCTCGTGGCCGGACGGCTGGGTGCCGCGGGGGCGGGGAACCGGGGCGGCTGCGGGCGCGCTCCCGTACTGGGCGGCCTGGGCGGTGAACATGCCCTGGTACAGGCCGTCCTCGCGGGCCATCAGGTCCTCGTGTGTGCCGTCTTCGACGACGCACCCCTGATCGAGGACGTAGATGTGGTCGGCGTTCATGGTCGCGGCCAACCGGTGGGTGACGAGCACGACCGCGTGCCCGTCCTGGGCCAGGGACCAGAGCCCCTCGAATGCGGCGATCTCCGCATGCGGATCGAGCGCCGAGGTCGGCTCGTCGACTAGCAGGAACGGTGCCTGCCTGTACCGAGTTCGAGCGGTGCCGAGCTTCTGCCACTGTCCGCCCGAGAGCTGGACGCCGCGCTCGTAGCCCTTGAAGACGATCGAGTCCCAGCCGTGCGGCAGGCCCTCGATCAAGTCGAGCACGTCAGCGTCCTGGGCCGCGTTGCGGACACGATCCATGTCCCTGGGGTGGTCGCCGGCGCCGATGGCGACGTTCGCGGCGGCGGTCATCTCCCAGCGCGGGAAGTCCTGAGCGAGCACCCCGACCGAGGCGAACACATGGGTGCGGTTCGCCTCGCGGAGGTCGACCCGCTCGCCCGAGTCGCCCTCCCACCACACGTTCCCTTCGGTGGGCAGAAGCAGTCCGGCCAGCACCTTGGTCAAGGTGGTCTTCCCCGAGCCGTTCGCACCGACCAAGGCCGTCACCTTCCCCCTGGGGACCCGCACGCTCACCCCCTTCAGGGAAGGGAAGTCGGCTCCGGGGTAGGTGAACGACACCTCCTCCGTCCGTACCTCCCGCGTCGGCGTGGGCAGCGGCGTGCCAGTGCGCGGGATGGCGTTCTCGCCGGCGATCTCGATGGCGTCCTCGGTGTCGGTGAGGAACAGCAACTCCTCGTACAACCGGTTGACCTGCTGGACTAGGGAGGTGAGCCGGGCGGTCGAGGTGCGGATGGCGATCACCGCGGTCCCGCCGACGGCGAGCGGCAGTCCGCCGCCGGCCAGCAGCCACCACAGCACCCCGTAGCACGCCAGCGACGCCAGACCGGCGAACCCGCCCGCGACCAGGTCCGTGGTGGCCTGCGCGCGGGCGAGGCGCCGCTGCTCCGCCTCCGACTGCCTCGACATCTCCTCGTAGCTGGACAACAGCTTCGTCCCGGCCGCATGTACGCGGATCTCTCCAGCGGCGTGCGGGCGAGTCAGGTAGGCCAGCAGGGACGCGATCGCCCGCCGATGGTCGACCCAGTTCATGCGGGAGAGGTAGTCGCGGCGAGCCGAGCGGACCGCTCCCCATCCCTTGGGCAGGGCGATCGCGAGCAGCATCGGCAGCAGTGCCCAGTGCAGCGACGCCAGTACGATGGCGGCCGCCGCCATGCCGATCACCACATTGCCCACGCCCACCGACAGCCGGAGCATGTTGCGGGCGGAGTCCGTGCCGAACCTTCCCGCCTCCAGGACCCGCTGGACTTCCGGCCGTTCGGTCGCCTCCACCTCGACGTGGGTGACGGCCGTGTAGTACCGGGCGGCAACCGCACGCTCCACCTGCGGCTCCAGACGGCCGGCCATGGCCGTCGACCACGCCGACAGCACGGCCGTCGCCACCGCCGCGACCGCAAGCACCGCCAGGGACGGCAACGCGTCGCGGAGCTTGTCTGCGGTCGGGCCGTCGTCGAACAACTGCGTGAGGACGCTGTTGACCGCCACCAGCCCCCACCCGGCCGTCACGCCCTGCCCGAGTTGGGCCGCCACAACCCCGACCAGCGCCCGCCGGTCCGCCTTCCATCCGGTACGCAGGACCATGCCCACCATGCGCGGCAGCGCGGCCGCCATCCGTCCGAAGCCGAGCCGGGTCAGCGGGCCTTCGTGACGGACGTAGGACTGGTCGTAGCGGAGCCGTCCGCCGTACAGCTCGCGCTCCGCGCGGGAGATCGCGTCTGTGGCCTCTGTCTTCTTCACGTTCCGGGTCTCAGCGCTTCGTGGTCCGGCCGATGTCAACGTGGCCCCTTCCTGGAAGTCGTCGCTGTGTCGTCGGGTCCAACGACACAGCCGGAATTTCGAACACCTGTCTTTCGGACGGGTCGCGGGCGGGCCGCAGACCCCGAGGTTGAGCGGTTCGGCGAAGGTGTGCGGTGCACCGACCCTTGGTGCGCAAGAGCGCATCGCTGAAGCGGAGTTGGCCGAAACGCCGACCTTCGAGCGGCTGTTCGTCCAGCGGTCATCGGACGCGTAGGGTTCGGGGCGTGCCCGGGTCTGCGGCCCCTGACGTGGCTCGGCGTCAACCACGATCCGCAACCCGCGGATCACCGCACCTCCGGGGCTGGCAGGCGCAGCCGAAGCGTCATGACCGCGTTGTCGGACAGACCGGCTTCGCGTGGGGTGCCGGTGTCGCTCACCCGCCCCGCCTCACCGTCCAAGTGGGCCTCGAGCCGGGCCCGCAGGTCGTTGGGGGTGATGAGCAGGGGCGCGAGGGCGGCCCGGTCGGTTTCGGCCAGCGGACGGGCGCCGGGGTGTGCGGTGGTGACGGCGCGGGCCAGTCGGCCCAGCACCGCGGTGCTTGTGTCGTCCATGCGGAAGTCCTTCCGGGCAGGGCCGACCGTCCCCCGGGGTGTGCAGGAGTCCCCGAGGGCGGGCTGGCCGTGGTCGTGGAGCGGTCAGGTGGTGCGGGAAGGCACCGGTTCGGTGGTGGGGGCGACGCCGGCGGACGGGACCCGGCACCAGGCGGCAAGGTCGGCAGGGGTGGCCAGCAGGTGATCCGGCCGGGCGGCGGTGAGGTCCTCGCGGCTCGCGTAGCCGTAGGCGACGGCGATCGCGGTCAGGCCGGCACCGTGGGCGTGGTGGACATCGCTGCCGGTATCGCCGACGTACGCGGTCGCCCCGTACCGGGTGCGCAGGCTGCGGAGCTTGTCGGTCTTGCTGCCTGTCTCGTCACGGGAGAGCAGTACGCGGGGCATTGCCTCCGGGAGGAGGTCACGGGCGAGCAGGCCGTGGACGGTGGTGCTGTGGCTTCCGGTGACTACCGCATATCCCGGCCCGGCAGCCAGTCCGGCCAGAGGGCCGACCAGCTCCGGGACGACGCCGTGCGGCTCGCCGGCGGCGGCCTGGGCTGTCAGTTCGGCGTGCCGCTTCCAGAACCGCTCGGCGGTCTCGAAGTCGATCCACCTGGTCAGCGAGGCGCTGAGCACGCCCTGATAGACGACGGGCAGGTCGCATGGGCCGGCCAGGTCGGGCAGAGCCCACAGCTCCATCTCCCTGCGGGCGTCCTGGTAGCAGCGCCAGGCCCGGTCGCGGGAGTCGTGCAGGACACCGTCGAAGTCGAAGACCAGCATCTGCATCAGCCCGCCTTGCTCAGGGACACGACGGGCACCCCGCACCAGGCAAGCAGCCCGGGGCGCGGCAGCAGCAGGGCAAGCTCCTGAAGCGCGTCCCGGTCCTGCGGCCACGTCGACGGTGCGCCCAGCGGCGCGAGCAGCAGCATGTGCTCCTCCCGCACCGGGTGGAATCGGCCCTCAGCCCACTGCGCGACGGCCTTCAGCGTCATCTCTGTCTCCTCACCCGACGTGCCGGGCCCGGTGGGGGGAGCGGGGGAGCCGCCGAACGGCAGCCGGGGCTGCACGAGCGCTCCAGGCGGCTGCGTCCACCGGCGCACGACACGAGGTCCGGCCAACTCCTGGTCGGCCACACTGTCGTTCAGGACGTGCTGGACCAGCCGGGCCGCCTCGGTCATGCCGCGCTGGAGCCGGTACGCCTCCACGGCCGTGGAGGCCGCACGCTGGGAGTTGTAGGTGCGCGGGAGCTGACCGCCGCGGGCTGTTCCGTAGCACAGCAGGGCGACGGCGAGCGCCGCGTGCCAGGACTGTCTGCCCGGCAGACGCCGGGCGAGGCTCTCGGCGACGGCTTCCAGACCGCTGCCGAACGCGACGGCGAGCGCGGCCAGGTCGAGCAGCGGGGTGAGCAGCTCGTTGTCGCGGCGGTAGGCGTGGGCGAGGTGCCCGGTCTTGCGTAGATGTCCGGCGCCGTCGAGGAACCACTTCTCCGCCTCGCACCGGTTGTCGGGCAGCGCCGGGGGGAGGGCGGACAGCAGATGGTGCATCCGCGCGGCGGCCGCCGGATCGTCCGCGCCGGTCAGGGCCTGGGCCACCGTGCGAAGGACCGCGGGCATCGGCCCCCCGCGTCCGGCGGGCTCCACCGGGAGCTGCCGGGCGCGGGCGAGGACGTAGTCCACCGCCGCCTCCAGCCGGTGCGGTGCCGGCTCCGGTCCGAGCGGAGCCGTGGGGGCGAGGTCCTCGCTGATCACGAGTGCGGGTGCCACGGCGAGCGTGGCTGGGAGAAGAGGACTGCGCAGTGCGGTGGCCGCGGCGCGGGCGGCGTCGCCGAAGATTCCCGGAGGCACCCACCCCGCGACCGCGTGCCGGATGCCTCCGGGCGTGCGCAGCCGTACGGCGGCCTTGGCCGGGGAGCGGCGCCGCACTCCCGGCCACGCGGTCAGGGCGGAGTTCTCCCGCCCGGGCACGAGACCGTCCAGGACCGGCGGCCGGCCCGCGCCCAGCCAGTGGGCGCCGGTCGTCAGGCAGGCGGACAGGGCACCGGGCTGCAGGCGGCGGGTGGACTGCCACTGCTCACGCGGCAGTACGGTGACCGCGATCCCCGCCTCCTGCAGTCCGCGCACGTCGTCGACGTCGTACACCGGCACCAGCACCTCCGCCCCGGCCGGCCCGGGCGCCTGACGAGCGAGCGACAGCAGCGTCCGGCCGGTCAGCGGCGGGTCGTCGACCAGCAGCACCCGCCGTTCCCCGACCTCGGGCTTGTCGCCGGGACGGAGGCTCGTCACCCGCACATCCATGCCCGCGGCCTCCAGATGGGCGGCGACCAGGGGCGCCAGATACGCACCGCCCGTGCGTATACCCGCCACGAGGACCGGGCCGGACCAGTCCCGGGTGTCCAGCCACGTCTGTGCCAGGGCAATCGCGTCCTGCCACTCCACCCCCTGGACGGCCAGGGACGCCGGCAGACGTACGAACGACTCGTCCCTCGTCAGCCGGTTGGGGATGCGGTCGTACTCGGGCGCGATGAGGGTGTCCTCGCCGGCGGCGAGCCGCCGGGCCGCTCGGCAGGTCATGTCTTGCAGGGCCCGCGCTCCCGACAGGCCGGTGTCGCAGCACCGGATCCACAGGGCGGCCAGCGACTCGTAGCAGCGCAGGGCCGTCATCGGCTGCCCCGCCCGGGCCGCGAGGTCCCGGGCGAGGTGGCCGATGGTGAGCGCTCTGATGGCCGTGATCGTGTTCATGCGGTGGCCTCGCGGCGGGCCACGGCGTGCACCAGGCGGCCCAACTCGCGGTACGGGCTGCGGGTGGAGGCTGCCCACTCAGTCTCGAGCGCCGCCTGGTACTCCTCTTCGGAGGGCATCCAGTCGTTGCGGTGGTCGTGGAAGATCCGCACGCCCTGCCACGGCAGCGGCGTGAGCCCGTTGGCGCGGGCGAGGTCGTCCAGGTGGTCGGGGGTGTCGCCGCGGGTGGTGATGCCGAGGTTGCCGACGCTGGCGGCCTGCCCGCTCTCGATCTGCGCCCGGGCTGACTCGTACTGGCCGGACAGGGCCTCGCGCACGCCGACGGCGAGCTGATTCTTCGTCAGGACGCTGAGGATGCCTCCGCCGGCGACGAGCCGGGCAAGGTGGGCGACGGGGGCGACGGAGTCGGGCAGGTACATCACGACGCCGTGGCAGACCACCGCATCGAACGAGGCGTCGTCGAACGGCAGGTTGTAGATGTCGCCCTCGGCCAGTGTTACCCGCTCGGCGATCTCGGGGACGGCGGCGACCCGGTCGGCCGCGGAGCTGAGCATGCCGGGGGACTTCTCCACGCCGGTCACCTCGTGTCCGGCGGCCGCCAGGCGCAGCACCATCTCCCCGTCGCCGCAGCCGACGTCCAGGATCCGGGCCGGCCGGTCGCCGAGCTCGGCCAGGACGCGGCGCGCGGTGATGTCGTGCCGCAGCCGGCCGCGGCCGCCGCTGGAGTAGGCGGCGTAGCCGGTGCCGACGGCGGCGAAGTCGGAGGATGCAGTGCTCACGGGGTGAACTCCTTCTCAAGGGTGGGCCAGTGCACGACGAGGAATCGGAACGAGGGGTAACGGCCGCCGGTGGACAAAGCGGTGCCCGCTGCTCCCGAGGGGGTGAAAGTGCCCGCGCGGATGGCCTGGCGGATGCGGACCAGGCGCGGGATCCGGCCGGCCAGCTGCGGCACCCGGGCGCGGGCGTCAGCGGGCGGGAGCCAGGCCGTCAGCTGCTCCGGGCGCATCTCCTCCCACACCACGACATCGACGAGCGCCTCGCCCAGGCGCACGGCGAGGAAGTGCGGCACGGCGGTCGCCCCGGGCGCGGCGCCTCGGTGGCCGAGCGTGGTGACGGCACCGGGGTAGCCGGTGCGCAGGGCGGTGAGATGGTGGGCGAACACGGCGCCGAGCTTGCAGGTCAGGCATCCGCACACCGACCGGACGCCCGTGAGGTCGTCGAGAGTGAAGATCCGCTCACCCACGTCCGACTCCCGTCGGGCCGTAGAGGCGGTAGTAGTCGTCGACGATGCCCGCTTCGGCAAGGATCGCGTTGGTCGCGGCCACGTTGTGGCCCGGCCGCAGCCGCTCGTCGGCGCCGGCCAGGGCCACCGCGCCGACCGCGAGCCCGGCCAGGACCAGGTCGACGTAGCGGTTGGACAGGGACTCGGCGTAGTGGAAGTTGATCGGCATGCCGTGCCCAAGGACGAGGATGTCCGGGCCGTCGGCCAGCTGGTAGCTGGTGCCGAGCACGCCCCGATCCGTCACTACGGTGCTGCCCTCGCGCAGCTCGTCCAGCGCGAACTCGAAGTTCCTGCTGGTGGTGCTGACCATGAACGATCGCGGCGGCAGGAGCCGGGCCTCCTGCAGGCCGAAGCTGCGGCTGCCGACGCAGCCGATGACCAGTCGCGGCTGGTGCGTGCGCACCAGCTCCTCCAGCGACCGCCCGGTGAGGAACCCTTCCTCGTGGGCGGCGACCAGGCGGGTGATGTCGGAGTCGAACACCGCGACCCGCATGCGCCTGCTGTCCAGGACGCGGGCGACCTCGTGGCCGATCCGGCCGAAGCCGAGTACGAGGGCCGGCTGGCCCTCGAGCTTCTCGTCCGGCAGCAGCCGCAGCGTGTTGCGGACGGCGGCGTCGGCGATGCCGTACGACTCGATCATCGCCTTCATGTCGCTCTCCGCCACGCTGAACAGCGGCAGCGGCAGTTCGAGCCCGGCGACCTTGCGGATGCCGGAGGTGGTCTGCTCCACCAGCCCCATGAAGTGCCCGGCCTGCTCGGGAAACTCGCGCAGGACCACGGGCAGGACGTAGCCGCCGTCGTCCATGACCACGCTGCGCTTGTCCGCCGCGGCGACGCGCCCGATGTGATCCTCGATCCCCTCGCGCAGGTCCCGGTAGCGCCACACCGCGATGCCGTGCCGCTGCACCAGGTGAGCGTCCACGCGGCGGGTGTGCGCGTAGGGGTACTCCTTGTCGATCACGGTCATGTGCGCCGGGTCCACCCCCAGGGCGAGCAGGCTGTCGACCAGTACGAGGAAGTCCCGCATGTGGTGGATCGTCAGCAGCACGCCGACTCCGGCCAGCGGCTTGTCCGGCCACCGGTCGGCCAGCCGGCTCGTCAGCGGCAGCTCGGACACCGCCGCGGCGATCTCGGTGGCGGAGAACGGTAAGTGCTGTGCGGCCGCGATGAAGGCTTCAGCCTCGGCCGGCGTGCCCCGTTCGAACGTCGCGACGAGCCGGTGGGTGTGCTCGGCGGCCGCGGCCGGGTCCGCCGGGGCGGCCAGAGTCAGCCGTCCGCGGCCACCATCGGCGAGTGTGCACAGCCAGGACCCCGTCGCCTCCTCCCAGTCCATGCTCCGCACGTCGGGGCTGACGGCGAGGCGGTCGGCCAGTTCACCGGCCAGGCGGCGGGCCTCGTCCTCGCTGGCGACGACGTCGACCGCGTGGACGAGCGGCGGTTTCACGGTTGCGGGCATGGACGCCCTCCTGTCAGGGGTGGTGGATCTAGGAGGCCCGGGGCTCAGCGCTCGCCGGGAAGGGTGAAGGTGTGGCAGCGGCCGGTGACACGCATGCCGCAGGCGACGAAGTCGGCGGGATCCTGCCGGGTCACCGCGCGCACGGTCGCCAACTGCCGGTCGGCGGCCAGGATGTGCGCCTGGCTGATCAGCCGCCTGCGGACATCCGCCTCGGCGGCCCACACCTCCGCGAGCAGCAGTTCGCTGCTCGTGTCGTTTCGCTGGGCCAAGGCCAGCAGCAGCGACCCCGTTGGGGGATCGAGCAGCAGGTTCTCCGGGCGAAACCGCGCGTCGTCCCGCCACCGCGGCAACGTCGACTCGGCGAACGACGCATCCAAGCCGACGAACCGTCGCGCGGCCGCGGCGACGTACTCCTCCAGCCCCGGGACCCCGACGGCGGTGACGGCAGCGAACGCGTCGGCGGCCGGGCTGCCGTGTAGCACCGTGACGGTGTCCAGCACCTCCCAACCAGATCCGCTGAAGAAGGCGCTGGCGCCGACCCGGTCGGCCGGCACATCGGTGGTCACCAGCGGCCACTCGACCGCGTCCACCACCGTCCGCAGCAGCATCCTCCCCAGCCCCGCCCGGCGAGCCGACGGATCCACGACCGGCCCCCACAGCCGCGCCCTCGCCTCACCGCGCTCTGGGCGGCGCACGGCGCACCAGCCGGTCACCTCCCGCCCGTCCCGGGCCACCGCGAGCACGGGAGGCTCGCCGGTCAGCGCGTTCGTCAGCCTGGAGCGCACCAGGGAGGCACTGACCGGGCGGTCGTCGCTGTACCCAGCGATGCATCGCTGTGCGAGGGCGGCGAGCTCATCGCACACGCCGGCATGCAGGCCGGTGAGGAGGTCGATCTGGATGCCCGAGCTGTCCGGCCGGGCCGTAGAGCCGGGTTCGATGTGCCTGCTGTCAGTCATGCCGTCGTTTCTCCTTGCCAGGCCCCGCTGGGGTGGCCTAGGTGGGCGCGGTAGCCAGCCGTCGAGGGGGCCGAGGCGCTGCGCGGCGTATCCCTGGCCGGCAGCGAGTTCGTGGTGCGGTTCCCGGCCGGGAAGGCTGAGGGCGTACAGCACCACAGGCCGCCGTTGTCTTGCGGGGCGGCCCGTTTGACGGCGTCCCGCCGAGGGGCGAGAACCTGCGCTGCCTGGCCACGGTGGACGGATGCGGCCGGTTCCGGGTGGCGGTCGCAAGGCCGGGACAGGAGGGCTCTGCTAGTGGGGCATGACTGGATCGGGAGGGCGTGTGTCACGAGCCTCATCCGCTCATCACCCCCGCGGTGGTCGGGCTGCCCAGAGGAACGCGGCAGGCGATCAACGCTGTGATTCCGGCCCTGGCTTCGGCACCGAGCCGCAGACGAGACACGGGGGTACCGCCCTTGCCACTTCCCGAGCCGAGGATCAGCCAGCCGAGGTCGCGAAGGTGGCACAGCAGCGCGAGGCTCCCTTCCTCGCAGGCCGGCCACCACGGAATCTCGCAGCTCACGTGGGGCACGCCGGAGCGGGCGGCGTAGTCGGCGAGCCACAGCGTGATCAGCATGCCCACCTGGTCATTCCGGCCAGGCGCCGAGTGCGTGGCGTCGACGAACAGGCCGGGTTCGCGTCCGTCCGTGCCCCAGTGCTGCAGGTCCGGCCGCCAGTCCAGGACGAGGCAGCCAATCAGAAGCCCGTCCTCGTACATGCCGACGGTCTCGGATTCCTGGTCCCGGAGACTGTCGGCGTAGTGGGAGGCCAGCACGATTCCGCGGGCCGCGGCCCAACGGCCACGGTCCTCAGCAAGCGCGACTGCCTCGGCGTGGTCAGCTCCCGTCACGACCGGGCGCATCTCGTACACGGGGCGTGCGCTCTTGCCTGGATCGAGCGGAAAGGTACGGCTGATGGTGTTCATCGGGCCGGCTCCATGGTTGCCGCCGACGACTCGACGCCGGGAACGACGGTGAGCACGCCCCAGGCGTGGGCGAGCCCCACCAGGTGCGTGGCGTTGTCCGCGCACGCCTTGGTCACAAGGTCATCGACTCCGGTCCGTACGTCCCAGGCCGGCACACCGACGGCCCGCCCGATGTCCTCGTTCAAGTCGTGCTCGGCGAGCGCCTGAAGGAGGCGACGTTCCATCGCGGTGAAGTCCGGGCAGGGCCGCTGGCACGCCGGCGGAGGCACCTCGCGGGCGGTAAGCAGGGCGTGAACCAGGACAGGGCGGGAGCATCCCCGGCGGCCCAGCTTGCTGCGAGCCGTCCTGAGATGGCTGGCCACTCCGTCCGGGGAAAGGTGTATCTGGGCACCGATGGCCTGGTTGGTCGCGCCGTAGACGAGGGGAGCGACAGCACGTTTCTGGGCATCGGTGAGGAGCGAGTTCACGGGCGTGGTTTCGGTGATGGTCATCAAGGAGTCCTGGTCGGTTGTCGGTCAGGCGCCGGTAGGCCGGAGCCGGACGTGCAGGGCCCGGTGGATAGTTGCTGCGGGGTCCGAGCGGCTGCAGTCCTCAGCGGGGTTGGTGCGTGAGCGTCTGCGCTCCTACGGCGTGGCCTGCAGCACGACAGGCAGCGTGGTGACGTCGGTGCCTATGAAGGAGCGCTGCGGCTCGAGGTCCTCGATGCCGCAGGCCAGGGCGATCCGCGGGAAGCGCTGGAACAGGGGCGGGAGCGCGACCTCGGCTTCGAGCTTGGCCAGTCGGGCGCCCAGGCAGTAGTGGATGCCGTAGCCGAAGGCCAGGTGCTGCTTGTCGTCCCGGTCGATGCGGAAGACGTCGGGGTCCTGGTGGACGCCGGGGTCGCGGCCATGGGCGCCGAAGCCGATGATGATCGCTTCGCCTTCCCGGATGACGACGCCGTCGCCCAGGTCGATGTCCGCCGTGGCGTAGCGCAGGGGCAGGTACATGATCGGTGGGCGGAGGCGGAGGGTTTCCTCGATGACGTCGCTCCAGCGCTCCGGGTCGGCCAGCACGGTGGCCAGCTGGTCGGGGTGGGTGAGGAGTTCACGGACGGCGGCGTTGATGAGGGCGACGGCGGTCTCGCTGCCGGCACCGATCATGAGGATGAGTGTGGAGATGAGCTCGGTGTGGCTGAGCCGGTCCCCGTCCTCCTCGTGGGCGGCCAGCAGCAGGCTGGTCATGTCCTCGCCCGGGTTGCTGCGCTTGGTGTCGATCAGCGCCTGCATGGCCGCGGCGAGGGCGGTACGGATGTTCTCGGCTTCGGAGGCGGTGACGTCGGTGGTGAGGACGGAGTCGATGACGCGCAGCATCTGGGGGCGCTGGTCGACGGGGACACCGAAGAGGTCGCAGATCACCCGGGTGGGGATGGGGTAGGAGAAGTGCGCGCGCAGGTCGACCGGGACCGTGGGTTCCTGCGCTTCCAGGCCGTCGAGGAGGTCGGTGACGATGGCCTGGATGGCGGGGCGCATCGCTTCGACGCGACCGGGGGTGAAGGCGCGGTCGACCAAGCGGCGTAGGCGCTGGTGGTCCTCGCCGTCGGAGGTGAACATGCTCACGACGTCCACCCACGGGAACAGCCACGGTATGGAGCCGGGAGTGTGGGACGGCCACGACGTGCGGGCGTCCTTGGAGACGTGCGGGTCGATGAGGAGCCGCCTGGCGACGTCTCCGCGGGTGACGGCCCAGGCGATGACGTCCTCCGGCATGCGGACCTTGACGGCCGGGCCGGTTGCGCGGAGTTCGTCAGCCTGGGCGAACAGGCGGCGGCCGCCGTTGCTGTCGAGGGTGACGGCCGGGGTGGAGGTGGAGCTGCTGATCACGAGGTACCTCCTGCGAGGGCTGTGGCGGGAAGACGGTCGTGGGACTTGGGGTGGAAGGTGACGGGCATCGTCTGCGGGCACTGGTGGAAGGGGCCGTGCCGCAGGAGGGGTTCGGGGCTTTCGTCGGTCAGCGTCATGTCCCAGAGCTGGTCGAGGATCGTCTCGACAGCCGTCTGCACGATCGTGGTGGCCTGGGAGATCGCGGGGCAGCGGTGCGGGCCGGCCGACCAGGCGAGGTGGGCCCGGCTGTCGTAGCCGAGGCCACGCGGAAGCAACGGGTCAGTGTTCGCGGCCGCGTGGGAAATCAGAATCGGGACACGGGCCGGTACAAGGACGCCGTGGAGGTAGGTGTCGTAGCGGGCGAAGTGGACGGAGAAGTTCGCCATCGGAGGCCGCTCCCACAGCGCCTTCTCCATGGCCCGCCGAACGGTGAGGGTGCCGGCGGCGAGGCTGCCGGCGTACTCGTCGTCACGCAGGAGCAGGTGCAAGGTCCAGGCGATGCAAGCTGCGGCGGGGATGACACCGGCGCCGACGGCGCAGAAGAGCTGGTTGAGTGCCTCCTCGTCGCTCAGCGCCGCCGCATGGTTGATCATCCAGGAGGTCAGGTCCTGGCCGGGCCGTTCGCGGCGCAGCTGGATGAGTTCGAACAGCAGCCCCGCGAAGTCCGCGGCGCCTTGGGCAGCTTGGGGGCCGGCGCTGATGAGGTCCTGGCAGGCGCGCACCATCCGGCTGGTCATGTCGGGAGGGCAGCCTAGGAGTTCGGCGAAGACGAGCATGGGCACGACGTCGGCGAAGTCGCTCATCAGGTCGGCCTGGCCGTGGCCAATGACGCGTGCGACGAGCGTCAGCGCGCTGCGCCGAGTGATCTCCCGGAGCTGGTGAGCGTCGATCCGGGCGATGCAGTCGTCCATAGCCCACCGCAGGCGGGCGTGCTCCTCGCCGTCGGTGTAGAGGACGGAAGGGCGCCAGGCCATCATGCCGAGCACCGGGCTGTCCTGAGGAACCTGGCCGCCTGCCAAGGCGGCCCACAGGCGCGAGTCCTTGGAGAAGGTGTCCGTGTCGTTGAGGACGGTGACGGCGGCCCGGTGCTGCGTGACGACCAAGGCATGCACGTGAGGGGCGATCTCAGCCCAGCCGACGGGGCCCTGGGCGCGCAGTTGCTCGTAGACGGCGGTCGGGCGGGCGGCGAACGCGGCGCCGTGCAGCATGGGGCAGCCGCGGGCGGAGAGCGGGGGCGGCGTGGTCATGAGGCGGGCTCCAGGCGGGGGCACGACAGCAGGTGGGAGACGAGCGCGATCAGCGGTCTCTTGGCCGACTCCTTGAGCCGGACATCGCACTCGACCAGGGGTGTGGACGGGTGGAGGTCCAGGGCCTGGCGCAGTTCGGCTTCGGTGTAACCGGGGGAGTCCGCGAAAGTGTTGACAGCGACCACGTAGGGCAGGCCGGCTTCCTCCATGCGCCCCATGGCATCCCAGGACTCGGTGACCCGTGCGGTGTCGACCAGGACCACGCCACCCAGTGCGCCCTGCATCAGCTGCTCGATCACGTAGCTGAACCGGGGCTGGCCGGGGCCGCCGAACAGGTAGAGCACGATGTCGTCGGTCAGGGTGAGGCGGCCGAAGTCGAGGGCGACCGTGGTGGTGGTCTTGTCCGAGAGGCCCCGCAGGGTGTCGACCGCCTCGCCGGCCTTCGTCATGCGCTCCTCGGTCGAGGCCGGCCTGATCTCGGACACGGCACCGACGAGCGTGGTCTTGCCGACGGCGAACGGTCCGAGAATGACGACCTTCACGGACTGGTCGACCCCAGGCGCCAGGTAGTGGCCCTCAAAGTTTGTGGAGCGCATCGAGCATCCTCTCCAGCAGATGTCTGTCGTGCTGCTGAGCGACGGGGACGGGGCTGCGGCTGAGGATGTGGCCACTGTCGACGAGGGAGGCGACCAGGACCTTGGTCACGGCGGCCGGAAGCTGCAGATCGGCACTGACTTCGGCCAGTGACAGCACGCCGGGCAGGCAGTGCTGCATCAGCCGGTGCGAGTGGGCATCCAACCCGGCCAGGGGCTTGTCCGGGTCGGCGATCAGGAGCGTGGCCAGGTCCAGGGTGCGGCGGGTGGGTGCGGCCCTGCCCCCGGTGGGGGTGTAGGGCCGCACCATCCCGGCACGCCGACGTCCGCGGGGTGTCACGAGGTCCTGGCCCTCGCGCGCGCGGACAGTACGGGTTCAAGGCCCTTGATGGCCTTGATGGTTTCCGCGGACGCGACCGCCACCTCGGGTTCGGTCATCTCCGCGCTGACCGAGACGGCGAGTACGGCGTTGTGCCCGGCGCCGAAGACGAGGGTGCACGCGTCGGGCAGGTCGATGATGATCTTGCGGGGGGTCTCGCCCTGGGACACCTGGGCGAACTCGGCGAGCCCGCGGCCCAGCGAGAACAGGCCCGAGGAACTGGCGGCGGTGCGGTCGGCCACGTCACGGGGCAGGCCCTCGGAACGGGCCAGCACGAGGCCGTCGGTGGTGAACAGGACGGCGTGCAGGACACCCTTTTCCTTGGTGAGGCGGTTGAGGACCCAGGTCATGTCGTGGGTGTCGGCGGTCGGCTGCTGCTCAAGCACGGGGCTGGTCTCTTTCGGTGGAGTGCGTCTCGGTGTCGTGGATGGCCTGCCCCAGGCGGGCAAGGCCGGCGGCGAATGCATCGGGGTCGTCCGCCGGCACCGGCGCGCTGTCACGGACGCGCGCCGCTGGGCGGGGCGTTCGCCGACGGCGCTGCGGCAGTCCTCCGGTGCCTGTCCGCGCGGCGGGCGGGGTGTGCCCGTCCCCGTCGTGTGCGGGAGAGCCGCCGGTGAAGGCAGCCTCGGTCGTCAGAGCCATGGCCGCTTGCCGTGCGGCCTCCACTTCGTCGGCGGTCGGGCCGTGCCCGAACAGCTCCCGCGGGACGCGCAGCACAGCCCGCACACCGCCGTACGGCGAGGTGCTGCTGACGTCGGCGTCGAAGCCGTACTCGCCGGCGAGACGCCCGATGACCGCGAACCCGAGCCGGCCGGCGTCCCGGAGGGTGGTGACGTCCAGCACCTCGTGCTGCGCCAGCTGCCGAGCGGCCTCCTCGCGCTGGAAGCGGTTCATGCCCAGGCCGCCGTCGTCGACGATGATGCAGTACCCGCTCTGGACCGCCTGCACCTCGACGAAGACCTTGCCGTCGCAGTACGCGGCCGCGTTGGACAGCAGTTCCGTGAGCGCGACGGTGACGGGCTCCACGATGCGTCCCTCCAGCCAGGTCTCCCCGGTGCCCGGCTCGTAGGTGTAGGTCACGCGCAGGAAGTCGCTGATCCGTCCCCGGGCCGATTCCACAACCTCCCGAACGGTGCAGTCCGCGCGCTGCAGACCGGGCCACGACCCGGTCAGGATGCGCGTGCGCTGGAGGGTGTGCAGAGCCTGGGTGACCAGGTGATCGAGATTCATCAGGCTCTGGTGGTAGGCGGTGCCGTCGAGGTAGCGCTCCATCTCCTCGACGACGGTCATCTGACACCGGTGCAGACGCGTCTGCGCCTCGTCGATGACGTCGCGCACCGAGGACCGGGCCGTGCGCCCGATCTGCTCGCGCGTGACGGTCAGAGCCTCCTGCAGCAGTCGCCGCACGGTCTGGTTCGCATGGTCGACGGTGGTGCCGGCGAGCTGCTCCTGGCTGAGACCGGGGACCTGCACACCGCGGTGCCCCCGGGCGAGGACGTCCACCAGGGCCGGCATCGTCACCTCCGCGAAGTGCCACACCTCTCTCTCCAACGCGCCGGCGTGCGCGGAGGCGGCATCGCGCTCCATTTCCGCCGACGCGGCCTGTGCAGCCATGGCCCGCTTCCCGCGGGTCTGCGCTATGAGACCTGCCAAGGCGGCGACGAATCCCGCGCCGAGCAGGGCGGTCACGGTCACGTGTGGATCGAGCATGGGAAGTCCTCACACAGGGGAGTCGAGTGCGCACGGCAGAGGGCAGCGGCGTGGCCGCCGTCGCCCGAGTCCGTCGAGCGATGAGACGGCCCCAGTCGGCGCGGGCGCGCCCCGAACAGGACGAGCAGGCCCATCGCGGTCACCATCAGTACGGTGATGACCAGGCCGGTGGGGGTCACCACGGTCTCGGTCCGGAACCGGCGTAGATCACGGTGGCCATCGCGAGGACGAAGACCACGACGCGGACCACGCCGACGCTCGGGCGCCGGCTCCAGGACGGCTTCGCTGAGAGCGGCTTAGGCATACAGCACCTCCCGGTGGTACGCGTGCAGCCGCCGATCTCCGGTCAACCCGCGCAGGCCGAAGAACTGGCACCGAGCGTCGGCATCCATGTCTGCCGGTACCGGGTCGCCCCAGACCACGTGCGTTCCGCTGGTGGTGACACCGTGGAAGCCGGGACGACCGCGAAGTGCCCCCGCGGTGAGTTCCGCGAAGACCGGATCGAGCATGTCCATCCGGCCGCCGCGCCGCCCCGGGCCGGCTGGGACCGCGAGGAAGGCCAGCCGATGCAGCGCCACCGCCACCGCGCCGAGCATCAGCTCGATCCGGACGAGCCGTGCGGCCACGTACTCGTAGTCGCACGCCTCCTCCGGAGCGAGGATCCGGACTCCCAGGGCCGGACCGACGGGACTCGGGCAGGGGGAGATCACGAGGCCACCGCCTTCGAATCGGTTCCGTTCCGAGGCAGAACCCGCCGTGGGGCGACGACGACACCGGACGGCAGGAGGCATCCCGTGTCGTCGAAGACGAGTACGCCGTTGCACAGCTCGCTGCACCCGATCTCGGGACGGCGCACCCGAACGCGGGCGGCTTCGTAGTCGCCGGCGTCGGAGGAGGGGCACTCGGGACGGTGGCCGCACACCAGGCCGGCACCGGCCAGTTCACTGATCACCACGGCCACCGCTTCGGCCAGTCGCCGCAGATGTACACGGGCCCCCACGTAGTCCGCCGGCCCATCGACGTCCGCGACGTGCCGAGCCGCAGCGAGCGCCTTCTCGACCGCCGGACAGGGCGAGTCGGGAGCCGTATGGCCCAGCTCTAAGAGGTGGCCGCGCAGCCTGAGGACCAGGTCGTCTGCATCGTGGTCGCTGTCGAGCGGCGGAGCGTTCTCGTCGAGCACCAGGGCCAGGGTTTCCCAGGCGGGGGCGACGATGGAGCGGCTTCCTTTGGCCGTGCGCGCAGGGCTTCGACGCAGGGCGGTACGAGACAGGCGGAGATTCACGACCCGTCCTCCTCACCGGCGACGTCCAGCTCCATCCAGATCGTCTTCCCTCGGCCCGGGCCAGGCTGGACTCCCCAGCGCGAGGCCAAGGCGTCGACCAGGACCAGACCGCGGCCCCCTTCACAGTCGGCGCCGGCCGCCCGCAGGACCGGCCGTACGGCCGACGGATCCTGTACCTCGACCCGGAAACGTCCGCGTCGGCAGGAGGCCCTTACGGTGAACTCCCTCGCTCCCTGACCGCGGCAGCCATGCGTCACCGCGTTCGCCATCAGCTCCTGAGCCCCGAGTGCAACGGTGTCCGCGATCGAGGACAGCCCGGAACGGCACATGAACTGGTGCAGGTTCCGACGAGCCCGGGACACTGCGGCCAACTCCGCCGGGAACACAGCCACAGCCTGGAAGGCGCGCCCCTCGCACGGCTGCGGATCCACGGTGTCGGCTGGGGCACTGAGCCGTATGCCGGGGACGTCGCGTTCCTGCGGGCTGCATGTGGGCAGCGTGGTGGAGCCCGGCTGATGGAGGTCGGCCGTGGGATGGTGCACGTTCATCAGCTCCCCTTCTCGGCCCCGGCAGGAGCCAACTCCGCGCCAGCGAGCGGTGTATGGGTCTCGGAAATCCGAGGGGGCAAGAGTTGCCCTCGTGGACTAGGAGCGGCAACCGTGACGGTTCACGTAAACGTGACGTGATTGCGTGACGTGTCACGCATTTCTGGGTACCGGATCGACGGAGTCACGTTTTCTTGACGCAGCGCACTCTGTGTGTCACTACGCTGGTGGGCGAGTTCGAAGGGAATCGACTTCAATGCAACGTGGTCCCGAGTCCCACGGTCCGTCCTGCGCAAAGCGGTTACGCGCGGGTGGGCGCGAGCGCGGACACTCAACCGACGAGATCGCCCGCACGATTCAAGCGCACTGCTCGGTCTCCCCCTTGAGGGCTCGGCGTCTCGCCAGGGGCCTCACCCTCGCCGATGCGGTAGCGCAGATTCATGAGCTCGTCTCTGACGTGGACGGGGCGCCCCGGGTCACCGTTGAACAGCTGCGGCTTTGGGAGAAGGGAAAGCATCACCCTGTTCGCCCCACCGTGCTTGTGCTCGCCGGCTTCTACGGCTGCTCACCCGATGATTTGGGTTTGGACGAGCCGCAGGCGCTCGCCGGAGTCGTCCTGCGTGGAGAAACTCGCCACGGGCACCGTGCTGAGACGATGCCCTTGGCGGCCGTTGGTGAGCGGATCCCAACGGCTGGTGAAAACCTCTCGCACAGGGTCGATGCACTTCGCCGCGCGGTAGACCGGACTCTCGCATCCGCCACTGTCAACTCCAGCCAACTGGACGACATAGACGAGATGGTCCTATGGGCCCGTCGGGAGTACATCTCCACCCCACCAGCCCCCATGCTTGCCCGCCTTCTCGACCTGCTCGTGGAGGTCGAGGGGTTGGCCGCATGCCGACAGCCAGCTGCCGTCCAGGTCCGGCTCTCCGAGCTGACGGCGATACTCTCCACTCTGACCGCTGATGCGCTCATGAAGCTCGGAGACCTCCCGCGCTCGCGCTCTTGGTACGCCACAGCGCGTACAGCCGCAGACGACAGCGGAAACTCGGAGCTTCGAGCTCGTGTCAGGGCTCAGGCCGCGATGCTGCCCTTCTACTACGGTCCGATCGCCCACGCGGTGAACCTGTGCCGGGAGGCCAGGGTCATCAGCAGCAGAGCACCGACCAGTGCCACGCACGCCTTCGCGGCGGCGGCAGAGGCCCGGGCTTTGGCGAAGTTGGGAGCCCAGGAGAAGGCCGAAGCTGCATTGCGCTACGCGACGCGGGTGTTCGAACAGTTCGGAGGCGATGCGTCGGACGATGCCTTCGCCTTTCCAGAGCGCCGCTACCTGCTCTACGCGAGCGGGACGCTGACCGCTCTCGGACATACGCGCGAGGCGCGCCAAGCCCAGGAGCAGGCGCTCGTTCTCTACCGGGACAAGACAGGCATCGACCCCGCCCTCCTCCGGCTGGAAGCGGCCATCTGCTACGCGCGTGACCGAAGCCCTGCCGAAGCGTGCCAGCTGGCAGGCGTCACCTTCTTGCGAATGGACCCCGCCCACCGCACACCCATCGTGGAGGAAAGAGCCCGCGAGGTCGTCGAGGTTCTCCCGCCGGCGATACGGGCAAGCCGAGCGGCACGCGAACTCCTTGAGATCATCGAGCTTCCGCCGGGACTGATGTGACAGAACGGGCCCTCGTCGGGGAGCCTGGGCCGCATGACAATCACGCCGGCCCCCGGTGGGTTCGACGAGTTCGAGATGTACCAGGTACTGGAGCGCGCCTGTTCGAAGGCTGGGCTCGACAGCCGTGACGCGCGTCTTCTTCGTGGGCACACCAACGCGGTCCTTCTCCTGGAGAAGGAGCAAGTGGTGGCCAAGATCGCCCGGAAGGGCACTGACGTCGAGAGTGTTGCGCGCACGGTCACCTTCGTGCGATGGCTCATGGAGGCAGGCTTTCCCACCGTCCCGCTCCACCCCTGCGATCAGCCGGTCGTTGTTGACGAACACGCCGTCACTTTCTGGACCTACTTCCCGCAGCCCGAGCATCCTGTGGCGGCCGAGCAACTGGCTGGGCCCCTCAAGGCGCTCCACGCGCTACCCGCACCCCCGATTTCCCTCGCCGAACACGACAACATCCGGGCGATCCGCCGCTCACTCGCAGCGATCACATGCCTTCCCGCAGGGATGATCCGATACCTGGGGGATGAGGCGGACCGCCTCGAAGAACAACTGCGGGAAGTCCGGTTCGCACTCGCTGCCGGGCTCATACAGGGCGATCCGCAGCACCGAAACGCGCTGCACACCCTCAACAGGTCCGCGGTGCTGTGCGACTGGGACACGATCGCCCGAGGTCAGCCGGAATGGGATCTTGTCACCGTCGAAGTCCACTGCCGGCGATTCGGCTACGGCCAGGCCCACTACCGAGCCTTCGCGGATGCCTACGGGTGGGACGTCACGAAGTGCCCTGGCTATCCGGTCCTCCGTGACATCCGGGAGCTGCGCATGATCACCACCAACGCTCGGAAGGTCAGGTATGCGCCCGAGTCCTTGAGCGAGGTCCAGAGGCGAGTCGACGGGCTCAAGAAGCGGGATGGGCAGCTCCTCTGGAACATCCTCTAGGCGTGTCGACTGGGCGACACACGGGTAAGCGTCTTGCCAGCTGACGGACCTATGCCTGCAGCCCATCCGCCAGGTCGTCGATCCGGTCCGGCTGCTCGGCGACGCGCAGCAGCACTCGGCCGGGCAGCCCTCGTCGCATACCTGCGCACCGACGTCGCCGAGCTCCTCGCCGGCCGGTTCCCCACTGACGACATACGCCGGGCCATGACCGCTGCCACAGCAGCTCGCCTACCTCGTGGGGCGGACACCTTCGACACGGGCGAGCACCCCATCGCCCTGCGCTGGCTGACCCTGGCGACCGAGCTTGCCGAGGAGGCCGGCAACGCCCCGCTCGCCGGACACGTGCTGCGCGCCATGGCCCACCAGGCAGTCGATCTCAAACAGCCGACCGAGGCCGTTCCCTGGCCGAGGGCTCGCTCTCCGGCCGGCCGCTACGCGGAGGCGTGCTGGCGGGAGAAGGCACTTTTGGGCCTTGTTCACGCCCGCGGCCTCGCGGCCGCCGGGTACAAGAAGGAGGCTGCAGCCGGACTTGCTCAGGCCGAGAACGACCTCGGCCGTGCCACCGACGGCGACGAACCGGCCGTGTCTGGTTTTTCGGCGAGGCCAGCCTCGCCCGCGAAACGGCTGCCGCGCTGAGGGACCTCGGCGACATGAAGGGTGCCGAGCGCGAGTACAAGCGCAGCGTCCACACCCGCCGGGAGCGGTTCAAGCGGACACATTCCGTGAAGCTGGTACCTCGGCGACGTCCAGCTCCGCCAAGGACAACTCGAAACCGCCTGCTCCACCTGGGCCCAGGAGCTCGATGCGATGACCGGAGTGCAGTCGGGCCGCGCTCGGGAGACCGTTGTGCAGATGCGTTGTGCCCTGAGCCCGTTTCGCAGCCGGGGCGGCAGCCCGGCGGCCGAACTCGACGCCAGGGCCCGAGCAGTACTCCAAGTCAGCTGACCCGTACGGTAAGGAAGCCTGGTTCGGGGAGTATCCGCCCCCGATCCGTAGCCATCTCAGGAGAGGCAGCGCGTGTTCAACGAGTACATTCAGGTGCCGGTGATCGCCACCGTCATTGGTGGCCAGACCGGCCGCCTCGACGACTATAAAGGTGGCGTCGAGTCGATCATCCGTCTCGTCCCGAGCATCCCCGAGAGCGCCCTGGAAGGCATCGACGAGTTCAGCCACCTCGAAGTGATCTGGCACTTCAGCATGGGCTCGGACAGCGACATCGAGCTCGAACCGCGAAGCCCGCGAGGAAACCCGGACTGGCCAGCCACCGGCGGACTCGTACACCGAAACCACCGCCGCCCGGCCCGCATCGGCACCTCGTACCCTCGACTGCTGCGAGTGGAAGGACGAGACCTGCACGTCACGGACCTCGACGCCGATGAAGGCACTCCGGTCATCGACTTGGCGCCAGTCTTCCGCGAGATGCTGCCCCGCGGCCCCGTACACCAGCCCAAATGGCCCACCGACATGCTGCAGAACTACTGGAACGACGCCAGCGAACGCTCCTGAGACGCTCCGCGTTCCCGCGCTGATACCCGGTGCAGGCGGATGGCTGCCGGCGAGCGGGGAATACGAGACTGCTGCGCTCCCATGGGCTCATGGGCGCTCCAGGCACGATGATGCGGGCATAGCGGGATCGCAGGCCCTCAGCGGCTCGGATGGCAGGGCCGGCGGGGCGCTGGGCAAGTGGGTCCAGACGATCTTCCTGCGTGGCTTGCGGGCTTCGATGCCCCAACGGCTGGCGAGTGCGGTGACGAACCCCAGGCCCCGGCCAGCTTCGTCTGCCAGGGCGAGAGGGGCGGGTTCGGGGCCGGGGCTGGCGCCGGTTGCGGCTGTCATGTACTTCCAGGCGGATCCCGTCGGCGCCCGGGATCAATGCGGACGAGGGACCCGTCCTTGGCATCACTGCCGTGGGCGTGCGCATTCGTGGGGGAGTTCCGGTTCCCGTCTGCCCTGCACTTCGTCACCGTCGCCCGCTGAATCGCCACCACCGACGCCTCCACGCAGAAGGTCCGCCTGGACACCGCCCACGGCCACGTCTCTGCTGAGCGACCCCGCTGCCCGCGATGATGGCGTTCACGTTCTCGACAAGGCCGCGACCATGGCCGCCCGTTTCGGGCTGTCCAACCAGCTTGCCAGCATCGAGAACATCAAGGCCATGGACACGGGGCCGTCAGGCCGGCCCCGCCACCCGGTGATCAGGGAGACAACAGCGTGGGCGACAACCAGCAGACCATCACCGAGGACCAGTGGCGCCGGTCCAAGCTGATCTGGGACTACCACCTCATGGGCCACCAGCTGCGGTCCACCGACGTGGCGATCGGCCTGGGCAGCCACGACCTCGGCGTCGCCGCGGCCACCGCAGACCTCTATCACCGCGGCCTGTTCCCGACCTTGGTGTTCACCGGCGGCAACAGCCCCACCACCCGGGCCCGGTTCCCCCGCGGTGAGGCCGTCCACTTCCGCGAGCACGCTCTCGGACTCGGCGTCCCCGACGAGGCGATCCTCGTCGAGCCGAACGCCGCGAACACCGGCCAGAACATCACCTTCACCCGCGACCTGCTCGCGTCGGCCGGCATCGTCCCGACGACGGTGCTGCTGGTCTCCAAGCCCTATATGGAGAGGCGGTCCTTCGCCACCGCCAGCAAGCTGTGGCCCGAAGTCGAGATCGTGTGCGCGTCAGAACCGCTGGAGCTGGACGACTACTTCAAGAGCATCGGCGACGAGAAGCTCGTGGTGGACATGCTCGTCGGCGATCTCCAGCGGGTGATCGAGTATCCGAAGCAGGGCTTCGCCATCGTCCAGGATGTTCCGGAGGACGTGCATGCCGCATACCAGTCCCTCATCCGTGACGGCTTTACCAGCCGCCTCATCAGCTCCTGACCGGCCCGGCGGCGGGTCGTGTGCCGTCCGCCAGCCCAATCTGTTCCCGAGGCTGACGACACTGGCCAAGCTGTTCGCAGCGGACACCTGGATCGTCCTCGACGACGTCCAGTTCACCCGCCGCGACTACCAGCACCGCACCCGCCTGGCAGCCCTGGAGGACGCGGACCGATGGAGGTGGCTTTCCATTCCCACCCACCTGCCCCAGGGCCGCCGGACTCCCATCCGGGACGCTCTGATCGCCGATCCCGCCCTGGCCAGGCGACGAACCGTGGCGATGATCCGGCAGGAATACCGGACCAGCCCTCACTGGGCTGCTCTCCACACGGTTCTGGAGCCGGTCTGGGCCGCGTTCGACAGCGGCCGGACCGCTGCCGTCGCCGAGACGTCCACCCGTGTCCTGCTGGACCTCCTCGGCTGGCAAGGCCGCGTCCTTACCGCCAGCCGGCTGCCCGCCCGGCCGGGCCGATCCCAGCGGCTCGCTGACCTCACCAACGAGGCCAGGGCCGGCACGTATCTGTGCGGGATCGGCGGGATGACCTATCTCGACCCCGCTCCGTTCGCCGCCCGCGGCATCATCGTCGCACCGTTCCTGCCTCCGGCCGCCGGCATCTGGGCCTCCGCCCGGCGCGTCACCGCCCTGTGGGCCTTGGCCCACCTCGGTCCCGCTGACCTGGCCGCCCAGCTCCGGGCCTTCGCCGACGCCCGAGCCTTGCTCCAAGCCGCTGCCTGAGCACGGGGCGGGCGAACCGGGTGGCGGTGTCGCGTGTATCGCGCCGTCCGGCCCGTTCACTTCGGCGGCCCGGGGCGCCGAGTTCGAGGCCGACCTACGCCAGGCCCTCACCAAGCTGCAGCCCGACGGGAGATTCGAGGAGCACATCCGCACCGAAGCCCATATCGCCACCCGTCAATAAGCCAATAGTGCCGGCGGCTGAAATCGGCCGCCGGTCACGAAGGTGCCCTGTAGCGTGACCGGCCTTGACGATCGGAGGAGAGCCATGCCTGAGAAGACCGCAGAGTCCGGCCGTGCGTACGCCGCTCACTACGCCGACGTTCACCTGATCGTCCGCCAGGGCGACGAGATCCTGATGGGGCGCCGCGGCAATCAGCCTGTGTTCCCTGGCATGTACCAGGTACCGGCCGGGCTGATGGAGGACCACGAGCCCGCCACGCTGGCAGCCGCCCGGGAGTTCACCGAGGAGACTGGCGCCACCGCCCTCCCCTCCGACGTGCGGTTCGTGCACCTGATGCACCACGTCTCCACGCACGCCGGGTCACGGCGGATCGCCTTCTTCTTCGAGGTCGACCGCTGGCACGGTCAGATCGGGAACCCCGAGCCGGACAAGTGCGAGGGCTGGCAGTGGCACAAGCCCAGCAGCCTCCCCGTGCCTCTGCCTCCGTACCTTGCGGTCGCCTTGCAGCACATCGCCGACGGCGTCACTTGCAGCGAATACGCTTGGCCCTCCGCATGAGTGCCGGCGACATGTGGATGCGGCCGGTGCGCGGTACCGGGCCCAGTCGCGCACTGCTGACGCCTCCGTGAAAGGAAGAATGCATGCCGGTCCGGGAGTTAGCCCGTCGCGACGTGGCCGCGGATGTGCCCGAGCTGGTCAGGCTGCGATGGATCATGTTCGGGTCGTCTGGTGCAGCGCCCGCTCCGCGATGGGCGGCGGACTGCACAGCGGCATTCGCCCAGCGCCTCGACGACCCGCTGTTCGTCATCTTCGTCGTTGACACGGGGAGCGGCGGCCTGGCCGCGTGCGCCGCAGGAACCTGCACTCCTCGACTCCCCAGCCCGGGGAACAGTGCCCCCTATGCCGGGCACATCGGGTCAGTGGCCACCGACCCGGCGCACCGCCGCCGTGGATACGGCCGGGCCTGCGTCACGGCCGCGCGTGATTGGCTAGCCGGGCAGGGCTGCACAGTCATCGATCTGTACGCCTCGGCGGACGGCCGCCCCCTGTACGACACAATGGGCTTCGTTGTCCGGCCCGATGTCGCGATGATCTGGCGCGCACCGAGCGCGAGCCGCGAATGGTGACCGGCCAGGGCCCCGAGCAGAGCTGGCAGCCCGCACCGCTGAGTGAGGTCGCCGCGCTGTTCTCGAAGACGGCTGCCCCGTGGTGGATCGCGGGCGGTCATGCCATCGAGCTCGCCACGGGCCGGTCGTTCCGCGAGCACCACGACATCGACGTCCTCGTGCTGCGCCGAGACCAGCTCGCCGTTCAGGAGGTGCTCGCCGGGTGGCAGTGGTGGGCTGCTGACCCGCCCGGGAACCTGCGGCCGTGGCGGCCCGCCGAGCTGCTGCCGGTCGGCGTGCATGACGTCTGGTGCCGCCCCAACGCGTCGGTGCCATGGCGGATTCAAGTGATGCTCGACGAGGCCGAGGGCGACGACTGGGTGTCGCGGCGGGACCGCCACGTGCGGTGCGGCCTCGCGGACCTGGGGGCAGTCTCCGCGGCCGGCATCCCCTACCTGCGGCCGGAGGTCCAGCTCTACTACAAGGCGAAGCAGCCGCGGCCCAAGGACGCGGTCGACTTCGCCGCGGTGCTGCCGATCCTCGACGCCGGGCAGCGGGCATGGCTTGTGCAGTCGATCGGCAGCACGCACGGGCCGCACCCGTGGATCGAGCAGCTCGGCGAGTAGGTGCTGAGTCCGTCGCGCGCCGGCTCAGTTGACCGGCTGGGCGTGGGGACGGGCCTCGTGCCAGGCATACCAGATGTCGCTGCGGAGTCGGCCTCGCGGTGGCACGTCCATGCCCTGGTCCTTGGCCCACCGCCGTACCTCGGCCACCGGTGGTGTCGTCGCGGTTCTTGAGGTCTCTGGTCGGCGCCGCGCGGGGACAGCGGGGTGGGCGGGTGGCTGGGGCAGGTTGTTGGGGGTGGTGGCGGTGAAGCCGCGGCGTTCGAGGATGCGGCGCCGCTTGTGGTGCATGCGTTCCAGCCAGGGCACGTCCGCGTCGAGGTAGTCATGCGCCTCGACGTGGGACTTCTTTGTCTCGGTGTTGCGCATGATCCGTCCGACCTGCTGGATTATGCGTCCCTTGAAGGAGATCGGGCTGGTGAGGAACAGGGTGTCGAGCCTGGGGGCGTCGAATCCTTCACCAGCGAGCTTGTCGATGGCCAGCAGCACCAGCGGGGTGGTCGTCTCGTCGGTTAGGCGGGCTCGGACGCGGGCCCGCTCGGTCGGCGGCATGCCGCCGTGCAGGAGCAGCGGCTCCAAGCCGTGCGCGGCTAGGGATTCGTCACCCTGTCTGACTTCGGCCATCCCGCACGAGGAGTTTGCGGTCTAGCCTTACCGTCCCACCCTCACCGGACTCCAACATGTCGTCTCCACGCCGTCTTACCGCCTCGGTCGGCTCACGGTGTCCACAGAGGGGATACCCGGTGCGGCGTCGACGAGTCGGCAAGCAGAGATGTCACGCCCTGGGGAACACCGAGCTGCCTCAGAGCCCAGTCGAGCGCATCAGCTTCGGCATTGCACATTCGGGCCATCAGGCTGGTTTGTTCAGGCAGGAGGATTCGCCGGGGGATCACGATCGTCTCCCGGACCCGGTCGAGGGGCAGCCCCCGTCGGAAGCCCTGTGCGGCGGGGCGGAGCGCGTCCTCGTTCGACGGAAGCGGCAAGCGTCGGCGGGCCGCGTTCGAGACGACGATCCCTGCAACGTGGACGTACTCCGCCAGGAGCGGCGCCAACAGGTCTGCGAGCGCATCGGTCTTGGCGGCGAGCGGCATCTCGGCGAAGGGCGTCGGGAAGTGGAAGAGGCCGCTGTGGTCCTCCACCCAGATCCACGCGGTGCCCGCCCCCGCCGTCTTGGCACACTTGCCGTGCACCTTGCCCAGGAGCCGCCTGCCCTGGTCGCTCTCCACGGTGTCCCCGGTCAGGGTGGTGTTCTGGGGAGCCGTGCCGGGGTGAACGGTCAGCCGCCTCCCGGCGCTGCTGAGGACACCGACCGCGGCCCCCAAGGCCGCGCACTGTTGGGCGGCCTCCTCGGTCCGCTTCTTCCAGGTCTCGAAGTCGCCGCCATTGAGGAGTTCGGGGAGGTCACCTTCCCAGTAGATGTCGCGGCCCCTGTCCAGGGTGAAGAGGTGAGCCCGGCAGTTCTGGCGGAACCTCTCGTAGTCCTGGAGCTTCTGGTCCTCGGCGAGGGTGACGACCTCGATGAAGACGGGGCCGATGCGGACGTCGCCGGGACCGCCGCTGGCTTTCGTCGGCTCCAGCTCGACCGGGAGTCCGCGGGCCGCCCCCATGAGCGCGAGCCGGGCCTGTGTCTGGGAGTGCAGGAACCGGGACAGGGTGACGTCGCGGCGTGCATCCCGCTTGACCGAGGCAATGCCGGGTACCCCGGCTTCCTCCAGATAGGCGTACGCGGCCCACCACCGCACCGCCTCTACCCATGCTCCCGGCGCGGCTCCGTTCATGATTTGGAGTACCGGGGCGGCTCGGCCCAGACCGACGAAGGTGTCGCTGGCCCGACCCGGGGCGGGGGAGGGGACCACGGCCTTGGGCAGCCAGCGGCTGTCGAAGAACGCGGTGAGGCCGGCCACCGCGCGTGCGGTCACCTCGTGACCTGCGGGGGAGAGGTAGTCGGCACCCTCCGGGCAACCGAACCACGCCTCCCAGTCGATCGCCCGGAGGCCCTGGTCGATCGCCCGCCATATGTCTTCGTCACGAGGGTGCATGCCCGTCATCATGAAGCACTCACAGATGCGGGCACGGGCATTTTCCTGAAGCCCAGCGTCCCCTCCCGCCCGCACTGGACCTGTCCTTCGTCTGGTGCCCACCACAGCACAGCGGACACCGACCGGGGACCGCCCTCGGCAGCCCCTCGCCGGCTCGTTTACAGGCCGCCTTTGTCGCTCCCAAGCTGGTTGACTCTCCGGCGGGGGATAGCAGGCATTCGCTCACGGCAGACAAGAATCAACGGCAAAAGACTGGAACCTCGGCCGGGACCATGTCAACGTACAACGTCCCGGAGAAAAGCCAGGTCAGACAAGGGACTGCTTGACGGGTAGGGCGAGACAAACTTGAAATTTCAACCTGGGAAACTGCCGCGCTGACATTGTTCCTGCTTGGGAGGCCCGTCTGACTGATTCTGCTATTAGATCTGCCCGCTTCACGCCCCCTGTCCTATTTTCCCTCGGAGGATTGAATGCCTGGTCCGGGCGAATGTCCGGTGGTTATGGCACGGTCTCTGCCGGACTGTGCGTATGCACGGCCGGCCTCTTCTGTGAGGACTTGCTGCAGCTAAGTTACCGCCGCGACCCTGCAATTCTCGCGCATATAGCAGCGACCTTGGGGAAATGGTGAGGCGCGTTGCCCGGGCCATGAGTGTCTCCGATCGCCTCGTAACAAGGAATCTTGAGTGCCTCACAGATGACGCGTCGGCTGGTGCTCGTTGTTGCAGACGGCGCGACGTTAGCTCTGCGCCCATACCGACTGGCCACCTGACGGCGGCCTACCTGACGTTGCCGACCTCATCCGACGCGGCGCGCGCAACATAGTCGACGATCGCCGGTTAGCCAAACCGGCGATCCTTACGACCATTGAGGTGTTCGCACTCGGCTGCGCTTGGCGGTGGAGCTGTAGCGGACGCAGTGGGTCTCGCCGTGTACTCAGGCGTGGGGGAATGGATCCGTCCTGTGCTGAACAGGCGACCTTGATGCCCGTCGCTGAACCGTAACGGCACCCCTGCTGGGGGTCATCCAACATGCCCGCAGGAATGGGAGGTGAAATCTTGACGCAGGGTGGAAGTTATCGGCTTCTTACGTCGGCTGAAGTAGCTGATTGGTTGAAAGTCAGTGAGCTGACGATCAAGAATAAGTATCGAGCCTGGGGTCTGCGGCCTCAAAAGGTCGGTCGTCTCCTGAGGTTTCGTGAGCGCGACGTGGTCGCGTACCTGGAAAGGAAATATGGATAATCTGATGGATTACTCTCTGTCGGCGTTCGGTCGGGTGGCGCGATAGCTTGGCTCGGATATTCCAGAAATGTAAAGAAGAGGCGAAGAGCAACAACTATCCTTGTACTGCCACTCGCTGCGGCCACCCTTGGACCGTGCGGTATCGGGAGCCCGGCGGGCGGGGCGGGCGGCAGCGGGAGAGGTCGTTCGAGAGAAAGGGGGCCGCCGACTCCTTTGCCGCTAAGGTTGAGCGGGAAAAGGATCTTGGAACATATATCGCTCCCACGGGCCTGCTGATTCCGCTCGTGACTGTGTACCGCGAGTTCATCGACTCAGGGAGCCGGGTGAACGGTACGCGGTATCAATACGAGACGAGCCTTCGCCTCCACGTGGAGCCCTACTTCGGGGCTACCGCCATCGGTGCCGTCAAGCCGAAGCATCTCAATGCGTGGCTGAAGTGGATGGTGGAAGAGCGTGGTTATGAAGAGAGCACGGCGATCAATCGCTACGAGACGCTCGCGGGCGTCTTCAGCTTCGCCGTCGCCAACGAGTACATAACCAAGAACCCGTGCCAGCACGTCCGCACAGGTCGCCAACGGGTGAAGCGGAGGGTGAAGAAGACGATCCGTCTGCCGACCCTGGCGGAGATCGAGGCGATCGAGCGGTACCTACCCGGGCCCTACAAGCTGCTCGTGTGGCTCATGGCTGGATGCGGACTGCGCATCGGTGAAGTGTGTGCCGTGACACTGCAGCAGTTCGACTTCGAGAGCGGAACGCTGTACGTCGACCGCCAGGTCACTCAGGACGGCGAGAACGAAGAGCCCAGGACCGCAGTCCAGAAGGCCATCACCAAGGGCAGAGGACGCGCCCACTGCATCCGTAACCTCAAGTGGCGTGACCTGGATGAGGGGCGAGCGGTTCCCGTGCCACCCACCATCGCCGTGAAGGTGCAGGAGCACGTCCGGCTGTACGGCACCTTTCGCGTAGAGGAGGGGCTCAACCGCCTGGAGGGGGACTGCCTCTTCTCCAACATCGGGCGCACCAACATCCTTATGTACTCCCTCGTCGACCGGCTGTGGCGCAACGCCAAGAAGGCCGCAGGAATCACGCGGAGGATCACCCCGCACTGGCTTCGCCACTTCTTCGCCTCCGCCGGCCTCTCGAAGGGTGTGCCTGTCACGGATATGGCTGAGTGGCTGGGACATCGTGATCCGAGGGTCACGCATCAGACCTACGCGCACGTGATGCCCGACGCTCCCGAGCGCCTGCGGTCTCTGATGGATGCCGTCTTCACGATGGAGACCGAGCTCGACTTGCCCCTCGAGTTCGAGGCAGTTGTTGAGGCGACCTGACACAAAATCAGCGAACGTGTGATGCCCGCAAGTACGGCGTGGGCTTCCTGACTGTGCAGAACCCCTTGTCTCTTGGGCGGCGTGCGGTGCGATCAGCGTGCAGCTGGGCTGAGTTGACCGATGCCCCGGCAGGTGTTCTGCCAGGGCATCGGTTCGTTCAGCTCACATGGTGAGTGGTGTCAGTAGGTGTACGGCCGCAGGAAGGTTCCACGGGAGAAGTCCCATTCGGTGCCCGTGGAGGTCCAGCTGCCCTTTGCTGTGCTGAACGAGGCTGTTCCGCTCGACAGATGGGTCCACATGCGGACCGTGCCGTCGAAGTAGCCGTACTGGCTGCCGATGTCGTCACGGCCGTCGCCGTCGTAGTCGCCGGGCACGACCTTCATCTTCGTGTAGTCCCAGTTCCCGGCAGGGGACTGCCATGCGGGAGGGGGTGGCATGGTGCTGAAGCCGCCGTCCCGATTGCTGTTGGCGGGCACCATGATCATCGCGTCGTGGCCGTCGGCGTAGTCGTACCAGAAGGTGATGTCGTCCAGTCCGTCGCCGGTGAAGTCACCACTGTGCGGATAGGTGCGGCCCCACGACCCCCAGGTGGTCGCGTTGCCCTGCCAGGAGGTGGTGGATCCGTTGAATCCGCCGTTGGGCTGGGCGAGGAACGTGTGGAGCTTCAGGTCGCCGTTGGGGTATCCGTACAGGGCGGCGATGTCGTCTCGGCCGTCGCCGTTGTAGTCCCCGGTGGTGTACTTGGCCTGCTTCACGTCCCACCAGCCCGCCTGCAGTTGGTATGCGGCGAACGGCGCGTTGAAGCCTCCTCGTACATCGGCCGTGAAGGTGAACATTGTGTCGTTGCCAGCCCAGTACGAGTACCAGGCCATGAGGTCGTCTCGGCCGTCGCCGTTGAAGTCGCCCGACTGCAGGGTCATGCTCGACGAGTAGTACCCCCCCTTGCCCGAGGACCATGACTGGATGAAGGGGCTCTTGAAGCCGCCGTTGCCGTCCCCGAGTGACGTGTACAGCTTGGCCACGCCGTCGCCCCAGTCGTACAGGGCGGCCATGTCGCCCAGGCCGTCACCGTTGTAGTCACCGGTCGCGAATTTCATCCGGTCGATGTTCCAGGTGCCTACCAGCGACTCGTAGGACTTCGCCCAGGCTGCAAAGGAGCCATCGACGTTCGCCAGGAAGGACCTCAGCGACGACTTGTTGTCGGGAGCGACGTACCAGGCCGCCATGTCACTACGGCCGTCGCCGTTGTAGTCGTGACGGACTGCGCTGCCGTTGGACCACAGGGACTGGCTCTTGGCGTTGTAGACGACCAGGTTGCCCCGGTCCTGGAGCAAGGCGTAACCCTCACCGGTGAGACCCGGGGTGTTCGCTGCCGTCAGCTCTGTCCACCAGAGTTTCGTTGAGCCGTCCGCGCTGTAGACGGCCACGTTGCCATTCGCCTCCACCCGGGCTGTGGCGCCAGGGTTGTTTTGCGTCTTCGACGACCACAGGACCTTGTTGGCCTTCGAGGTGACGACGAGGTTGCCGTCGCTCTGCATGGTCAACTTGGCGGAGCGGGAGGAGACGGACTGTCCGGAGGTGAGGCGGCTGCCGGCCACGAGACGGCTTCCGCCGGTGATGCCGTCGATGTTGAACGGGGTGGCGAAGCCGGTCAGGCCGGTAGGAGTTCCGGTGCCGTGCCAGCCGACCATGGTGTTGTCGGACTTGCGCGCCCAGAGGTCGATGATGCCGTCGCCTCTGAGGGCAGGATCTGTTGAGACGCCGTCGCCATCGAGGTCGCCGGGCGAGCCGAACTCGGGGTAGTCCCCGGCGGGGAGAAGTCCTGAAGCGATCTTCACGCGGCTTTCGGCGGCGCCCCATTGCGAGTAGTCGAGCTCGTTGCCCGCCATCACACCGTAGGACCGGTAGACGTCTCCCGTGGTCTTGTGGCGCAGGAGCAGGTCGGGCACCTTGTCGGCGTTCATGTCGCCGGGTGCGGCGATGGTGAACTGGTCCCAGTCCGCCTGGCCGACAAGGGCAGGGCGCTTACTCACTACGGAGAGGTTGGTGGTGCGGTTCCCCAGGTAGGCCCACAGGTGCTTGCCCTGCTTGACCAGCAGGTCGGGGTCCGAGTCGCTGTTGGCGTAGGTGACGGCTATCTGCTCGGCGTTGTGCCAGTGGTCATTACCCGTCCATGACTCGCCCGGCTTGGCCTTGCAGGACCCGACGGGCTTGGAAACAGGACATTCGACAATGAGCTGATCGAAGTCGCCTTCCTTCACCACACCCGTACCATCGCGATTGCTGTAGCGGCGCAGTTGCTTCTTGTTGTCGCTGGTGTTGAGCTCGAGCGAGATCAGGTCGTTGTATCCGCCGCCCTCGGTCCAGTCGCCGCTGTAGGCCACCTGTCGGTCGGGGAAGACTGCGCCACCATTGGTGGCGGCTGAGAACTGGGCCTTCCCGCTTCCGGCGTAGGTGAGGAGAGTGCCGTTGCTGTCGACGCTCCAGATGTCCTTGAACTTGTCACCGTTGAGGTCGCCCGGCTCGTCACGGTCCTGTGAACGCGTGGCGTAGTACAGGTAGGTCGAGGTGTCCGACCTGTTACCGGCACCGTCCACGCTGTAGGCGTAGATGAGATGAGGTCCGTACGAGGCCACGTAGGTGTCCGCCCACCCCGCGTTCACAGGAGTCTCTGTGATGGTGGGGTTGGTGTCGGTCCACCAGTAGTAGCTCTTGACGTCCGTTACGCCGCCGTTGCCGAACGTGAACCGCGCCCAGGTCCGCGAGGGGCCTGTGGGAGTGGGCCAGCCGTTGTCGCCGCTCGGGTAGAGGCCACCTGCCGAGGTGATCGTCGGGGGATTCGCGGGACGTGTGCGGTCGACGGTGAATTTGCAGGTCTGGCTCCAGGCTGAGGGAGCGTTGTCCTTGTCGAAGGCCCGGACTTTCCAGGTGTACTGGCCACTGGGCGTGTCGGTAAGAGGAAGCACGACACTAGCCATGCGCTGGTTGATGGCGTCCTTCCTGTAGGTGACAGGCGGTGTGGAGTCCACGTTGTCGAGCTGGAACTCGGCGGTGAGGTTGCCGCTCTCCTCATCCCTGACGAAGGCGTAGAGGCTGATGGAGACGTTGCCGATGGTCCCCCCCACGGTGCACGACGTGCTGGGGTTGGTACCCAATCGCGTCGGTGTGTCCGGCGGGTTGTTGTAACGGGTCTCAAGGACGGCCGTCTTGGGGTCGAACTTCTTCCAGCCGAACTCATCGGTCTCGTCAGGAGAGTAGAGACCCAGCGTGACGCTGCTCTCTTGGTTCTTGGCCGCGGTGCGCACGGCGCTGGTGGCGTCGAACTCGAGGTTGCCGGCGGCGCACAGGGAAGAGTTCCAGCCCTTGGCGTCGTTGACCGTGTCCAGTGGACTGGTCCCGACCTTGGCGGGCTGATTCCTCCACGTGGTCGCGCGGGAGATGCCGTCGACCTCCCATAGCTCCACGGGTCGGCTCTCGCAGGACCAGGACCAGACGTTGCGGATGCGGAAGGTCGAGCTGACGACGTCAGCACCGCTCACGCCCGAGGTGTTCATCTGGAAGAAGGACCGAGAGGTGCCATTGGTTGTGGCCTCATAGCCGACGCGGACAACTTCCTTCTTGTCCCAGTACGAGTTGTCGGGCCACAGCGTGTGGACGCGAGTCCAATGGTTCCACGATCCGTAGTCGAACTCGGGATCGATATAGACGGGGTACGTGGTGTCCGGGCCCTGGAGGAGGTTCTGGTCGGGGGTGATGGTGAGCGTGTCGCCACTGAGGTTGGTCGGCATCGCGACCTCGGTGGCGCCGACGGTCGGCTCGAAGGGGTTCGTGGGCTCGCCGGCCTCTTCGGCTGCCGCCATTTGGGCCATGGTGCCCCCGGATGAAGAGGGCGAGTCCCACATGGCCGGTGCGGAGCTGGTGAAGACCGTCTGCCCGGCTGGGTCAGTGGCAACGAGCATGTCCGTCTCGGTGTCCTTGGCAAGACTGAGACCGGCGGTGTCCGTAGCGAAGTGCAGCTGGTCGAGTTCCGGGTTCGCGGCGGCCGCTGCGGACTTGACGATCAGGAGCTGGGAGAAGCTTTCCACCTCGGCCTTGAGCTGCAGATCCACCCCGGGCAGGACCTCTGCGTAGGTGGCCACATTCCCGTCAAGAGTCGGGGTCGGGAGTGGCTTGGGCCAGGTGAGGCTGAGTGTCCGCCCGTCTTGGACACCCGTGACCATGGGGCCGGTGCCTCCGCCGGAGAACTTCACACCGACAGAAGTCGCCTTCGGCTCGACGGAGCCGTCGGCAGCGAAGACCAGAGTCGGGTCCGCGGCAACCCATGCGCCATCACGCAGAACCCGTACAACCGCGCCGTACTGCTTGACCGAGAATGAGCCATCGGGCATCGCCCATGTATCGGCAGCCTCCTGACGACGGGAGACGACTTCGACAGGTTGACCAGTCGCCACCGCATCCTGCGAAGCTTTCTCCGCCTCCGTCATGGAACCGTCCGCGACCGGATCGGACCCGGTCAACAGCGGCAATCCTGTTGCGGGGGCAGCGTGGACAGGTGCCACACCCAAGGCGGGCGCCAGAAGCCCGCCGGCCAGAACACTCACCAGCAGACGTCTCCACCGTCTGCCTGGAAGCATCCCTCTCCGATGTGTCATCGACACGTTCCCCTCCCTGAATGGGCATCTGAAATGCCCGCTGACTCTATATCCCCGTCCCTGGCAAGCAGTCGTGCGTTATTTCCCGTTCCACGTTGGGCCGCGAGTCTGCGCAGGGCCGCGATTGGCGCGTGCAAACTGCTTGACCTGTACGGACGTTGGCAGACGGTTGGTTGTGCGGGCAGGTTGGTATCTAACGGACATTCCGTCGAGAGTTGTCGAATTCAATGGTCAATGGGTGGGACATCTACCGGCTTCTTGATCGCGTTGGTATCGTTCGGCGGATTTCTCTTTATGGGCGAGGGGTGGGGACGTGCGCCTGTTTGGCGAGCGTGGTTGGGCTGGGGCGGTTTCGGCTGCGCTGATCGTTGGGCTTCTGCCCGCGACGGCGGTCGCAACACCGTTGGTCAGCAGTGGGGTTGAGCTGCCCGAGTTGAGGCAGCCGCCGGCGGTGGCTGTGAAGGACATGCGGTTCGGCCGTGAGGGCGTGCGCGCCGATGCGGCGGCCCGCAAGTGGGCTGCTCCGAAGGTGGCGTGGCCGCACGCGGGCACCGAGACGGTCGACGTCGGGACCACTTCAAAACCGCGGCGCGCCAAGGGTCTTCCTGTGTCGATTGCGGCCACCTCTCGCGTGCGCGGTGCTGCTGAGCGGGCGTTGAAGGTGAAAGTGTCCGTTGCCGACCGGGGGGTTTCGGGCAGGGCGGGCGTGGAGGGCATCGTGTTCTCCGTGGCGCGAGCGGATAGCTCCACGGCCGCTGGGGCGACCCGAGTCACCGTCAGCTATGACGCGTTCCGTGGTGCGTACGGAGGCGATTGGGCAACGCGCCTGAGACTGGTGCAGCTTCCGGCGTGTGCTCTGGCCACTCCTGAGAAGCCGAGCTGTCGCTCGGGCAAGCCGCTGACGACGGAAAACAACACTGAGGCCCGCACACTCTCCGCCGATGTGTCCCTTGCGCCGGCCCCGGGCACGGCCTCAAACCGAAGTGCTGGTTCCAGTATGACGGTTCTCGCCGCGACGGCGGGCGACAGCGGTCCGACGGGAAACTTCAAGGCAAGCTCGCTTCAGCCCTCCGGGTCATGGAGCGCAGGTGGGTCCACGGGCGCTTTCAACTGGTCGTATCCGATTTCCGCCCCGGGCGTTCCGGGCGGCCTTCAGCCGTCGATCAGCCTCAACTACAACTCGCAGTCTGTGGATGGCCGCACGGCCGCCTCGAACAGCCAGCCAAGCTGGATCGGAGACGGCTGGGACTGGAACCCCGGTTACATCGAGCGCCGCTACAAGCCGTGCGAGGACGACAAGACCGGCGGTACCAACACCACGAAGGTCGGCGACCTGTGCTGGTACACCAACAACGCCGTACTGTCCCTGGACGGTAAGACGACCGACCTCGTCTTCGACACCACCAAGGGGTGGCATGCCGCGAGCGACGCGGCCGAGAAGGTTGAGAAGCTGACGGGCGCGGCCAACCAGGACGCCGGAACGGCCGGCGTCGACGGTGCGGGTGAGCACTGGAGGATCACCACCGCGGACGGCACCCAGTACTTCTTCGGCCGGAACAAGCTCCCGGGCTGGCAGGACAACGGCACCGCCGCCGACGACCCGCTCACCAACTCGGCATGGAACGTCCCTGTCTTCGGCAACCACTCCGGTGAGCCCTGCTACAACGCGTCCTTCGCCTCAGCATGGTGCCAGCAGACGTGGCGCTGGAATCTCGACTACGTCGTCGACCCGCGCGGCAACGCCATGGCGTACTACTGGAAGAAGGACGCCAACCACTACGGTCGCAACGTTTCGGCCACCGGCGTCTCCACCAGCACGCCCTACGACCGCGGCGGCTCCCTGGAGCGCATCGAGTACGGCCTGGACGGCACAGCCCCCTACCGGGCGAAGGCCATGGCGAAGGTCAACTTCGGCATCGACGAACGGTGTCTGTCCTCCTGCGGCACATTCGACGCGACCAATGCCAAGAACTGGCCCGATGTCCCCTTCGACCTGTACTGCAAGGACGCAGCAACCGTATGCACGGGTAACTACTCGCCGTCCTTCTGGTCGCGTACACGCCTGAAGAGCATCAGCACCCAGATATTGACCGGCGGAATCTACAAGGACGTCGACAGCTGGGCACTGCAGCAGAGCTTCCCCCCAGGCTCGGGCGACGGCATCTCGACACCGATGTGGCTGGACACGGTCACCAGGACCGGCAAGACGGGCGCCACGCCGATCTCGCTTCCTCCGGTGACGTTCAAGGGTGTCCAGAAGCCCAACCGTGTCGACGTCCTCGGCGACGGCCTGGCGCCGTTCATCCGCCAGCGCATGTCGAGCATCGTCACGGAGACCGGCGGCGCGATCGGGATCAACTACCTCGACCCCGAGTGCACCCCCACAACCCTGCCGCCGGCCGACGGAACGAACACGACCCGCTGCTACCCGGTGAAGTGGACCTTCGAAGGCGACACGGCCAGGACCGACTGGTTCAACTCATACGCCGTCCACAAGGTCATCGAAGATGACAACGTCCTCGCCACCCCCAACACCCTCACCGAGTACACCTACGTCGGCGGCGCCAAGTGGGCCAAGAGCACCGACGAGTTCACCAAGGCCGAAGACCTCACCTACTCCGTCGCCCGCGGCTACCACCAAGTCCAGACCCGCAAGGGCGACGCCTCCACACCGAAGACCTTCACCGAAAGCCGCTACTTCCGCGGCATCGACGGAGACCAGGTCAAGGACTCCGCCGGCATCGCCGTTACCGACCGCGAACAGTTCGCCGGCATGCTCCGTGAATCCGCCACCTACAACGGCGTCGGCGGCCCCCTCGTGACAGCCACCTCCTACACTCCGTGGCGATCAGGCGTTACAGCCACCCGCACCCGGCCGGCCGCGATCGGCGACCTGAAGGCGTACCACATAGGTACGGAGGTCGAGGAGTCCCGCACCAAGATCAGTACGGGTGAGCGCAAGACGCGGCTTGTCCAGGAGTTCGACGCCTACGGCATGGTCTCCTCTTCCTCGTTCCTCGGAGACCTTCAGAAGGCCGGCGACGAGACCTGCGCCATCACCAGCTACGCCCGCAACACCAGTGCCAACATTCTCAGCACCGTCTCTCGCGTTGAGAAGTTGGCAGCTGACTGCAACTCGACCAGCATCTCCCGGCCGGGCGATGTGATTGACGATGTCCGCACCTCGTACGACGGCGCGGCATTCGGCACGGTCCCCTCCAAGGGACTCGTCACCAGCACAGAGAGGATCAACGGTCAAGGGACAGGCTACGACCGCGTCTCCTCCATCCCCAGCGTGTGCGGCCCGGACGGACACCAGCTCTGCTTCGACCGCTACGGCCGTCCGCTGGCAAAGGAAGATGCCGCCGGCGAAATCTCCTACTCCTTCCCTTCTCCTGCGGAGGGCCAGGTTCCGACGAGCGTAGTCGTCAAGAACCCGCTGCAGCACGCGGTCACAACTGAACTGGATCCGTTGCGCGGTCAGCCCACGCAGGTCACGGACGCCAACGGCAACGTGACCAGCACCACGTACGACGCCCTCGGCCGTGTCGACAAGGTCTGGACTCCCACGCGGGCCAAGGCGACGTATCCGAACGGTCCGAACGTTGACTTCGACTACCTGATCCGTTCCAACGACGCCTCCGTCGTCACGAAGAAGGTGCTCGATCACAACTCCGAGTACCAGACCACGTACGAGTTCTTCGACGGTCTCCTGCGGCCTCGCCAGTCGCAGAGCAAATCGCCAGACAACGCTGGTTCGCTCGTGGCCGAGACGTTCTACAACTCGCGCGGCGAGGCATGGCTCAGCTCCGGGGTCTATTTCACTGCCCAGCAGCCCTCCACCACGCTTGTCACCGGGCAGGAGACGAAGTACCCGGCGTCCACTGAGTCGGTCTTCGACGGCGCCGGCCGCACCACCGCAATCATCTCTAAGCGGTTCACCGACGAAACCAAGCGCACCACCACCACATACACCGGCGACACCACAACCGTCGTCCCACCCGCCGGCGGCACAGCCGCTACTACCGTCATTGACGCTCTCGGACGCACCACAGAACTGAAGGAATACGCAGGCGCGGGACTCACCGCGCCGCAGTCCACGCACTACCGCTTCAACAAGCACGGCCGGCTCGACCAGATCACCGACGCCTCGCAAGCGGTGTGGTCGTACGCCTATGACGTCCGCGGCCGTCAGACCCAGGCGGACGATCCTGACAAGGGCACGACCAAGACGGCCTACGACAAGGCCGACCGCACCGTCGACATCACCACCGAGCGCCCCAACGCAACCTCCACCACCCTGCACACCGACTACGACGAACTCGGTCGCCGTACCGCCCTGAAGAAGGGCACCAGCACCCTCGCCACCTGGATGTATGACACCGTCGCCAAGGGCCTGCCCACCAAGGCAACGCGATACGACAACGGCAACGCATACACCAGCGAAGTCACCTACTACGACGAACTCGGCCGTGCCGTCGGCAACCAGGTCACCATCCCTGACGTTGAGGGGCGGCTCGCCGGCACGTACGAGTGGTTCGACTTCTACAACGAGAACACCAGCAAGCTCATGTACACCGAGCTGCCGGCCATGGGCGACCTGCCCGCCGAAACCATCACCTACAGCTACAACACCGGCGGACACCTGAGCGGGCATTACGCCGGAAGCGACCCGCTGATCTCCGACGCCACCTACGACCACTACGGCCGTAACATCCGTCGGGAGCACGGCAAGTTCGCCCAGCTGCTGGTCGTCACCAACGAGTACGACGACCACACCAGCAACCTCACCCACACCTACACCGACCGCGAAGCCGCACCCCAACGCGTCGAAGACACCCGCTACACCTACGACCCCGCCGGTAACATCACCCAGCTCGCCACCGCCTACGGCCAGGACGCCACCCGCACCACCGACACCCAGTGCTTCACCCTCGACGCCCTGCGCCGCATCACCGAAGCCTGGACCAACACCGGCGAAACCTGCGCCACAGCCCCCTCCGACACCGTCGTCGGAGGCCAGGACGCCTACTGGACCAGCTACACCTACAACGCCGTCGGAAACCGCAGGACGGAAACCCAACACAAGACCCCGTCCGGCCCCACAAGCGACACCATCCGCACCTACGCCGCCCCAACCCAGGGCAAACACGACCTGCCCTCCGTCACCCAGACGGGCAGCAACACTCGCACCGAGACCTACACCTACGACGACAACGGAAACACCAAGACCCGCAAGATCGGCAACAGCGACCTGGAAACCTTCGCCTGGGACGACGAGGGTCACCTGAAGTCCGTCACCAAGGTTGCCGACACCACCAGTTACCTGTACGACACCGCCGGACAGCGCCTCATCCGCCGCGACACCAGCGGCACCACCCTCTACCTCCCTGGCGGCAACGAACTCCACCTCGACAAGGCCGGCACCACCGTCACCGGCACCCGCTACTACGGCTCCACCGCCATGCGCACCGGCGGCAAACTAACGTTCAACCTCACCGACCACCACGGCACAAGCACCACCCAAATCAGCGCCGACGCTGCGCAGTCCATCACTCGCCGGAAGACCACCATCTTCGGCGCCCCCCGAGGAAGCGAGCCGACCGGCTGGCAAGGGGACAAGGGATTCATCGGCGGCACAAAGGACCCAGACACCGCCCTCACCCACATCGGCGCTCGTGAATACGACCCCAACCTCGGACGCTTCATCAGCGTCGACCCCCTGCTCACCCTGTCCGCTCCCCAGTCGCTCAACGGCTACGGCTACGCCAACAACAACCCCGTCACCACATCCGACCCGACCGGGTTGTGCGCCGAAATCGACTGCCCCACCCGCCCTTGCCCGAACTGTGAGAACACCACACCAGGGAAAGTTCCGGGGCCGCCGAAGCTAACTCCGACCGGAAGTGCCGCCGCCAACGGCGGTGACCTGGACAGCGGAAACAACGACACGAGCAACAACGACTCGAGTAATAACGACTCGAGCAACGGCGACGACGACAGAGGCTGGTGGGAGGAATACGGCAGCGGACTGGTGGACGAAGGCGTCAATTTCGTCACCGGCCTCAAGGACACCGCAGTCACGGAGTTCTCCAACATCGGCAACTGCGTTACCTGGGACGGAACCTGCAAGGAGGCGTTGAGCGACCTCAACAACCGAATTAACCCCGCCGAAATGGCTATGGGTGCTGGCGAAGGAATTCTCGCCAGAGGAAGTGAGATCGTCAGCGACTTCTCAAATGGGAAGAGCGCCGAGGGCTCCGCGAAGATCACATTCTCTTTGCTTCTCGCGGCCGTCACGAAGAAGGCGATCGGCTGCAGGAACAGCTTTGTCCCCGGCACGCTCGTGGTAGCTGCTGATGGCCGGACGATCCCCATCGAGGACCTCAAGGTTGGCGACAAGGTCTTGGCCACCGACCCTGAGACCGGCGAGACTGTCGAGAAGGCAGTCACCGATACCATCATCGGCACCGGCGAGAAGAACCTCGTCAGCATCACCATCGACACCGATGGAGCCACAGGCAACGACATAGCGTCCGTGACCGCAACCGACGGCCACCCCTTCTGGGTACCCACCCTGCATGCATGGATCGACGCGACCAAACTCGCCCCTGGCCAATGGCTACGCACCAGCGCCGGCACGCACGTTCAGATCACCGCAGTCAAGCGCTGGACTCAGCAGGCAACGGTCCACAACCTCACCGTCGCCAACATCCACACGTACTATGTGCTGGCGGGCCAGACGCCAGTCCTCGTCCACAATTGCAATCCGGTCAAGGATTTCAACGTTCCGAACACGCCAGGGGTTTACACCATCCACCTGAAGGGTGGAGAGAAGTATGTGGGAATGTCGACAACGAATATTCAGGATCGCGTAACGGCTGCAACCAAGCCGTCCCATGCCGTGGGCACCGCAGGTTATTCATGTGCAGACATCTGCAACGTGACTTGGATGCGTCTCCCCGCGGGTGTCAAGTCCGTAACTGCTAGGAGGGTGGAGCAGACGGTGATGGAGGGCCTGAAGAGTCGAGGCGTTTCTCTCGTTAACCGACGGGATCCTGAATTCGATGTCACCGGTCTGGGTGGCCCACAAAACTGGAGGTAATGCCATGGGAACGTGGGGTTGCGGTGTTCTGGAGAGCGACAGTGCGCAAGACTTCATTGACCAGGCGGGGGGCTTGCCCATTGAAGGGCGTTTGGCTTCCGTGGAAGATCTCCTGAGGAAGGTCGCGGCAGACGCATCGGTCATTAACCGAGAATTTCTTCCGGAAGAGGTGATCGCAGCCGTGGCAATCATTGCGGCGGCGGCAACCGACTCGCGTGACTACGCGTGGATGGAAGGTGCGAATTTCCTGGATGCAATCCGGGGAATTCGCCCTCAGGGTCAACTCCATGACGTAGCCCTTGCGGCCTTGCGTGAGGTCGCCGAGGGGGACGATGCCTTCCTGCTGGCTGGATGGAAGAACGATAGCGACCGCGCCGCTATCGTTCGGCAGGTTGACGAAATCAAGGCGGTACTCGCCAGCGCTTAGGGAATTCACGGTGGCGCGGATTGGCGAATTTCGAGATTGACAGGAAGCTCCGCTGAAGACCCTTTCAGCGGAGCTTCTTGATTGCAGACGCAGCGGCAACGTCAGCGGACGGCTGTTGTAGTGGGTGGGTCGTCGGTGCCGTTGGTGATCTCACCGAGGGCGGTGCCCAGCGTGTCGGTCGCCTGTCGTTAGAGGCGGAGCCCTACGTGGGCATAGACGCCGACGGTGACGCCGATGTGTGCGTGGCCGAGAAGTTCTTTGATGACGACGAGGTCCACGCCCCGCTCCAAGAGCAAGGTGGCGGTCGAGGCAACGCTGAAAACGCTCAGTGTGCCGGCCCTCCGGGCTCGCAGGTCGCCAACGACCGCTCCTGCTTATGACCTGCGCAGCCAGCCCAGCTCCACCCGGCCGAAGGCGCATTGGGTCCAATCGTCTACAGTCCGTCTGTTCGCGGCCTCACCTCGGGGAGCACGCGGGAAAGCAGGGGTGGGACGGTGCGGGGAACTTCTTGGAAGCCAGCTCCAGGGACAGGCGGGGAGCTGACGGCTCGCTGGTGCCAGTGGGTGATGTCCGCGCCTGCATGGCGCGACCCGTTGAGAGACGGGACTGGGAAGCACGCAGGGCGACGACAGCCGAAGGACGTGTGGTTCCTAGCCGGCACCTACGGCGGGCGGGCCGTGCGTCACTGCACCGTGCCTGCGGGCAGGCCGATCTTCTTCCCCGTGATCAACTTGTGGTGGTCGCCTCTGCCGCTCTGGTGGTGGCGCCGGTCGATCGATGTCCTCAAGGCCAAGGCGTACCTGGACGGCGTTTCGTTGGAAATCGACGAGTACCGCTCTCCGGTGTTCCACCACAGGTTGTGGCTGCACCGGTCTTGGGGACTGTGGTCCGGAGTCTCGCCACTACCTCCTGGTCGCTACCTCCTTGAATTCAAGGCGGTAGCGAACGACGGCTTCTGGGTAGACACGACCTACCACCTGACCGTGACGTAACTCCTCCCCTGGACCACCCGAGGCACGGCACGGCCGCCCACCCGGCCCGCTCTCGGCTCCGCCGCGGCGGGCCGGCCAGCGACCAGGCCGCCCAGAAACAGCGCAGCGTTGTGCTGGCCCGGGGAAGCCGGACTTGCCTCGCACGGAGAGCGTCAGGCCGACGGCGAGGCAACAGTGGGGAGTTGGCCGGGGGGGGCAAGCCGGAGGTGGGGCCGGTCGACTCCGTGGGCGTACCCACCTCCCCGGGTCGGGGCCGCGTCGGGCAAGGCTAGGGGGCCACTCGTTCAAATTCCGGGCGGGATCACGACCTGCCCGAGTTCCCGGGCCAGCGTACGGCCCCCTGACCATGCCCGACTCCAACCCGGGCAGGACGGCAACACCGCGACTCGGTGAGGGCGCACCCGCTCCACCCCCGTAGGGCCGGGCGCGCCGATTCGTCGCGCCAGCAGCACAGGCGCGGCGGGGTCGGGAGGACCTTGGCGGAGGCGATGACACTGCTGTCCCGGGCGGCAGTCCGTCGCGGGTCCTTCCGGCGGGCATCACGAGGGACGGCAGGTGTCGACGGCGGGGAGGGCGAGGTCGGCCCGCACGGTTCCTGAGACGGATCTCGCGCTGGGCGGGTTCAGATCACGAGGCCGAAGGTGGTTCCGGCGACGACGGCACCGAGGAAGGTGCCTGCGGTGACCTGGCCAAGGGTGTGGTCGCGCAGGGTGACCCGAGACCAGCCGATCAACGGGAGCAGAGCGTAGCCGAGGGCCCACCAGGGGCTGGCTCCCCTTGGTCTTGAGGCCCGGCCCCTGGGGCAGGTAAGGCCGGCGCGACTGGCCGCAGCCGTAAACAGAGCCGTCGGCCGCTCGAACTGCGGGAAGGCCAGAGCGCGCACGGGGCCCCTGGAAATACTCGCCCGTTCAACGGTGTTGTCGGTGGGTAATCACAAGCGCGGGGGTGGGCGGACCTGAAACTGTTCGACACGACGAACGGCGTGGCCGAGGTCACGCCGTGGCTGGCCAAGGTTGAGGCAGATGTGCAGGCGCTCGTCGAGAGCGCGATGGAGCCCATGCTCGGGGTCCGCTTCCTGGCCACCGAGTACAGCACCGGCCCCGTCCATGGGGGGCGCATCGACTCCCTCGGGCTGGACGAGAACGGCGCGCCGGTGATCGTCGAGTACAAGCGGGCGACCGACCCCGGTGTCCTGTCGCAGGGGCTGTTCTACGTGGCCTGGTTGATGGACCACCGAGAGGAGTTCGAGGCCCTGGTCCGCGAGCGGCTCGGCTCGGCGGCAGCCGCCGGCGTTCTGTGGAGGTCTCCCCGGCTGATCTGCGTCGCCGGCGGCTTCACGCGCTACGACGAGCACGCGGTACGCGAGCACCGCCGGTCTATCGACCTCGTGCGCTACACGCTGCTCGGCGAGCACCACATCGCGCTGGAGGCCGTCGCCTCGGTTGCTGCCCAAGGCAGCCCGACCCGCCGGAAGCGCAGCCGTGGCGGGCAGGAGGCATCGTCCCGCCGACGGACCGACGCCATGACGGAGCTGGCGGCCGTCGTCGACGAGGCCCTGCGGGGGCTGGGCGAAGGCGTGAAGAAGGTCGAGCGCAAGCAGTACGACGCGTACCAGCGGCTCCGGAACTTCGCCTGCGTCACGCCGCGCCAGGACAAACTGCTGGTGTACCTCAAGGTCGCGCCGGCGGAGATCGAGCTCGTGCCGGGCTTCACCCGGGACGTGACCGGGCTGGGCCATCACGGCACGGGCGACCTGGAGGTCCAGCTGCGCTCCGAGAACGACGTGGAGCGAGCGCTGGAGCTCTTCCGGCAGTCGTACGCGTCGGCCTAGCGCCGAAGTCCCGGTGTGACGGGGCGGCACCTTTCGACGGACGGGCAAGGGGGTGGCGGCGTGCCCTCCATGGTCCGGACGATCCCCGGTTTCGGAGACCCGGGATCGTTGCCTATATTCCGTCCTCCCCGTCTGGGTGGTGGATCACCACCCAGACGGCTACGCGGTGCCCAGAGCCCGGGTAACCGTGATCTCGATGACGACCCGGTTTGGGTTCACCCGCGGCGTCTTGTACCGCTCGGAGTACTGGCGCTCGGCGTCGAGGACGGAGGCCGGCTCGTCCTGATGGCGGCGGTGCCTTCGCTCCCGCCAATGATCAGCACCGTCATGCCACCCACGCTAAGCGGGATCGTTACGGCCCGGGGCTGATTTGGGGGGAACCAGCCGATGGCTGTATCGGCACTGTTTCGGCCCGTCGGCGACTGTCCTACGTTCTGCTGCATGCCGTGGGTGACGTTATTCAGCGCCGTAGTTGGCGCCGTGATCGCGACCGCGTCCGCTGCGCTTCTCGAACGTAGCCGGTGGCGGCGCGCGAAGGACGACCACCTCGTTGATGTGCGTCGGGTCTTGTACACCGAGTACCTGACATGCCTTTCGCAGGCCAGGAACGCCTTCCGCAGCCTTGCTCGCAACGAGGAACTCGGCTCGATCGAGCGGCAGCACGCCGCTCGCGACAGCTTCGCCCCGTGCTACGGCGTGCGCTACCAGATGTCGATCATCGCCAGCCCGGGAGTGGTGAGCGTCTCCGAGGTGGTCTTCCGCCGCCTGCGCGACATCAGAGACCTTGCCGCCGTCGGCACGCTCGCCGGGGACCCGTCGTACTCCGGAGGCCGGGTTGAATACGAAGCCGCACTTGCCCGCCTGCGCGAGGCGATGCGCCGCGATCTCGGCGCCGAGCACAGGCTCGACTGAGAGCGGACAGGGGAATCGACGCTCACATTGCCTCCGTGTGTCCGGCGAGGTCAGGGGGCGCGCGGAGACTCCCGCACATCAATTGCCTGTGGAATATGCCTGAATTCGCCTGCGGGACGCCGGTCGGGTTCTGCATCGTGGGTCGTGGGCGGACTGTGCGCAGGGCCGGTCCGCCCACGAGATGGTGCGAAGGGGAGTGCGATGAACTGGACGCGTGAGGGGTTCGAGTCGCACGTGGGAGCGGTTGGGGTGCTACTGGCTGACGGCAACGAGCCGGGGCCGGTCTATTTCGACCTCGGCAGCGGAGGCCACTTCGAGAAGTCGACGGACTGGTGGGTGTACGACGGCACGATGCGCCGGCCTACGGCGACGACACTGCGCGGGCGGTGCGCGTGCGGATGGCGCGGCGAGGGCACCTACCCGGTCGATTGGGGGCAGGTCCGCGACGACGGTCCCGGCGGCTACGACACCTCGGGGCCTGAGCGGGACTGGGATGAGCACATGGGCCAGGTCGCCGCTGCGGCATGGGTGCTGCCCGAGGACCTTGCCGACCTGCTGCGGCGGCTGCGTGGGCGCCTGGACGAGCTCCTCGATGACGCTCCGCTTGCCGTGGTGAAGGCAGCCGGGGATCTGGAGGCGATCGTCACCGACACTGGCCCCGCTGCTGCATCGCTCGTGCGGAAGGCCGAGACACCGCTGTCGCGGATCGCTGAGCTGCTCGGGATGACGGAGAAGGAGGCCGACTCGCGCCTGGACCACTACTGGTACCTGGGCCTTTGACCCGACCCGGACGCCGAGGCGCTCGAGCAGGGCCGGCGACGCATCCGCGACCCATTCAGCCACAGCCGATAGCGATCTCGCCCCGGCGAGGACCGCGCACGCCGTCAGCGCAAGAACCGTCACCAGCGGGTGCCGCACCCCGCGTGGATCACGCGGACCCGGGACCTGCGCGAGACGTTCCAGCAGGCCCAGGATCTGGCTGTCAGCGGCCTCCGGGTCCGGGCCGAGCTGGTCAAGAGCAGAGGTGATCAGGGATGTTGCGTCGGCAGCATCAGACCCCACCCAACCCGACGCAGCGTCAGCAATCGGGCGTCATCCGACTACTCCGAAGCCTTGGTGCCGAGGGAGCGCCGCGTCGTCATACCGCACCGAGCTGGCGGAATTCATGAGTAGCGCGAGGGAACAAGGACGAGAGGATGTTCGACTGCAGCTCTCCGTCAAGGGAAGATGCGAGGAATTGCGTGCAGGATACGGAGAAATGCTCCCACCGGTCGCCGCGTGCCTCATTCACCATGACGGTCCATTGGTCCGGCTCGAGGCCGGGCCGAACAAGCCAGTAGAGGAATTCTCCGTTGTCCGTGGTCGCCCATGGAATGACTCGGGACCCCTCGACCTCCAGTTCCGCCGGCTTCTTCTCGAATTCCCACAGGTCTTCGAGGTCTTCGGCCTGGTTCTCTGCCCATTCGATGAGGTCGTAGTTCTCGTTGGGGCAGCCGGGCTCCAGGATGTACAGATAGTCGTCCCAGTTACTTCCTCCATAGGCGTGGATGAGCTCCTTGTAGTCGGCGGGAAGCTCAACCCCAAGGCTGCGCTCGACCTCGCCCCAGTCTTTCTGGCGGGGCTCGCTCGGCGCCGGGGCAATTTCGAGTAGACGCGTAAGGGCGTTGGTCATGGCGGGGTCCTGTTTCTAGGGATCAATGAGTCCGGACGGCAGGGAGGTTGGCTTCATTTGACTGCTCTCGTCAGCCACCCCTCTTCTGGTTGGGTATGAATGCAGTATTTCCCGACTCGGTGACTCCGGTGCTTCTGTGCTGAGTGAACTGGAAACCGTCCGAGCCGTAAGCCTCGATGTATACCCCTGTGGGGATTTTGTCGGTCCCATTGTATCGAGGGGTGACGCTGTACTGGATGGTCTCCCCGGACTCGACTGCGGCCCTGATTTGGTTTTCAATATGTCGCATGACGGGTGAATTGGCGTAGGCGTGCATGGTCACGAAGTTTGCCGGATTGTAGTTGGATCCGCCGAGCTGTGCGCCGAGGAGATGGGCTCGGTTGTACCCCTTGTCCTTCTCCCAACCGGGGGGATCACCGTGCGGGTCCGTGGGATTCTTCCCCATCATGTCGTCTCCCAACGTGGCGTGCATTCCCGTCGGCCGACCGAGGTTGTCCAGTTCGCCGTAAACAACCCTGCCGTCCCACGTAGGGTCGTCCGGCTCGTTCGTCTTGCAGGGTAGAAGCCCGAGAGGATCGGCCCACAGCAGAGGGTTGTGGACGTATGCCGCTGGGTTTGGGGCCGGGGCGAGGCCGAGGGGGTCTTGGCTGAGGTAGCGGGCCGATTCCGGGTCGTAGTAGCGGAAGTAGTTGTAGTGGAGGCCCGATTCAGGGTCGAAGTACTGGCCCGGGAAGCGGAGCGGGGTGTATGCCGTGGCGTCGCGGTTCCACGTAGTCGTGCCCCAGAGAGTGGTGCGGGTGCGCCAGGCCAAGTCGCCGGATTCGTCGACGAGTTCCGTCGGGGTGCCGATCAGGTCGGTGACGATGGCGAAGAAGCGTTCGTCGTCCGTGTCCGTGCGGCGTTCCGTCTGGGACAGGGGGCGCGGGCCCGCGTGGTCCCAGGTCAAGACGACGTTCGCGGTCGTCTGCTCGCAGAGGGTCGTGCCGTCCCAGGTGAAGTGGACCGTCTCGACAGGGGACTGCTTGGATATTCGGCGGCCCAGGGGGTCGTATGCGTACCGCCAGACCGTGCCGTCCGGTGTCGTCACCGCGGTGAGACGGTCCTCCGCGTCCCACTCGTAGCGCCAGGTGTCGGGCTTTCGGGAGAGCCGGGTCTTCTGGCGCAGGACGATCCGGCCCTGGCCGTCGTGTTCGTAGCGGACGGCACCGGCGGTGGCGATTCGAGTGCCCTGGTAGGTGCGTGCGCCCGTCGCGGAGTGGGACAGGTGCGTGGCCGGCCAAGAGGCCGCCGTCTGGTTTCCGGCGTCGTCGTAGGCGTACTGCTCCGTCCAGCCCCGCGCATGGACGGCCGTGACGCGGCCGGCTGAGTCCACGTCGAAGCCACGGGCACCGGAGAGTGCGTCGTTGATGCCGACGAGACCGCCGCCCGCGCCGTAGGTGTATGCGCGGTGCTGGAGGCGACTGTCCCGGGACGTGATCTCCTGGGCCGTCAAGCGGCTCATCTCGTCGAACGATGATTTCAGGGCCACGAAGTCAGAGACCGTGCGCTCTACTTCGCGGCCCAGGGCATCGAAGGAGAAGGCGATCTCGCGCCCGGACGCGGTGAGCTTCCTCCTGCGGCCCGCCGCGTCGTACGACCATTCACTGACAGCACCGCCAGGCGTCGTCCTTCCTACCCTGCGGCCCAGTTCGTCGTACGCGTACGTCAGCGTCCGGCCGTTGACCGTCTCGGACTTCAGGCGGCCATGGCGATCTCGCAGGCGTTCCAGCTCGGCGTCCGGGCCGGCCGCCACCGCGAGTTCGTCGAAGATGTCGTACTCGAATGTCGTGACCGCAGTGCCTTCGACCTCCTTGCGGATCACTTGGCCGAGGGCATTGTGTGTGAAGTCGATGCGCTGACCCAGGCCGTTCGCCCGGGAGAGCAGACGGCCCGAAGCGTCGTAGTCGTAGCTCAGCGTCCGGCCGTCGAAGTCCGTCTCCGTGACCAGTCGGTCCGCCGCGTCGTAGGCGTAGTCCCACGTCAGGCCCTGCGGGTTGGTCACCCGGGTCAGTCGCAGGTTCGTGTCGTGGGAGAACTCGTAGCGGACGCCGTCCGGGCCGGTGCGGGAGGTCAGCAGGTCGAAGTCGGTGTACGTGAAGCGGGTCGTGCCGCCCATCGCGTCTGTGTGGCTGAGGCAGTTGCCCTCGCCGTCGTATGTCCAGGACTCGACCGTGCCGTCGGGTGCGGTGCGCCGGGCCGGCCGGCCTTCGACCGTCCACTCCATCCGGGTCTCCGCGCCGAGTGGGTCGGTGACCCGGACCCTACGGCCGAAGGCATCGTGTTCGTAGCGGGTCGCGGCCCCCAGAGGATCGGTGACCTCGATGGGGAGTCCCCGGCCATCGAGGATTAGCCGGGTGGTGGCGCCGAGCGGGTCCGTCACCGAGGTGAGCCGGCCGGCCGCGTCGTACGCGAACTCCGTCGTCGCGCCCGAGGGGTCGGTCACCGACGTGCGGTTGCCGCGCTCGTCGAAGGTCTGGCGCGTGACGTTGCCGTCGGTGCCGACGATGCGTATCGGGAACCCGAGGTCGTTGTACTCCGCCCGCGCCTGCCGTCCGTCCGGGCGTTCCAGCACGGTCATGCGGCCGTGCTCGTCGTACGTTGAGCGGCTGACGTGGCCCAGCGGGTCCGTGCGTGACAGCAGGCGGTTGTGACGGTCGTACTCGAATCGCGTGACCGCGCCCAGTGCGTCGATCTCGGCAACTACCTGTGCACGGTCGTTGATCAGATGCCGCTCGGTGTGCCCCGTGCCGTCGGTGAGGGTGGTCACGCGGAGCCCGGTTGTCGGGTCGACATCGTCCCAGGTGAACGTGGCTTCGAGATGTCCGTTCGTGCCCGACTGATAGGTGCAGCGGTCCTGATCGTCGTAGACGTAGTCGTAGTGGCTTCCGTTGGTGTCGGTCCACGAGGTGATGCGGCCGTGTTCGTCGCAGCCGAAGCGCAGGGGGCGGCCGGAGGAGTTGGTGACCTCGGTCAGGTGGCCGTCGGTGTAGCCGTAGCGCAGGATCTCCTGGTCGGATCCGTCCGCCGCCGCTCCCGCGAGGTGGAGGGCGGTCACGCGGCCTTCGCTCGTGGTGAGCTTCAGGTGGTAGCCGCCGTGGTGGACGATCGCCGTCGGGGCGCCCGCCTCGTTGTGCTCGAAGGTGATCCAGCGGCCGTTGCGGTCGTCGATCTGGGCCAGGAGCGCGAGCTCGTCGCTGTGGTCGACGAAGTGCCAGACCCTGCCGGTATCGGGATCGGTGATGGTGTAGCCGTCTTCGACCCGGTCCAGCGGCCACTGCCGGCCGTGCGTGGGCATGACCGGGACGCCGGGGGCGGGGTGCGGATAGGCGAGCAGGCTGCCCTCGTCACAGCTGAAGATCACACCCTCGGAATCGATCTCCAGCCGCTGGTCGACCGTCGACGACCATGCCGGGCCGAACCAGCGCCCCGAACGGCGCGAGGAGTCGAAGGTGCGCCGGAAGACGAGCGGTAGTGAGCCGGGCAGGGTGATGTCCGTCTGGGGCAGCAGCATGCGGCCCGTCGCGATGTCGATCGGGTCGTTCTTGCAATCCGTCTGGCCACACGTCTTGCCGTTGGTGTGCGGGTCCTTCTCGTGATCCCCGCGGCTGCCGCCCGGTTTCTGCCCGTCGGGCAGATGCTTGGTGCCATTCAGGCCAGCTCGTAGTCCGCCCTTGATGACCCCGCCGCCCTTGGTGCCGAGCAGCTCCGGCACCAGGCGGCCGAAGAACTCCGACGGGTCTCCCTTCGCCGCGTCCCAGGCGTTCTTCAGCGCCCTGTCCGGGTTCGCTGCCGTGGACACCAGGCCGGCGAGCGTCATGTTGACGCCCTTGTAGTACTCCGCCGGGTGGGTCAGGTTGTACGGGTCAACCGGGTTGACCGACCGGACGAAGTTGAGCAGACCAGCCGTGCCCTTGATGATGCCGCCGCCGAAGTGGGCGAGCTCGATGCCCTGGCCCACGCCATAGTCCATCAACTCGAGCATGGCCTTCTCACGGCCGGTCGGCTCCTGGGGCGCGTGCGCCAGCGCCGCGCGTACCGCTCCCTTCGCGGTCTCCGCGGCCTCATTCCGCGCGGACCGGGCGTCGCTCAGGATCTCCCGCGCACGCCGGCGCTTGGCCTTGCCGGGGTCGGAGAACTCTCCTGGATGGGGCAGCGGACTGTCCCCGTTGCGCGCCGCGTTGTAGGCGTCGACCTTCTTGTTGTGCGTGTCGGCGGCCGTCTGCGAGTCCTTGTCGCCCTCCTTGTACAGGGCGATCGCCTCGCGCGCCTTGCCCTGCGCGCTGACGATCGCATGGGAGTATGTCTCGAGCGCCTTGGCTGCGTTCTCCATCGCGTCCGCCGCGTGCAGCCAGTCGGTCGGCAGGGTCTGGAACTTCTCCCGGAATGCGTTGGCCGCCTCGCCCTTCCAGTGGCTGGAGTCCAGCTTCTTCATCCCGCCGCCGACCAGGTCGAACGCCTTTTGGAAGTCCCGCAGGTTCTTCACCGTCGCGGCTATCTGCTCGGGCTTGCCGTGGATCAGCTCGTTCGGCTCCTCGGTCTGCCCGAGCTGCTGCTCCCCGACCTCCGCGCCAAGGGACGAAGCAGTCTCGTCACCCCAGTCCTCGACTTCTTCGGCAAGGGCGTCATAACCGTAGTGCCGCAGGCCCTGGCCGGCCTTGTCGGTCACATAGTCGACACCCTCACCGACCATCTCCTTGCCCTTGTCGATGCCCTTATCGATCTTGTCGATCCCCTTGTCGACCAGGCCACCCCAGTCCACCATCAGCGGCTCTCCCCCCACCGCGGCTGCTCGGCCTGATCGATGGTCGCCTGATCCGGGTCGAAGTCGTTCTTGAGTTCTTCGTCCACACGGTCACGCATCGCAGGGTCGATCAGGCCCTGACGTTCCATCGAGTCCAACTGCGCATCCATGACGTCGTAGCCCGTGTTCTTCCAGGTCTGCTTGACCTCCTGATGGGCTTCGGTGAACGACTCGCCACTCCAGTCCGCGTTGTCCCACATGTGCTGGTCACGGATCGTGTCCCATCTCATCTGCTTGACCTCGTCCTCGGACAGATGCGGGTTCCCGTTGAGCGAGTTCACTCCGATCTTGAACGAGTCCTTGACGTACTGCTCCTGCTCCGCGAACGAGCCCGCCGACAGGCCGACCCCCTGTGCAAAACCGTTTCCCCGCAGGGTCAGCGCACGTACGCCCCACTCCCACCGGTTGCAGAACGTCTCGAACTCCGACGTCAGACCGCCGTGACCCAACTCCAGCCCGGACAAGGCCAGATCGGAGAACCCGCGGCCCACCGACGCCTCGCCGATCATTCCGAGTTCCTGTAGCTCGGAGTGCGCCAGGTTGATGCCCTTCGCTATCTCCGCCAGCGCCGCAGCAGGCGCCGCGAGATCAGGCTCGTTCCCACTCACTGTGTCTCCCCCTCAAGATCCACTGCCACCTCGTCCGGGACGATCCCCGCCACCGGCGGAAACAGCATCCCGTCCGGACTGCCAGCGTCCAGCGCGACCCCGCCCGGCCCGGGCAGCATGGGCACCATCACATCCAGCAGTCGCGCACCCAGAATCGTCCGGTAGGTCCACTCGCGCGTCGCTCCTCCCCGTGCCTCCGCGAACCGCGCCAGCGCCTCCTCGTCCGAGAACGCGCAGATCCACCGGACTCCGTTGAAATCCGCGGTCCACAGGCTTCCGTGGTCGTCGAAGGGCACCAGGACCGTGTGGCGTCGAAACTCCCCCAGCAATCGCGCAAACTCGCGTCGCGCCTGCGCCACCTCGTCAGCCTGCTTCGGATCCGGCGGCACGGTCCGCATCTCAGCAGGTGAGGCTGCCAGAACCGGCTCCGGTTCCGGCAGCACTGCCGAAACCGGAGCATCCGCCAACTCGGCCAGCCTCGAAACCCGTTGAGGCTTCCGTATGTCGTCCCCGTTGTCAGTCACGTGAGCATGCTGCCATGTGATCATTTCCGTGAAAAATCGCCGCCCGCTGCGCTGGATGGACGGGATATTCATCCGACCCACCTGCGACGCGAAGAGCCCCGGAACCTTTCCGGTTCCGGGGCTCTTCGCTTAGGAGAAGAACGTCAGTCCTTCTTCGGCTCTTCCAGGCGCGGGAAGAGCACCGCGCCCTTCGTCACCGTCGCGCCCGCGGGGAGCTGTCCCCACCGGCTCGCGTCCTGGACCGTCTAGGCGGCGAGGACGCATCCCTGGACAGCGATTCCGCTCCAGGACAGGAGTCGCCGACCCCGTCGCGTACTCGTCGAAGTGATCGATGACGTCCCGGCGCAGGACATGACCGTGGATGAGGCTCTATGACGGCGGCGGTCGGGATCGTCCTCGTTGAGCATCCGGTGTAGGTCGAGAGCCACCTTGCGGTGCCATCCAAGCCGACGTGCGGCCGATGTTGGCTCCGTGCTTCGTCGGCCGGCACTTCGCCGTGGTCTCGCTCATCTCGAACTCCCTTCCGTGCTCGGGCAGAACCGGTCAGATTCGGCAGCCACCTCACGCCCCCGGATCTCGATGGTGATGATGCTCTTGTTGGTCATACCTGTGAGAACCCGCGGCGGAGAAGTGCTGGTTGTCCACGAACGCCTGGACCCACCCGATCGAGCACAGCCGACCGCTGTCGGCGAATCTGAGACCGTAGAACTTCGCGTTCGGGAGGACTCGGGTTAGAAGAACGTGCAAGTGGCTTGCGATACCGGGTTGGGGCGGCCGGTCGCTGATCACTGACTGACGTCCTTCGTGGCGGCCCTCGAAACGAGGGGCCGCCACGAAGAACGGCTCGGCACTGTCCGAGGCCGTCCTGGTCCATCTCGAATGCCGCTTCACGCGACGTTCGCTCTGCTGACAACCTTGCGTAGCCGATCGTCGGTGCCGTGCCGGTCGCGTACGTTGGCCAGCTCGGCACAGTCCGCGCAGCTTCGACACGTGTCGGCTCCGGCTCCAGGCGCAACGGGAGTTCGACCGGGCAAGGCTCCGCCGGATTCGGTTCCACGACCTACGTCACGTTCCTCGCGAGCGACGAGTACGCCATCGACTGCGTCGACGGAGGGCGGATCGACTTCCTGGGGATCGACGAGAACGGGGCACCCGTGATCGTCGAATTCAGGCGCAGCACAGCGGCCGACGTACATGAGGACCGGCGCAGCATCGACCTGGTCGCTACCGGTACTTCGGCAATGACCTCATCGGGCTTGAGACCGTGGCCTCGGTTACCGGGCAGACGGATGCGAGCAGGCGGGTTCGCCGGCGCGCGGTTGGCCTCCAGGTGCCTCAGAGGCGGATCGTGGCCATGGCGGAGCTGGCCAAGGCTGCCGACTACGTTCTCCTCGTGCCTCGGGGACGGCGTCACCTGTGTCCAGCGCAAGCAGTACGCGGCCTATCAGCGGCTGCGGAACTTCGCCTGCGTGACACCACCCCAGCAGACCAGGGTGCTGGTCTGCCTGATACCTGGGCTACGCGGCCGGCTCGTACGACAGCGTTACGTCCGGGCACCCCGCCGCGTAGCGGAACAGGGCCGTGCGCTCAGCCTCGTCGACGCTGAGGCCCCACCGCTTCTTCGTGATGACCCAATCGCCCACGTACCGGCAGTGCACTGCTTCCATCGGCATCCAAGTGGCGGGGTTCTGGTCCGACTTCTGCCTGTTCGAGCGGGCGCTGACCCCGACCAGCGTCACCTCGGAGCTGAGATCGTTGGCGTATCGACGGCGGCGCTCGGTACTCCATCCGTAGCCGCCAGCTGGCGGGGAGCGTCATTCGAAGAGTGCCGTATTCCGCTCCTCACATCCGACGACTGGTGTGTCCGTCCACGCCCTACGGCAAAGCGTTCGCCTTGCTGATGAGTTCTGCTGGGGTGGTGTCGGGTGTGATCACCGGGTCGAAGTTGTATCCCTGATCGCAGAAAATCACTTCGATGGACCCTGGCACGCAGTCACGGAATATGCAGGCGATCTGGGCCGCGTCGGTAAGGGCGGCATCGATGTAGAGGCACGTGCCGCCGGTATCCAGGTAGGTCTCAGCTGAGCCACAGGACGTCTGGAAGCTCCACGTGAAGCCCCGAGCTTCGCTCCGGATGGCCGGATCGATGACCGTGTCGGCCCAGATGCCATGGAGCCCGGGAGTGAGGACTGAAGGCTCGATACGCCAGGTGGTGCTGGAGTCGTCGAACAGAACCAGGAACGTCGCCATGCTGGTTGTCTACCAGGCCGGCAAACGGCTATGTCAGTCACGTGTCGCGCTGACCGGTGAGCGAGTATCGGTTCGTTCAACGCCAGCCACCATGGCGAGGCTCCGAGTACTCGCCGAATGGTGGGTCATACGCCTCCCCGTCCTCGGTGGTCACCACATAGTCCGGTTCGGTTCTCGAAGCCGCTTCCCACAGGCGGATCACGAGGTCGGCGACGGGCACGACACGAAGCGACAGGGCCGCGGCCGCATGTACGCGCTCCTCGGCGATCTCCGGGTTGCCACGGGCCAGGTACCGCTCGAGGTGCTGGGCAGAGACCTGCATGACCTCCACGTCGCCCCCGCCGGAGAACCCGAGACTGTCCCGCCATTCAAGCCCGATGATGATCTCCAGCGCGTCCGCCAGGTCGTCGGCGATCAGCCCGCCCTCTCCTTCGGAACTCGCGAACACCACCGGCCGACGCCCGCCCTCCTCAGCACACAGGAAGTACGCCCCGCCGGCGGACTCGCCCGCTATCGGCTCCAGCGGTGCACCCGAGGCAAGCCTCAACCCATCGCCGTGATACTTCCGCCCGATGTCGAAGCCGAACGACGTCCGCAGCAGCAGATCGATCTCCGGGGTGTTCCGGATCAGGTCGAGCAGATGATCACTTTCGGTCATGGCTGGACGGTATCGAGCGCCTCTGACAGGCGAGGCAAGGTGGGCCCCGGCGTGTGCCGGACGGATGCGGTCGGGGCGGCCGCCAGCGGCTGTGCTGCGGCCGAGTGCGGGTGCCACTTGGCCGGGACCCCGCACGCCGTCAACCAGCCTGCGGGGAGCATCATTCCAAGAGTGCTGTACTCCGAGCGCCGGCCTACCGGTACCCGTCTCCTGTCGCCCCCAGGGCCCGTTCGATGTGCCATGTATCGAAAGTGGATCTTGAGCTCTGAATGATGACAGTTCATGGGGCGTGGAGATCTCACGGACGAGCAGTGGGTGGTGTTGGAGCCGCTGTTGCCGAAGGGCACCAGGGCGGGGCGGCCGCCCGTCTGGCCTCGGCGGCAGTTGATCGACGGCATACGGTTCCGGGTCCGGACCGGTGTTCCGTGGCGGGATGTGCCCACGCAGCACGGGCCGTGGGGCCGGATCTACGACCTGTTCCGCCGGTGGCAGCGCGACGGCACCTGGTACCGGATCCTGACCCGGCTGCAGTCCCTGGCCGACGTGAAGGGTGCGATCACGTGGGATCTGAGCGTCGCTTCCACGGTGTGCCACGCTCACCTGCATGCGGCCGGGGCTCGCAAGCACGGTGACCGGCAGAAGGAGCCACCGGGCGGTGTCTTTGACGAGCCCCGCGATCACGGGCTGGGGCGCTCGCGCGGCGGGTTCACCACCAAGCTGCACCTGGCCGTCGAGCAAGGCCAGAAGCCCATGTCGATCGTGGTTACGGCAGGGCAGCGCGGAGACTCGCCGCAGTTCGAACCGGTGCTGGAGAAGGTCCGCGTGCCCCGCATCGGGCCGGGCAGGCCGCGGGTCCGCCCTGACCGCGTGAGGGCTGACAAGGCGTATGCCTCCCGCAAGAACCGCGCCTACCTGCGGCGCCGGGGAATCCGCTGCACCATCCCGGACAAGGCCGACCAAGCCCGCAACCGCCAGAAGCTCGGCTCCCGCGGTGGCCGGCCGCCGCATTTCGACCCGGCCGACTACCGCCAGCGCCACGCGGTCGAGTGCGGTATCAACCGCCTCAAGAGGAACCGCGCGGTCGCCACGCGCTACGACAAACTCGCGGTCCGCTATGAGGCGACCGTCCTTGTCGCAGCCATCAACGAGTGGCTGTGACCCACGCTCATCGGCCCTAGCCTCTGCCCGGCCTTCCCCCTTAGGCTGCGTGATCCACATCGTTCGGGGGATCATGAACCTCACTCGCTATCGCAGACCGTCGGCCTTCCTGCTGCTGACGGTGGCAGTCGTCTTCGGCGCCGCGGCCGTAGCCGGACTCGAGTCGGGAGACGAGGGCTCGCTGGTTCTGCTGCTCGGGCTCCGCGAGTACGTCCTTCTGCTGGGATGGCTGGCCCTGACCACGCTGACCGGGGCGGTGCTCTTGGGGCCGCCGAAGTCCTCGCTGCGCCTGCCCCTGGTGACCGCGCTGCTCGTCACCGGCGTCCCCATGCTGCTCATCGGGGGCTGGGCCTCCGCGGTGTTCGGTAGTTCGGACGAAGTGTTGAAGACCGAATCGGCCCCCGGCCGCAGCGACCGTCAGCTGGTCGTGGCGGCGCAGAGTGGCTCTCTTGACCCTGTCTGGTGCGTTTTTGTCCACCAGGGGAACCCACCGCTGGAACGCCGCTGGAGTGTCGGCTGCTTCAACGGCGACTCCGAAGACAACGCACTCAGCGAGACCGTCTGGACGGCCCCAGACCGGATTCGTATGAACACCGAGGGAGGCGCGGTCCACGAAGTGACCATCACCCTGGATGGCCGTCCCGACCGGGTTATCTCCGTCGGCTAGTGACCTGAGTCGAGGTCACAAGAACACTTCCGGCACACGCCCTAGGTGTGCTGGTCGTGAGCCGACTGGGATGAAGCCCTGTGCAGGGGGCCCTGGAGCAAGATCGTGGTGGCAGACCGGGTCGCCGGGCCCGACGCCTTGACCAAGGCGGTGCTGTGGGAATGTCCGGTCGGCCTCCTCCTGGGGTCAGACGACCGCCGCGCGACATCGACAAGACCACGGGGGAGCGCGTAATCGCGGATCGGTGCGACAGCGGTTTGTTAGGAGCCGGGTGTGCTGGCTGTCGTCTGGCAGGTCTCTCCCGCGAGGGAGGTCATCGCGTCGTTGAGTCGCGTGTGCCATGGCAGGCTGGCCATACCCATGGAGTTGACCTTGCTGGCGGGGTCTCCCTCCTTCAACTCTCGGTTGTACCGCTGCATGTCGTGTTCCATCCGGGCGAGCCAGTCGTCTTGGGCCTTCTTTGCCGCAGCGTGCCGTTCCCTCAGCTCGGCTGGCACCTTCTTTGTGTTGAGGGACGCGAAGGACTGTCGGGCGCTGTCGATGTTTGCCCGTGCATAGAAGAGGAACCTCTCCTTGTGGATGGCCATGGCCTCCAAGGGGTCGGTCGACCCAGCATCCACCTTGAGGTGGAACGCGTCATTGTGCTGCTCCGAGAGCACCCTGTTCACTTGCTTGCAGGTGCCGACGACCTGTTTGCGGTAGTCAGCCACCTCGTCCGGAGCGATCAGGAGATAGCCGGTCGCAAGGAGCGCGACGGCAAGGATGGCGGCTGCCAGTAACATGACGCGCTTGGGCTGCTTGAAGAAGCTCATCTGGTGCGCGACCGGCGCGAAGCGGTCGCCCTGGTGGTGGTCGGCGAAGTAGACGCCGCCGCTCTGCTGGTGAACGCTGGCACCGCGGTCCGCATGCGATTGCAGATGGGTACGTGCCCCGCCCGTGTCGCGGGCCGACTGCTCACGGACCAGGTCTTGAAGCACCCCCCTCAGCTCGGGCGAGGCGGCGATCAGCGGCTCGAGCCGGCCCTGCAGGAGCCCTACGACCGCGCTGCTGCCCGCCGGATGCACGGCGACCTCCGACGCGGTCCTGTCGAGCGTGTCCACGGCCTGCTCCGCCCCATCGGGATCGTCCCGGCGCAAGCGCTGGACCAGGCTTTCCCGCATGGTGCTCCACGCGCCAGTCGTCATGGCCTGGACGAGTGCCTGGGCGGCGAGCAGGGCAAGGCTTGGTTCCACGATTCCCCCACCGTTGGTTGCTGCGAACTGGCGCTGTATGTAAGGGCCATCCTGCTGGCACGCATCGCGCCGTGGCTAGGCATCGCGCATCGTCACCCGAATGAGGAGGGGGGTCGGCAGCCTGCCTGCAGCCCGACCCAACTCACAGCCTTCCTGCCATCAGACCGAACAATCGAAACGGTCCGTCGAGCGAACCGACGGACGTTCACGAAAGATCGAGGCTCGTGTCCTGCGCCAGTAGTTGATCGTTGTAAGCAACGCACAGCCTCCGCGTGAACTCCCTTACCAGATAGCCGATTTCGGTTGCCGACCAGGGAGTTCGCGAGGATGCTTCGTGCTATGTCGGGGTTGGGCCGGGTACAGGGGGATCCGTATGGCCAGACGCAAGGTCACCGTCGTCGAACTCAGCAAGCGGGTGCTCTGGGTCGGCGCAGAGGCGTATCCCCTCAACAACATCGCCCGGGCGACCACGGTCAGGGTCAGACCAGAGCGCGCGAAGGCGGTGGGCCGCTTCCTGAAGTCCGTCGTGGTGCTGGCGGTGGTGGTGGCGGGCGCGGTCTTCGCCCTCCAGGAGGTGGAGCTGTCCGGCTCGGACCGGGAGGAGTACGAGCACGGGGTGCTGATCACCGCGTACGTCCTGCTCGGGATCTTCCTGCTCCAGCTGCTGAGCGTACTGCTGACCAGGACCTACTACGCCCTGGTCATCGAGACGGCCGGCCCGCCCCGGACCGCGCTGGTCACCACCGACCAGGCGCTGGTGCAGGGCCTCGTCCGGCAGATCATGGCGGCGATCGACAACCCCCAGGCGTACTTCAAGCAGAACGTCACCAACTACTACGGCCAGGTCGGCGACAACTTCAAGGTGTTCGGCAGGGGCAACACGGGGAAGGTGGGCAATTGACCGGCGACGGATACGACCACGGGCGCGAGCGCGGCACGGCCAACTACTACGGCCAGGTCGGCGACAACTTCCAGGTCTACGGCACCAACAACACCGGCAAGATCGGGCAGCAGTACAACGCCCCACAGGACCCGCAGGCGGCGCTCCAGGAGCTGGTCAACCTGGTGCTGGCGCTGCGCGCGCGGGTCCCGGAGGGTGACCGCGAGGTGCTCGAAGCCTCGCTGGACACCCTCACCGAGGATGCCCCGGAACCCGGCGCCTTCCGGCGGGCGCTCGGCGGCATCTCCGGCGTGGCCGCACTGGTCGGCGAGGTCGGCGCGCCGGTCGCGCAGGCCGTGACGCGGGTGATGCAGCTCTTCGGGGTGTGACGGGCGGCCGGGCGCGGCGGCCCGTACGACGGGAGTTCCTCCAGCGCCGTGACCACGACGTTCTCCACCTGGTCGACGCTGATGGTGGGCGACCCGGCCGGGGCTCGTCGGCCAAGCCGTCCAGCCGCTCGACGACGAACCGCCGCCAATTGCGGACCGTGTCCGCGGTCACCCGCAGATCCCGGGCGACCGCAACGATCGCCGGCACCTCCGACCCCGCGCACGCCAGCACAATCCGTGCGTGCAGGGCCAGAGCCTGAGCCGACGTCGCCCGACGCGTCCACCGCCCCAACACCGCCCGCTCATCAGCGGGCAGCAGCAACGACTCCAGCTTCGGGCCCCGACGAGGAACAGCCGTACCAGCAGCAGAAGTCACAGACAGTGCCCCGGTCCGCCTGTGCTCTTCCACGCTGCCGTGTCCTTGCGTGAGGCTCCGCGTTGGTCAGGGCGAGGCGCGCACATGTCCTGTCGTCCCGCACACCAGGACGGAATCAACTCAGCGGCCCCGTCTCCACGTCGGCGTCGGGGCCTCAACAGAACAGGCGCTGCCAGGGCTGCTGGCTCCCTGGAGAGCTACTTCGCGCATCTTGGCGAGTCACGTATCCCCGTTCGCCCATGAGAGTGAATGGCAGAGAGGCACGGATGGCCGCAACCGGAAACCAGGCCCTCACTCATGCTGGTGAAATCCCGTCAGAGCCTTTTACATCGCAGGTGATTGCCATACTAGAGTTTGTGCATGGCTAAGAATCCGCGCATGACGCTCCAGACGCAACTGGTGCTGCGGACCCTCCTGGAGACTCCGTCCGAGGCCCGCTACGGTCTCGAACTCTCCGACGCGGCGGGGCTGCCCACCGGCACTATCCACCCGATCCTCGCCCGCCTCGAGAACGCCGGCTGGCTCGAGTCGTTCTGGGAGGACCAAAGCCAGATCGAGAAGACCGACCCACCCCGGCCCCGGCGCCGCTACTACCGCTTCACCTCTGGCGGTGCCGAATCCGCTCGGCTGGCCCTCGCGCAGGCGTACAACGGCGGTGCCACCTCAGTGCGGCTCCGGCCCGCCACCGACGGCTTGGGGGCGTGACTCATGGAAGACGACGCCATCGAGCAGGCGGCCGAGGCCGCCGAGGAGATCTGGAAGGGCCCTGAGGTACAAGATCAGATGAAGCGGAACCGCGACGCCCGCATCCGCTTCTGGGCGGCCCGCCTCATTCCTGATCCCGCCCGCCTCAGTAACCAGCCCCCGCACCTTCGGCTTCGCTTCGCGACTGCTGCCGAAGCAGGACCGCGAACGCTGGACGGAGGAGTGGGCAGCCGGGTGGCAGGACATGAAGAGCCGGCCCACCCGCACCCGGCTCGCCTTCCTCACCCGTCTTCTCCTCACGAGCGGGCCCAGGATGGCCTGGACTCTGCGCATCCAGCGCCGCAGGGAAACAGCGTGATCGGCGAGAAGGTGGCCATGACCGCCGCGGCAGCCCTCATGAGTGCGGCACTCTCGGTGCTCATCCATGTACACCCCACCGGAAGAACGGCCAAGCAGCACGAAGAATTTCTACGCCAACTGGAGCAAGGAGCATGGGGCGTCGGACGACCCATGCCCTTCGACACACGTCCACGCCGTGCTTCCCGGATCGTGCGGCTGATGGCGTGTCTCACCGGTGATGGTGCGCGCTACGGCGAGGAGTGGGCAGCCGAGTGGCAGGACGTTTCAACCCGTTCCCGCGGAGTCCGCCTCCTCTACCTGCTGCGGGTCGCGGCAACGGCCGGATACATAGGGCTCACCTCGCTCCGCTTGAAGCGCCAGCGCACATGACCGGTTGCCTGCCGCTTACGCGAGGAACCCTGAAATGCAACCCGCCGCTTCCCTCGCGGCCTTGGATCCGGGGAAGCGCCGGGACCATCAGGCACCACCCGAACGGAGATCACCCAATGTCGAACCAGGATCCCATGACGCTTCCGGCAGGGGAAGCAGGACCTCCGCCCGAGCGGACCCTGCGTATCCCGCTCCGGTACCTGCCGGGCACCGGCTTCGCCCTGGCACTCGCCATCACCGTCGGGATCGTCTGGGAGCAGATTCCGGAAAGGGGGACATGGCCGATCGCGGCGATCGCGATCGTGGCAATGCTCTGCGACACGGTCATCATCGCCTCCCGGAACGGCCGCTGGACCGTCAGGACATAGCGGCTCAGGCAAACCGTGTCTGATCCGTCAGCATGATTCTCGTACGGCCGGCCTGGGAGCCCCGGTGTCCCCGCGCCCCTTCCACTCCAGACTATTCGGTCGAGGGCGAAGAAGGGTGACTGCCTCAACAGCGCTTCGGCCACGGCGGTCACCGGCGTGTTCGGTCTTGTTGCCGGGCTCGTAGGCGATGTCCTACCGACCCGGCGGGCGAGAAGTGCACCATCGGAGCCGCGGCCAAGTGAGGCGGTAGCGCGGCCGGGCTGCGGCCGTCCGTGCGTCATCGCGCCGTGGCTCCGCTCCCTGCGTCGGGGCCTGCGATTAGCTGCTGAGCACTGCTTCCGCTGTGCCCACGTGCCGGGCACGCGGGCGCCCAGGAAAGGAAGCGGACAGTGCTCAAAGGCTTCAAGAACTTCCTCATGCGCGGTGACCTCATCACCATCGCTGTCGGGCTGGTCATCGCGCTGGCCTTCTCGACCCTGATCAAAGCGTTCACCGACTATGTGATCAACCCGATCGTCAGCCGTTTCCAGGGCGGCGAATCTCTGGGGCTAGGGTGGCAGCTCGGCGAAGAGGGAAACGAGGCGACGTACCTCGACCTGGGCCAGTTCATCTCCGCGCTGATCTATTTCATCATCTTCATGGCGGTCATCTACTTCCTGATCGTCGTGCCGTACAAGCGCTACCAGGCCCGCCGCGGTGTCAAGGCATTCGGCGAGCCCGGCCCCGTCAAGACCTGTCCGGCCTGCCTGTCCGAGGACCTGCCCGCCGCTGCGAGCAAGTGCCTCCACTGCGCTACCGAGCAGCCCCCGAGCACCGGCAGCGCATCAACTGTCTAGACGGGGCGGCCAGAAACCCCCTCGCTGCCACGAGCAGCGAGGGCATCGGCGTGGGTCGTCGGCCCGGGGTCTGTACGGTCAACGGTGGATCTTCGAACAGGGAAGTGACACCTGATATGCCGCCCGCCGCTGAACCTCCGACAACTCCAGAACCACCGTTCACTCGACAGACGCGCTGAAGAACCTTCAGTTTCCGCGAACTCGCCGGTGTCCTGTCGCGTTGAACCTGTCTGTGGATCCTGTGCTGAGCTGCGGGGTTCCCAGCTTCGATGAGAACGCTCGGTCCGAAATTCTCCGTGCATCTGGGTTCTGCGGAATCCAACCGCGGGTTCGTGATCACCAGGGGACGACGCCGTCGTCCTCGAAGAACGAACCGGTCGGGCCGCCGTCGGGCAGCGTGGCGAGCCGGATCGGGGTGGCTGCGCCCTGTGCGGGGGTGCGGGGTCCGTGGAAGCCTGTGAAGTCGGTCGCGACCAGGCCCGGGCAGGCGGCGTTGATGAGGATGTCGGTGCCGGCGAACTGTCGGGCGTACTGCAGGGTGAGGGCGTTGAGGAAGGACTTCGACGGCGCGTAGGCCGCCATGATCGGGCCGATCTCGGTGTCCGGGTCCGCCTGCCGGGTCAGGGAGCCTACGCTGCTGGAGACGTTGACGATGCGTGGCGAGGCCGAGCGCCGCAGCAGTGGCAGCATCGCGTTGGTGACCCGGACGACACCCATGACGTTGGCGTCCACGACCCTGCGGAGCACCTCCAGGTCGAGCGCGCTCGGGTCCTGCACCCACCCCGGGCCCATCTCGCCCGAGATACCGGCGTTGTTGACCAGGGCGTCGAGGCGCCCGGCCAGCCGTTCGACCAGTTCCGCGGCATCAGTGACGCTCCCGCCATCGGTCACGTCCAGCGGTACCCCGAACGCGTCCACGCCGACGGCGCGCAGCTTCCCGACGGCGGTTTCGCGTCGGACCGCGTCGCGGGCTCCCACACCGACGCGGTACCCGAGGCTGCCCAGCCCAGCCGCGATCTCGTACCCAATGCCCTTGTTCGCGCCGGTCACCAGCGCGATCATCGTTTCGCTCATGCCGATGATGGTGGCCCGTGGGCGGGTGGTGCGGCCAACACCGATACGGCGCCCTGTCATACCCGCCGGGTATCACCGAATATGATGCGGTCGTGGACACCCTGGAAACCCGCGAGTTGCGGTACTTCGTGGCCGTCGCCGAGGAACTGCACTTCGGGCGCGCCGCCGAGCGCCTCGGGATGGCCCAGCCGCCGCTGTCGCGGGCGATCCAGCAGCTCGAACGGCGCCTCGGGGTCTGCCTGCTGCAGCGCAACCGCCGTGGTGTCCGCCTGACCGGTGCCGGGGAGGTGCTGCTGCAGGAGGGCCGGGCGGCTCTCGACGCGGCCGCTGCCGCCGTCCGCCGCACCCGGCGCGCCGGGGGTGCCGAAAGTCCTGGCGGCCCCCGCCATCGGCTGGTCCTCGCGGTGAAGGCCGCCGCGTCCCACGAACTGCTGCAGAAGCTTCTCGACGCCTACGCGGCCGAGCCCGACAGTGCCGAGATCGAGGTGCTGCCTTGCGGCATCTGCGAGCAGGAAGAGCTGCTACGCGACGGACGCGCCGATGTAGCGCTCATGCACACGCCGTGGAACTCCCTCGCCGGGTTCGACAGCGAGGCGCTGACGACCGAGGGACAGGTCGCCGTCCTGCCTGCCAGGCACCCGCTCGCCGCCCGCGAGACCTTGTCCCTGGCCGATGTCAGGGATGTCCCCGATCTGCCGCTCGCCCGCTGGCCCACCCACGGCACCTACGCACCCGGCCCTGGCCCCGAGATCCACAACCAGACGCAACTGGCCCAGCTGATCGCCCTCGGACGCACCGTAGCGGTCGTCCCCGACTCCGCCCGCTCCTGGTTGTGGGCCGAACACACGGCCGTCCCCTTGACCGACGCACCTCCCGTCGTGACCCACATCGCCTGGCCCGCGCACAGCCGCTCCCTCGCCCTGGCCAGCCTGGTCCGGACGGCCGCACGGCTATGACCAGGCCAGAACGCGAAACAGTGAGAATCCGACAACACGGATGGGATCCGGTGAGAATTCGTCAGCTTCGGTGACAGGACAGCCGGGATCGCAGCCCTGTTCTCCCGAAGCTACCGCGACGTGACAAGTAGCTCTCTGTAGCGGATCTGGGGTGTGCTTGTCAGCGTTTCTCGATCTTCTGGGCTCATCGGGAGCCGTGCCTGGCGACGCTGGTCCGGTCATGACCGGAGGGAGCTCGGGGTGCGGCAGGAGCGGGAGGCGGCGGCCTCGTCTCCACGCCTGGTGTCCGTGTCACGGCAGGGGCGGGCGTGGCCAGGGCTGCGGGCTCCCTGATGCGCTGTGTCGCGCCCCTGCGCACGCCCTTGGTGCCGGCTGGGGTCGGGAGGACGGTTTGGCCTCTGACTCCGAGACGAGTGGGGGCGACATCTAATGCCCAGAGGTGTGGTGAAGTGGTTCGACGCTGAACGAGGCGTTGGGTGATCAGTCAGGAAGGCGATGAGCCTGACGTTGCGGCCGAGATTTCCGCGGTTCACGGGCCGGACCGGCCATTGCGCCAGGGCGAGAAGGTCGTCTTCGACACCACTTTCGATGCCGCGGGCCGCCGAGCGGACAATGTTCACCGTGAGTGATCATGCGGCCGGAGGGTGCGGGGTGAGAGAGGGGTACAGATCCGTGGGGGAGAACAGCGTTCCCTTCCCGTCGGGCGGGACGAGCCAGGAAAGCCCCGTGACCTTCCGGCGGCCGGGGTCGGGAATGGCCAGCCATGTCCCGCTGGTCAGATACCGGGCGGCCCGGTCCAGCCTTGCTGGAGGGCTGCCCGGATCCATCAGGAGCACGAGTTCCTGACGCCTGCTGTCGACGAGCACCGGTCCGGTCGCCGGATGCCCGGAGCGGGCGACGGCGTTCAGCAGGCTGCGTCCCAGCATCTCCGGGACCGCGAGCGCGTCCCAGACCCGCCCCGCAGGCACGAGCACGACACCCTGCTGGCCCACTTGCCACTCACGCAGACACCCGGCCGGGTCGTCACAGGCCGAAGCCAGCCACCGCGCCGACCACATAGCACCGGTCATTGCTGCCCCATCCTTTCGGTAGCCGACGAAGAGTCCGACTCTCCCCGGCCGGAAGCGGTACGGACAGGGAGGCGGAACGTAGCGAATTCAGCCGGCCGGTTCTTGTGATCTGTCAGGGGTTGCCGCGTTTTCCGGAGGGATCAGCGAGCCCGGGCGGCAGCGTCTGCCCGCCTCCTGTGGCCGGCGCGGGAAGATCGGAACCCGGAACGCATCCAGCGCCCTGCGGGGGTCACATCTCGCGGTTGATCCATCGCTGGAGGGCAAGGTGGGTGGTTTCGTCCAGCTGGCACAGGGCCTTGATGGCGTCGAGGTCGCCCGGCAGGGGCGCGATGCCCGCTGCGGTGAGTGTGGCGTGCAGCTCCAGACGGCGACGGTCGGCCGGTTCGAGAGGAGCCAACAGGCGGCTCGCCGGGTCTGGTGCCGGCAGCAGGCGGTTGCCGGGCTCCGTGACGCCACAGACGGTCGACGTCAGCTCCTGCAGTTCGTCGATGCGCGCCGCAGGGAAGCGGTACGGGTCGAGATCCTTCAGCGCCACGGTGCCCGTGGTGAAACCCTCAAATCCAGTCACGGTTGCCTCCTGGGTCGTCAGGTCACTGGAGCAGACGACTGGAAGGGGAGTGGGGGCAGTTGCGGCGCACGGGGCATTCCACCCGAATGCCCCCTACGGCATCTCGTCACAAGACAGATGGACCAACAGGTCCAGGCAAGGACATTCACTTCGGCGACTCGCCCGGCGCCACTGGTGCACACGCGTGTTCCTGCTACCCGGCCACGGGCGGGACTCCGGGCCGGCCGTGTGGGTAACCAGTACAGCCCAGGCGGCGTTGAACCCTCTATGAGCACCACGACGAGGCGGCCCATGCCCGCCAGCGGTGTGCAGCGCGCCGGCGGCGAAACGGTTCCCTGTCCCGAACTGGAACCGATCTTCACCGAACTCGCCGAGCAGTAGGAGGCGGATGGCCGCCTGGTGCCCGGTCGGGCAGATGAGGAGTGTACGGTGCTCGCCCGCCGCCACCCCTGGCCCACTCGCTGACCACGCTCCCCACCCTGGCGATCGTCCCCGAGCCCTGTGCACGGCCACCAGACGACACCTGTGGGTGCGCCCCCACGGACGTCCCTACTCCCTCAGGGAGTGCGCTCTCACAAACGGTCCTTTGCCGGAGCAAGATCGACAACAGCCCGCCGGTCCCTCGTCGACCTCGGATCGGTTCTCAGAACCTGTTCTCACTCAAAGCGGGAAGCGCAGATGGCACCGGTGAGGGGAACGGCGGCGATGCCTGCGGGGGTGCAGCGAGTGTTGCGAGGGCCGCTACCGGCAGTATGAGGTGGCGCCCAGCCCGCTTAGCTGTCCTGTGCTGCCAGTGCTGCGACCGCGGGGATCGCTGCGAAGGCTTTGTGCATGTGCCGGATGAGCGCCGCGCGGTCCTGCTGTGCGGCGTCCGATGAGGTCCACGTCTCCAGCGCCCGGTGCCAGGCGGCCAGCATGAGATCGAGCAGCAGGATCGACGGCAGGTCGCTCCTGGTCCAGGTAGTCCCCGACGGCGGTGAAGAACTGCGCAGAGATCGGTATCAGGCGCTGATGCCCGCCCTTGCCCTCGCTGATGAAAACCCGACGTCCGCCCGGCGAGAGGTCTCCCAGCCGCAGGCCAAGTACTTCGCAGCGGCGCAGGCCGCCCAGCAGCATCGCGAGCACCATGGCGCGGTCCCGCGCGGTGTTCAGTGCACCGAGCACCGCCTCGACCTCAGCCGGTCCGAGGACGCGCGGGAGGGTTCGGGGCGTGCGCAGGAGCGGTGCCCCGCGGTTGCCGCCTCGTCGGCGGTTCGCCAATCCCGTCGGCACCGGGTTGCGCTTGACGGCCAGGTCATCGCGGGTCATCAGGTAGCCGAACAGCCCGGAGACGCTGGCGAGCCGACGCTTGATGGTCCGTGCCGACAGACCCGCTTCACCGTCCTCGAGGCGGACGACCTTCGGTCCTCGCCGCGGCTTCTTCTGCGCGGTGATGAACGCGAAGACGTCGGCGGTGACGACATCTGTCGGCTCCTTGGGCACTGCCGAGAAGAAGACCTTCAGGTCGTAGGCGGTGGCCAGCAGCGTGTTCGGCCTGCAGCGAGCCGCCACGAACTGAAGGTAGTCGTCGACCAACGCGTGACCCAGCGATGCCGCAGGGTTCCCTGCGGCATCGACACCTCGTACCAACTCCGGCTGCCAGGCCATCCGAGCTCCTCGACGGGAGCGACCATCCTGGCCGGGAACACGAGGTCGCGGAAGAGTCGTCACCCACATAACCGTCGAAGTGGGCGAACGCCTGGCGGTGGCAGTCGAAGAGGGTGGCCAAGTCCTGGCTGGTTGTGAAGCAGCAGAACGGATCCCGCGAGTAGGACAAGGTCATGTGAAACGAATAGACCTTCGGGATGCCGACGTGGGCGAGGCTCTGCCCTTCGTCTCCCCAATCGACCTGAGCCTGCGCTCCGGGAACGACCTCAAACCTGCGGTGCAGGCCAGCCAACTCGCCAGGACTGATGCCAAGTTCCTCCGCGATCCGAGGCCGGGCCTCCTGCATATAGAGCTTCACCCGCTGGTAGGTGCCAGTGAAGCCGTACTCGGCCACCAACCGCTCGTGAACCACGGCCCCCTTGATCAGAATCTCGGACCGCAGCATCGCGTCGATCAGCGGCGCGACCTCATCCACCTTTCGTCGACGGCCATGTCCGGGCGCAGCCCGACGAGGCGGGGCGACCGGGCCCTCAGAAGACAGGTACTTGCGGACCGTGCGATGGTTCAGCCCGGTCTCCTTGGCGATCTCCGACAGGCTCATCGCCCCGGACTCGAACAGCCCGCGGAAGCGTCGAAGCTCCATCCATCGTTGCGGGTCCAAGACCACGGTCAGCCGCCCTCCGCCACCTTTCACAGGCCGGCAGCAGACTGCCCACGATCAATCCTCGGTACGTCAGAAAGTGGGCACGTTCATCCGTACGTGACTGGGCACGTTCACGTGTACGCCGACAGGGCCTGGCCACCGCGCTGCGAGCCGGAGCGCTGACCGCTGACGCGGTCGCTGTTGAGGCTCGCAAGGCCGCTCAGACCGAGGACGAGCCAGCCATCGGCGCATCCATCCCGGCGGTTCCTGGGCAGACGCCGGCCACTGTTACGTCATTGCACGAGTGGCGGCTCGCGCACCTCCCGCCGGACACCAGTCCGCTGCCGTCGGTGACCCCCTACGACCAACTCCTCCGACGCCGCCGCACCAGCGGCAGCGAACACCGTGAGGGAGAAGCCCAGTGACCCTGCCCCGCCAGCGAGGCTTGACCGAGCAGGCCGCCGACGCCGCCATCGACACCGCCTGCCGCCTGCTGCGGCTGCCCTCGATCCGCAACGAGTTCAACGACATCGCCGACAGGGCCGTCAAGGACCAGATGACCTACCGCGGCTTCCTCGCCGAACTGCTGATGACCGAGTGCGACGACCGGGCCCGCCGCCGCTCGGAACGACGCATCAAAGCAGCTGGCTTCCCGCGGGAGAAGTCACTTCGGGCCTTCGACTTCGACGCCAATCCGAACATTGACGCGGCCACCGTCCACACCCTCGCCAGCTGCGAGTGGATCAAGAAGAGCCAGCCGCTCTGCCTGATCGGAGACTCCAGCACAGGCAAGTCCCACATGCTCATCGCCCTGGGCACCGAGGCCGCGATGAAGGGCTACCGAGTCCGCTAAACGCTGGCCACGAAGCTGGTGAACGAGCTGGTCGAGGCCGCCGACGAGAAGCAGCTGAACAAGACGATCGCCCGCTACGGCCGCGTCGATCTCCTCTGCATCGACGAACTCGGCTACATGGAACTCGACCGCCATGGCGCCGAGCTGCTGTTCCAGGTGCTGACCGAACGCGAGGAGAAGAACAGCATGGCCATCGCCTCCAACGAGTCCTTCGGCGGCTGGACCAAGACCTTCACCGACCCTCGCCTCTGCGCGGCCATCGTCGACCGCCTCACCTTCAACGGCACCATCATCGAGACCGACACCGACTCCTACCGCCTCGCCAGCACCCGGGCACGAGCCGAAGAGCACGCCAAGGCCAGTTGACACCTGACGGTCCCGTCTTGGCGGACCCCGCTCTCACGGGCGGTGTCCGCCAACAGAAAGTACCCGCATTACCTCTGCTCAGCTCGCTTGTTGAGCGTGCTCGGCTGTCTTTGCCTTCCAATGGTCTGCCGTCATACGCCAGATGACATCGATCCCCACTTCGCCAGGAGCGACGGGCCCTTCAGTTGCTCGTATGCGCTCAACCTCAGTGAATCCCAAGCGGCGGGCGACGGCTCCGCTGGCAGGGTTGGCGGCATCGTGATGGATCTCGATGCGGTCGATGCCCGCGAGCTGGAAGCCCTGGCGGACAAGAGCCGCTGCCGCCATCGTGGCCAGCCCCCGTCCGGTCCAATGAGGGTGGAGCCAGTAGCCGATGTCGAGGCCGCCGACTCCGATGCGGCGCATGAGGCCGCAGCTGCCGATCACCGCAGCATCTGATGTGATCGCATAGCCGAAGGCTTGCCTGGTTTCCCACTCTTCCTGGTTGCGGGCGAGAAAATCAGAGGTTTGCTGTCTGCCAGAGTCGGCTGCCCAGGGCATCCACGGCACCAGATGGTCTAGGGACTCGTAGATCGCCTGTTCCAAGGCGTCGAGATCGCTCATGCGCCACCGGCGCAGCTCAACCTGGTCAGAAATGAGGCTTTCGGCAGGCTCTTCCATGCATCGGATGCTCTCGCAGCCCAGCTGAGACCGACAACGCATTATCGGTTGCCCGTCACTCAACCAGGCACGGTTGAGACTCCTCGGCCAAGAGCGACGTCATTTCTCGGTTCTGGCACAGATCTTGGGGAGCGATCGCGGAGAGTCATCGTGGCGTTCGATGATGTGGGAGGTTGAGCCTCGGCTCCATGCCTAATGTTCTGCTTCACCGAAATTTGACGGTGGTCCGACGATGTTGGCATCCAGCGCATGGACCTGTGCTGGGTCGAGGTGGAGCTCGTACGCGGTGGAACACTCGCTGATCTCTGTTCCTACGGCAGCGCCACATGGGCACAGCCGGTTCAGGCCGCTGTGGCCATGCCAGCCGCAGCAGCCTGTGTGGTCTCCCTCAAGGTCGGGCAGTAGGTCTGGTGCGTCGTCGGGATGGAGAACGATCGTGTTTCGGGGGCCCGCGGAAGTCAGGAACCCGTCTCCGTTCGGATCACCGACACAAGGCCCGCCAGGAAACACCGCGACGGGTTCGTCGGTCGGCAGGAACGGGGCTCCCCATGGCTCGGGCTCCAGGGCATAGCACCCCATAGGCATCGTGGCCGGGGCTCGGCGATACCCGTCGGGTCCGATTCGCCCGTCGAACTCTGGCCTGACCAGGGTTTCGGACAGCTGTACAGCCCTGGTCAGAGGGCGGCCGCAGGCGGCACACGCAAAAGTGATCACACGAAGTTCTAGCCCGCCGAACCCGCATCAGCAAGACACTGTTCCCGGGCTACTGCAGCAGGATCATTTTCCGGAGCAAGGGGAAGCCGGCTCGGCCGTAGAGCTGTCTCTTGATCTTTTTGATGCGGTTCACAGCGCCTTCGATGCTGCCCGAGCTCCAGTCCAGGTGAGCCCGGCGATCACGGCGGCAAGCCGGCTGACTGCGACGGCGTCGATCCAGGTAGGCAGTGTGCTGCCGAGGCGGCCGCTGAGCATCTCGCCGAAATCACGGACATGTCCGGCCGTGTCCAGCTCGGGACAGCGGGCCAGGACCTCCTTCAGGCCGGTCCGGTCTTCCTCGGTCAGAGCGGTGGGGTGGTGGGTGAGCCAGCCGGTCACCTGCCGTACCGTCGGCGGCCGCGGCGGTGCGGCGGACGGAGCCCGCGCAAGGTGGCGATGTGCGCTCGGACCATGCCGTAGGTGGCGGGCGCGGTGCTGAGCGGCCGGCGCCGTGCGTTGCAGCTAGATCAGCAGCTGGCGGGACGTAGCACTGGCGTATCAGAGCGCGCTACGGTGAGTGACTATTGGTGGCGCCTGTGGGGCGTATCCGCGGTCTGAGCGCGAGCTCGTCTTCGCTCCCCAGTCAGCACGAGGTTTCCCGGTGCTGGGTTGGTGCTGACTTCTGAGGGTCAATGACCCGAAAACCGCAGGTCGTAGCTCTGATCGGATGAGTTGTCGTACCACTCGATGGTGGTGCCGATGAGACTCGCGGCGACGATGCGCTTGAGATTCGACTCGGCGGGTGGAGCCGACGCGGGGGAGGCCATGTGCACCACTTCCAGGGGATGAACGGGGACGTTGACGTGTTGCCACACCGTAGAAACACGCAGGTCACCGTCGTATGTGGTGGGACACCATAGTTCCCTCCGCCAGAATGCGTGCGACCACCATGGGGGTGATGCCGAAGCCTCTGCACGGCGGTTGAAGGCAGAGGCGACGGCCGCCGTCACGCCGTGGTCGGTCCCGTGGCGTGCGGATGTCGTGCGCGCCAGCGCGCGTACGTGGGGGTGGCGGCGCAGGTGTCCCGGTAGCCGTCGGCGATCCGGCGCAGGATGTCGGGGCCGCGGGGCGCGAGCGGGCCGTCATGGTGCCAGGCCAGGACGTGCCGGTACCACAAGGGGTTGCCGGCCAGGGGGCGGACCGCGATCCCCGGGACGTCGACGAACGTGGCCTGGCAGAGGCTCACGGCCAGGCCGGCACGGACGAGCTCGATCAGCTGGCGCCCCTCCGCCTCGTACGGAGTGAACGGGCGGCGGCCCGTCAGGGCGCAGACGGAGGACCAGTATTCGCGGGTCCGGTCGCCGTCGGGCCGGGGGACCGCCCAGTCCTCCTCCAGGAGTTCCGTCAGCGCGACCTCGTCCCGCGACGCCAGCGGGTGGGCGGCGGGCAGGAGGGCGAAGACCGGCTCGGTGGCGATCGGTTGGAGCACCACACCCTCGCGGCGCGGCAGTTCCTGATCGGGATGGTCGCCGAGCACCGCCGCCTCCAGCCGGTCCGCCGCCAGTTCGTCGAGCAGGGTGACGGGCGAGTACTGGCAGCGCGTCGTCACCTCCGCAGCGGGCAGCAAGGCCTTGACGGCCAGGACGAGATGGCCGAGCAGCGGGGCGCCGACCGAGCCGATCCGGACACGGTCGTGGGCCGACATCCGGCGGGCCGCACGTGCGGTGTCGGCGAGCAGCCCGTCGATGCCCGGAAGGACGGAGCGGGCCCGGTCGAGCACCAGCTCGCCGAAGGGGGTGGCAGCGGCTCCCGCCTGCCGCCGGTCGAACAGCGCCCCGCCCAACATGGCCTCGATACGGCGCAGTTGAGCACTGAGCCCGGGCTGGGTCATGCCCAGAGAGGCGGCGGCGCGCGTGAGGCTGCCCGCTTCGGCGATCGCGCACACCACTCGTAGATGCCGTACCTCCAGATCCATGGCGCGGATGTTATGGACCGGCGACAGCTTTCGGACAGACCCGTGCAACCGCGAGGCTATGTGAAATGTCACACGCCATTCACCGTCATGCATCGAGAGGTAGTGATCGCTTGAGAACGCGCCCTTCCCTCCTCCCCGTACGCGCCGTGCTCTGGGCGCCCTTGCTCGCGGCTCTTGTCCTGCTTCTGCCCGGGAACTCCTCCGCCCGCGCCGCCACCGACGCCGTCTCCGCCTGTGCGCTGCGCGGCGCCACCGGCTGGACGGACGAGGGGCACGACACGGACTACTCCGTCTTCAAGCGCCCCGCCGGGACCATCAGGGTCGGCATGATCTTCGTCGACTTCCCCGACGCGCCCGCCACCGAAGCCCCCGCCGACGACGCCGCGCAGATCACGCCGGGCGCCGACTGGCTGTGGAACGCCTCGTACGGCAAGGCATGGCTCGCCGTCACCCAGCACCGGCAATGGGCGAGGATGCCGCACAGATCCACGGACTACGGCTTCGCGCGCGGACTGACCCACGAGACGCACGAGGAATACGTCAAGGACGCGGTCGCCGCCGCCGATCCGTCCGTGGACTTCTCGCGCTACGACATGGTCTACGTCGTCGCGACCCGCAACGCCTCGGCGATCTCCTTCACACCCACCTACGTGCACGCGCCGGGAACGACGGGCGTCCGCGCCGACGGCGCCCTGATCAAGTGGGCCGTGACCTTCGGCCAGGACATGTGGCACTGGGGACCCAAGCTGGTGGCCCACGAGACCGGCCACACCTTCGGCCTGCCCGACCTGTACGCGTTCGACGCGGGCACGGACGCCCATCGCTTCGTCGGCGGCTGGGACGTCATGGGGCTCATCGGCGGAGCCGGGTCGCAGTACTTCGCCTGGCACTCCTGGAAGCTCGGCTGGACCGCGGACAGCCAGGTCGTCTGCCGGGCGTCGGCGGGCAGCGACACCGTGTACCTGACCGCGGTCGAATACGGCAGCGGCACCAAGATGGCGGTGATCCGCACCGGTCCCACCACCGCGTACGTCGTCGAGTCGAGGCGGGCGATCCAGGCGGACCGGGGCGCATGCTCGACCGGCGCGCTGGTCTACAAGGTGGACACGTCGGTGCGCACCGGCTACGGACCGGTCCGGGTCGTCGACGCCGAACCGAACGCCACCCCGGCGAACGGCTGCCGCCCCCTGGACGACGCCCCCTTCTGGGCCGGTGAGTCGTTCACCGACGCGGCTGCCGGCGTACGCATCGACGTGCTCGGCGCCGACGGATACGGCGAGACCGTCCGCATCACCAAGTCGTAGCCGGCGGAGACGGTTGTGCCCCGGGACCGATCGCGGACCCGGGGCACAACCGTTCTTCAGGAGCTCTCGGGGAAGTGGCAGGCCACCTGACGGGCCTCGCCCGGGGCGGCGATCCGCAGCACCGGAGCCTCCGTCCGGCAGATCTCCCGCGCCTTCGGGCAGCGCGGGTGGAAGGTGCAGCCGGGCGGGGGAGCGGCCGGGCTCGGCGGGTCGCCGAGCAGGGTGATCCGTTCTCGCGTCCGCTCGGCTGCGGGGTCGGGCAGGGGCACGGCGGAGAGCAGCGCCCGTGTGTAGGGGTGGGCGGGCGCCGCGTACACCCGCTCCTTCGCGCCGATCTCGACGATCCGGCCGAGGTACATCACCGCGACACGGTCGCAGACCCGTTTGACCACCGACAGGTCATGGGCGATGAAGAGATAGGCGAGGCCGAGTTCGCGCTGGAGGCGCTCCATCAGGTTGACGATCTGGGCCTGTACGGAGACGTCGAGGGCGGAGACCGGCTCGTCGGCGACGACGAGCCGGGGGCTGGTGGCCAGCGAGCGGGCGATGCCGATGCGCTGCGCCTGACCGCCGGAGAACTCGTGCGGGTAGCGGTCGATGTGTTCGGGGATCAGCCCGACGAGTTCCATCAGCTCCGCAGCCCTCGTGCGCGCTTCCGCCGCCGAACTCCCGTGCACCATGAGGGGGTCCGAGATGATGCGGGCCACCGTCTGCCGGGGGTTGAGGGAGGAGTGCGGGTCCTGGAAGACCATCTGCAGGTCCTTGCGTAGCGGCTTCAGCTCCCGCTGCGACAGATGGCTGATGTCACGGCCGTCGTACACGACGGACCCGGCGGACGGCTCGAGGAGGCGGACGATCGTGCGGCCGGTGGTGGACTTCCCGCAGCCGGACTCGCCCACCAGGCCCAGCGTCTCGCCCGCCGCGATGTCGAAGCTGACGCCGTCGACGGCCCGGACGGGCGCGGCGCGCCGCCTGCCGGGGAAGGCGGTCGTCAACTCGCGTACGGACAGCAGGGGTTCGTTGGTCATGGAGCGACGCCTTCGTACGCGGGGAAGTGGCAGGCGGCCGGGTGCCCGGACGGTCCACCGAGCGCGGGGCGCTCGGTCTCGCAGCGGGAGCGTTCGTCGTCGGGGGCCGCGGCCGCCAGCGGGCAGCGTGGGGCGAACGCGCAGCCCGGAGCGGGCGTCAGCAGGGACGGCGGGCTGCCGGGGATCGCCCGCAGCGGTGTGTCGTCGCTGTCGTCGAGGCGCGGGAGGGAGTCGAGCAGGCCCCGGGTGTACGGGTGGGCGGGCGCGGTGAAGAGGGCGTCCACCGGAGCCTGTTCGGCCGCCCGCCCGCCGTACATCACCAGGACGTCGTGGGCCACCCGGGCCACCACTCCCAGGTCGTGCGTGATCATGACGACGGCGAGCCCGCGCTCCTGCTGGATCCGGGCGATCAGCTCCAGGATCTGGGCCTGGACGGTGACGTCGAGAGCGGTGGTCGGCTCGTCCGCGACGAGGAGTTCGGGTTCGCAGGCCAGCGCCATGGCGATCATCACACGCTGACGCATGCCACCGGAGAACTGGTGCGGGTACTCGCCGGCCCGGCGCCGCGGTTCGGGGATGCCGACCTCGGCGAGCGCCTGCACGGCTCGCTCACGGGCGGTCCTTCTGCCGCTCCCGAAGTGCACCCGGTGGTGCTCGGCGATCTGCTCGCCGACCGTGTAGTACGGATGCAGGCTGGAGAGCGGATCCTGGAAGATCATCGCCATCCTCCGGCCGCGCAGCCGGTTCAGCTCGGGCTCGGGCAGGCCGACCAGTTCCTGACCGCCGAGGGTGATGGAGCCGGCGATCTCGGCGCCGGTGTGCAGCCCCATGACGGCCAGTGAGGTGACCGACTTCCCGGACCCGGACTCGCCGACGATGCCGAGCGTCCGCCCGCTGTGCACCTCGAAGGTGAGCGAGTCGACCGCCCGCACCGGTCCGTTCCGGGTGGGGAAGGTGACCGTCAGGTCCCGGACGGACAGCAGAGCTGGGGAGTGTGTCGTCATCAGTACCTCACTCTCGGGTCGACGACGGCGTACAGCAGGTCGACGGCCAGATTGGCGACGACGATGAAGGTGGCGGCGAGCAGGGTGACACCGAGGATCACCGGCTGGTCACCGGTGGAGAGGGCGCCGTAGAAGAGCCGTCCGATGCCCGGCAGCCCGAAGATGGACTCGGTGATCACCGCGCCCGCGAGCAGTCCGCCCAGATCCATACCGAAGATCGTGAGGATCGGCGTCATACCGGCCCGCAGCCCGTGCTTGACGACGACCGTGCGACGCGGCAGACCCTTGGCGCGGGCGGTACGGATGTACGGTTCCGCCATCGTCTCGATCATCGAACTGCGGCTCTGGCGGGCGTACATGGCGGCGTACAGGAGGGCCAGCGCCAGCCACGGCAGCAGCAGGTTCGTGGCCCAGTCGAGCGGGTCGGAGCCGAAGGGCACGTACTGCGGATAGGGCAGCAGCCCGGCCACCCGGATCAGCCCGTAGATCAGCATCACCGAGGTGAAGTAGACGGGAAGGGAAGCGGCGGCGACCGCGCCGACCATGAGGACGCGGTCGGTGAGGGTGTCCTTGCGCAGGGCCGCCGCGACGCCCGCGGAGAGCCCCAGGAGCAGCCAGATCGCGGCGGCGCCCAGCGCGAGCGAGGCGGAGACGGGCAGCCGGTCGAGCAGCAGGTCCCACACGCCCTCGCTGTTCTCGTACGAGTAACCCAGGCACGGGAACTCGCAGTGCAGGGCGTACTGGCCGCTGCCCATGGTGCGACCGGTGAAGATCCCGGTGACGAAGTCCGCGAACTGCCGCCACAGCGGGTCGTCCAGGCCCATGTGGGCGCGGATCGCCTCCAGGCGCTCCGCGCTGCACGACTTTCCACAGGCCGCGGCGGCGGGGTCGGAGGGCAGGACGTAGAAGATCGTGAAGGTGACGGCGGCGATGGCGATCAGGACGCCGACGACACCGAGCAGCCGCCGGCCGAGGTAGAGGATCACGTACGGCTTCCCCTCGGGTCGAGGATGTCGCGCAACGCGTCGCCGAGCAGCGTGAACGCGAGCACCGTGAGGAAGAGACAGAGGCTGGGGACGACGAAGTACATGGGATCCGTGTCGTAGTAGGCGACGCTCTCGGCGATCATCTGGCCCCAGGACGGAGTGGGCGGGCGGACGCCGACGCCCAGATAGCTGAGGGCCGCCTCGGTGGCGATCATCCCGGGGATGATCAGGGTCGTGTACGCGATGACCGGCCCGGCGACGCCCGGGAGGATGTCCCGGGTCAGGATCCGCCAGGGGCCCGAGCCGCCGACGCGGGCGGCGTCGACGTACTCGCGGTGCTTGAGCGAGAGCGTCTGGCCGCGGACGACGCGGGCGATCCCGGGCCAGCCGAAGAGGCCGATGACGGCCGTCATCAGCACGATCCGGTTGACGTCCCGCGCCACCGACATCATCGCGATCATGAAGATGAGGGAGGGGAAGGACATGGTGAGGTCCATCAGCCGGGAGAGCACGGTGTCGGTGCGGCCGCCGAAGTAGCCGGCCGCGATCCCGGCCGCGGTCCCGGCGGCGACGACGATCGCGGTTGCGGAGAAGGCGATGAGCAGGGAGACCTGGGCCCCGTGCACGACGCGGGCGAACAGGTCGCGGCCCGTGACGGGCTCCACGCCGAGCCAGTGCTCGGCCGAGACGCCGCCGAGCGGACCGATGGGCTGGCCGCCCAGGTACGGATCGACGGCGCTCTTGTCGAACTCCTCCGGGCCCCAGCCGCCCAGCGCGCTGAGCAGCGGGGCGGCCACGGCCATGAGCGCGAAGAGCGCGACGACGGCGAGGGAGATCTTCACGGAGGGGCGGCGGCGCAGTTCCGCGCGGGCGAGCTGCCAGGGCCCGCTGCCCGCACGCAAGGGCGGGGAGGTGGTGGACATGAGTGAGTGACCCTCAGTTTCCGCTCTTGGAGGGGTCCTTGAGGCCGATCGTGGCGTAGTCGATCTGGCCGCCGAAGGAGGTGTGGCCGAAGGCGCCGGCGATGTTGGGGCCGAGCACCAGCGGCCAGCGCTCGATGATGGCGGGCGCGGTCGGAGCCTTTGCCAGGATCTCGCCGTCGAGGTCCTGCCATGCCTTGTTGGCCTGTGCGGCGTCCGTCATGGCGGCGATCTCGTCCATCCGCTTCATGGTCGCCGGGTCGCGGAAGAGCGCGTGGTTGCCGGAGTTGCCCTTCTCCTTGATGAAGCGGCCGTCGAAGACGAAGGGGAGGAAGGTGGAGCCGGAGGGGTAGTCCGGGCACCAGCCCGTGAACACGAGGTCGGTACGGTTCTTGGTGTCGCCGATCGTGTCGTAGAAGGCCGACGGGTCCACGGTCTCGATGGTGACCTTGATCCCTGCCCGCCCGAGGGCCTGTTGGATCGCCTCGCCGATTTGCTTGTCGCCGTTGGAGACGGTGATGCTCGTGGCGAATCCGTTCGGCTTGCCGGCCTCCTTGAGCAGTTGCCTGGCCTTCTCCACGTCACCGGTGACGGGGATCTTCAGGGCGTCGGGCTGCTTGCCACCGAAGAGGGAGCCCGGCATGAGGGCCGTGGACAGGTCGTTGAGCGCAGGACCGCCGTTCGCGGTCAGGATGGCCTCGCGGTCGAGGGCGTACTGCACCGCCCGGCGGACGTTGATGTCGTCGAACGGCGCACGGCCGGTGTGCATCTGCACCATGTCGTGGCAGTTGCTGGACTCGGCCAGCAGGCGCGCTTTCACCTCGGGTTCGGTGAGCACCTTGGGCGTGTTCTCGGGGCGCAGCTTGCCCCAGGGCACGGCGGAGGCGTCCGGGCCCGTACCGGCGATGACCCGGTCGTCGATCTGGTTCTGCTTGAGCCCCATCGTCACGACGATCTTGTCGGGGTAGGCCTTGCGCACGCTGTCGGTCTTCGGGTCCCAGTGCGGGTTGCGCACCAGCACCATCTGCTTGTCCCGGGCGTACGTCTCGATCTTGTAGGGGCCGGAGGAGAAGGGGCGGCTGTCGTACTGGGGGCCGTTGTCCTTCGCCTTCGGGACCGGGGCGAAGGTCGGCAGCACGGTGGCGTAGGCGAACTCGGCGAAGGGCTTGCGCAGTTCGAAGACGATCGTGTGGTCGTCGGGGGTCTTGATGGAGTCGAGGTGCTTGCCCTGAGCCGGCCCCTGGTAGCCCTCGGCGCCGGCGAGGTAGCGGGCCGCGTAGTCGGGGCCGCCGGTCAGGTCGGGAGAGAAGGACCGCTCCACGTTGTACTTGACGTCCTGAGCGGTGACGGGTGAACCGTCCTCGTACTTCAGCCCCTTCTTGAGCTTGAACGTCCAGGTCTTCGTGCCGTTGGAAGGGGTGCCGAGGTCCTCGGCGAGGTCGGGGACCAGCTCGCCGCCCTTGGCGCCGGGCTCCGCCTTGTACGTCACGAGGGTGCGGTAGAGCAGCCGCGTGCCGAAGTCCATCTCGTTCATGACCCAGTTGCGGGCGGGGTCGAGGTGCTGGAAGTCCTGGTTGGACAGGACGGTCAGAGTGCCGCCCTTCTGCGGAGTCCCGCCGACCACCGCGCCGTTGTTCACGGTCGCGGGGTTCTTGCGGTCCCGGCCGTCGTCGGCCCTCTTTCCGCCGGAACAGCCGGCGACGCCGAGGGTGAGGGCCGCCACCAAGGCGGTGGCCAGGGTGGTGCGCGTGCGCTTGTCCATAAGGGGTCACTCCGAGAGCAGTCGGACAGCCGAAGCGGCTGGAATGTGACCTGTAACATAGTAATGTGAAATTGTACTGACAACCCATCGGGGAGTCCGTTACCTATCCGTGTCCGAGGGGCGTGGGGGTTGTGAGTCAGGGTGGGTGTCAGGGTCTTGGCAAGCGCAGTGCCATGTGAAATATTACTGCGGTGCCCACGAGAAATTCCTCGGATGTCATCATCGTCGGCGCCGGCGTCGTCGGCGCGGCCTGCGCCCACTACGCCGCCCATGTCGGCCTCACCGTCACCGTCGTCGATCGCGGCCCCGTCGCCGGCGGCACGACGGGTGCGGGCGAGGGGAACCTCCTGGTCTCCGACAAGGAGCCGGGCCCCGAACTCGAACTCGCCCTGCTGTCCACCGGGTTGTGGCGGGAGCTGGCTGACCTGCTCCCGCCGCGGATCGAGTACGAACCCAAGGGCGGCCTCGTCGTCGCCGCGGACGAGCCCGGGATGCGCGCCCTGCGCGCCTTCGCGGCCCGCCAGGACAAGGCGGGGATCACGGCCGAGGAGATCCCGGGGGAGGGGCTGCACGATCTGGAGCCCCATCTCGCCCCTGGCATGGCGGGCGGGTTCCACTATCCCCAGGACGCCCAGGTCATGCCCGCCCACGCCGCGGCCCACCTGCTCCGCATCGGCGGCGACCGGATCCGCGTGCGACTGGGGGAGGAGGTCACCGGCCTGCTCACCGGTGCTAGCGGCGAAATGCGCGGGGTCCGGACCGCGACCGGCGACATCCACGCCCCGTACGTGGTCAACGCCGCCGGCACCTGGGGCGGCGCACTCGCCGACCTCGCGGGGGTGCATCTCCCCGTGCTGCCCCGCCGGGGTTTCGTCCTGGTCACCGAACCGCTGCCGCGCGTCGTGCGGCACAAGGTGTACGCCGCCGACTACGTGGCGGACGTGGCCTCCGGCTCCGCCGCACTGCAGACCTCGGCGGTCGTCGAGGGCACCCCGGCGGGCCCGGTCCTGATCGGCGCCAGCCGGGAAAGGGTCGGCTTCGACCGGACGCTCTCCACCGAGGTGCTGCGCCGCCTCGCGGCCGGGGCCACCGCGTTGTTCCCGGTCCTCGCCACCGTACGGGCGATGCGCACCTACCCGGGCTTCCGCCCGTACCTGCCGGACCACCTGCCGGCGATCGGACCCGACCCGCGCGTGCCCGGACTGCTGCACGCCTGCGGTCACGAAGGGGCCGGGATCGGACTGGCTCCGGTGACCGGGATGATCATCGCGGCCTGTCTGACCGGCGGTGAACTTCCCCTCGACATCCATCCGTTCAGACCCGAGCGGTTCGCCCCGCCCGCACCCTGAGGCACCCTGGGCCACCCCGACGCCCGGAGTCACGCACGTACCGTCACGAGAGGAGGGCCCGTGGCCCGCACCCCCGCCGACCTCGTCGGGGCACAGCCCGATCCGCCGTTCGAGATCACCTTCGACGGTCGCGGCATCACCGCCCTGCCCGGCCAGACCGTCGCCGCCGCCCTGTGGGGAGCCGGCATCCTGGCCTGGCGCACCACCCGCGACGGCGGTCGGCCGCGCGGCGCGTTCTGCGGCATCGGCCAGTGCTACGACTGCCTCGCCACCGTCAACGGAGTGCCCAACCGACGGGCCTGCCTCGTTCCCGCCCGTCCCGGGGACGCGATCACCACCCAGGAAGGGCACGGACATGACCGCCTCGGTGTCTGAACCGTCCGGAACGTACGACCTCGTGGTCATCGGTGCGGGCTCCGCAGGGCTCGCCGGTGCCGTCATCGCTTCCGAACTCGGCCTGTCCGTGGCCCTGGTGGATGCCTCCACCCAGCCCGGCGGACAGTTCTACCGGCATCCGGCGCCCGCTCTGGGAGCCGTACGGCCCGAAGCGCTGCACCACGACTGGTCGGCCTTCACCGACCTGCGACGGCGCCTGGGGGCGAGCGGCATCGTCCACCTCACCGGGCACCATGTCTGGTCCGTCGCGAAGGAGGCCGACGGGACGTGGACGGCGCACGCCGTCACCGGCCCCGACGGCACCGCGGAACGCCCTGTCCGGATACGGGCCCGGTCGCTGTTGCTCGCCACCGGGGCGTACGAGCGCCAACTCCCCTTTCCCGGCTGGACCCTGCCCGGTGTCGTGGGCGCCGGGGGAGCACAGGCCATGCTCAAGTCCGGTCTGGTGTTGCCTGGGATTGGGGCGTCCCCTGCTCGAGCGAAGTCGAGAGCTCGGGGAAGAGTCGTCGTGGCGGGCAGCGGCCCCCTCCTGCTCGCCGTCGCCGCGTCGCTGGCCGCCGCCGGTGCCCGGGTGCCGACCGTGGTCGAGGCGGCCGGCTATCTGCGGTACGCCCGCACGCCGCGACCGCTCGTGACCAACCCGCGGAAGGCAGCCGAGGCCCTGGTCCACGGAGCCGCGCTGCTCCGGCACCGGGTGCGCGTACGGCTGCGCAGCGCGGTCACCCAGGTGCACGGCACCGACCGGGTGGAGGCCGTCACCGTCACCCGTCTCGACCGCGACTGGCGGCCCGTGCCGGGGACGGATCGCCGGATCGCCTGTGACGCGCTCGCCGTCGGGCACGGACTGGTCCCCCAGATAGAGCTGGCCACCGCCCTCGGCTGCGCCACCCGGCCGCTGCCCGACGGCACCTTGGGCCTCGCCCTGGACGACCTCCAGGAGACCTCGGAGCCCGGCCTGTGGGCGGCGGGTGAGACCGGAGGCGTGGGTGGCGCCGAACTTGCACGTACCGAAGGTGAATTGGCCGGACGGGCGGTCGCCGCGCGGCTCCTCGGCCGAAGTGCCGACGCAGGGCGGATCGTCGGACTCCGGCGCCGTCGGGACCGGATGCGCGCCTTCGCCGACGTGATGGCCGCGGCCCACGCCCCCGGCCCCGGATGGCCCACTTGGCTGACCGACGACACGGACGTGTGTCGCTGCGAAGAGGTCACCGCGGGGCGCGTCCGCGAGGCGGTCACCGACCTCGGGGCGCGCGACGCGCGGACCGTCAAACTCCTCACCCGGGCCGGCATGGGCTGGTGTCAGGGGCGGATGTGCGGGGCGGCCGTGGCCTGTCTCGCGGCACGCGACGGCGTTGCCGAATCGCCCGCCGAGCGCCGCCCGTTCGCCGTACCGGTCCCGCTGTCGACGCTCGCCGCACTTGGTGAACCCGCCGAGCCGGGGGCCGTGGAAGCCCAAGCCCCCTCAACAGAGGCCCCCTAGGCCGAAGTTTCTGGACCGATCCGGCGAAGACCCTCTTGCGGTCCTCTCGCACATCAATAAAATGTCACACATTACAGAAGGGTTAGACATGACCGCCACCACCTGGAACACCGCCCGCCCCTGGCGCGGCATCATGGTCGCCACCACCCTCCCCTTCCATGAGGACCTGACCGTCGACTACGACGCGTACGCCGAGCAGGTCCGCCGGCTGATCGACAACGGGTGCGACGGCGTCGTGCCCAACGGCTCCCTCGGTGAGTACCAGACCCTCACCGACGACGAGCGGGCCCGTGTCGTGCGTACGGCCGTCGAAGCGGCCGGCGACGGCGCACGGGTCATGCCGGGCGTCGCCGCCTACGGCAGCGCCGAGTCCCGCCGCTGGGCCGAGCAGGCGGCCGAGGCCGGCTGCGGATCGGTCCTGCTCCTGCCGCCGAACGCCTACCGCGCCGACGATCCGGCCGTGCGCGCCCACTACGCGGAGGTCGCCGGGGCCGGGGTCCCGGTCGTCGCGTACAACAACCCCATCGACACCAAGGTCGACCTCACGCCCGACCTGCTGGCGCGGCTGCACGGGGACGGCAGCATCGTCGCCGTGAAGGAGTTCAGCGGTGATGTCCGCAGGGCGTACGAGATCGCCGAACTCGCCCCGGAGCTCGACCTGCTGATCGGAGCCGACGACGTCCTCCTTGAGCTGGCCGTGGCAGGCGCGGTCGGGTGGATCGCCGGCTACCCCAACGCCTTCCCCGCCAGCTGCGCCGAGCTGTACCACGCCGCGGTCGCGGGTGACCTGGCCACCGCCCTGCCGCTGTACAAGTCCCTCCACTCGCTGCTGCGCTGGGACTCCAAGACCGAGTTCGTCCAGTCGATCAAGCTCTCCATGGACCTGATCGGTCTGCGCGGCGGCCCGACGCGCCCCCCGCGGCTCCCGCTCACCGGCGCCACGGAGGCCGGAGTGCGGACCGCGACCGAGAAGGCCGTCGCCGACGGTCACCGCTGACGGCCGCACGGCCGACCACGGCAGGTCGCGCCGCCTGGCCCCGCTCGCAGGTCCACCCCGCCCGTCCACCCCGCCCGTCCACCGAAAGGAAATCCGTGCGTACGCGTCATGTCTTCCACGCCGTCGACTCGCACACCGAGGGCATGCCCACGCGCGTGATCACCGGTGGCGTCGGGGTGATCCCCGGCACCACCATGGCCGAGCGCAGGCTGCACTTCATCGAGCATCTGGACCACCTCCGGACGCTGCTGATGTACGAACCGCGAGGGCACGCCGCCATGAGCGGCGCCATCCTCCAGCCGCCCACCCGCCCCGACGCCGACTACGGCGTGCTCTACATCGAGGTCTCGGGGCTGCTGCCGATGTGCGGCCACGGCACGATCGGCGTGGCCACCGTCCTCGTCGAGACCGGCATGGTGCCGGTGACCGAACCGGTCACGACCGTGCGGCTCGACACCCCGGCCGGCCTGGTCGCCGTCGACGTCCAGGTGGCGGACGGCGCGGCGAAGTCGGTCACGCTCACCAACGTGCCCGCGTTCTGCGTGGGCCTGGACCGCAAGGTGACCGTCCCCGGGTACGGGACGGTCACCTACGACCTGGCCTTCGGCGGCAACTTCTACGCGTTCGTCCCCCTGGACGACCTGGGGCTGCCGTTCGACCGCGACCGCAAGGACGACCTCCTCGCGGCCGGACTCGCCGTCATGGACGCGATCAACGCCTCGCCGGACCGGCCCGTGCATCCCACGCAGCCGGAGATCGCCGGGGTCAAGCACGTCTACCTCGCGGCTCCCGGCTCCGACGCCCTGCACTCGCGCCATGCGATGGCCATCCACCCCGGGTGGTTCGACCGCTCCCCGTGCGGCACCGGCACCTCGGCCCGGATGGCCCAACTGCACGCCCGCGGCGAGCTGCCGCTCGACCGTGACTTCGTCAACGAGTCCTTCATCGGCACCCGGTTCACCGGCCGCCTCACCGCCGAGACGGAGGTCGGCGGCGTGCCCGCCGTCGTCCCGACGGTCACCGGCCGGGCCTGGATCACCGGCACCGCCCAGTACTTCCTCGACCCGGACGACCCCTTCCCCGGAGGCTTCCTCCTGTGACCACCGCCGTTCCCGACATCACCTCCCGCAACCCGGCCGACCCGGCCGACGTGCTCCTGCGGATCCCGGCGCCCGGCGCCTTCGCCGCGGCCGACGCCGTCGAACGGGCGCGTGCCGCCCAGCCCGGCTGGCTGCTCGCCGGGGCGTCCGCCCGCTCCACCGCCCTCGGCGCGGTCGCCGCCGCCCTCGACGCCGCGGCCGACGAACTGGCGGCGCTCGCCGTACGCGAGGTGGGCAAGCCGCTCGCCGAGGCCAGAGCCGAGGTCGCGCGAGCCGCCGCGATCTGGCGCTACTACGCCCAGGCCCCCTTCGAGCCCACCGGCGCCGTCCACGAGCCCGCGGCCGGTCCCGGGCTGCTCCTGACCCGGCGTCGCCCGCACGGCGTGGCAGGGCTCATCACCCCGTGGAACTTCCCCTTCGCGATCCCGAGCTGGAAGGCCGCCCCGGCGCTCGCCGTCGGCAACACGGTCGTCCTCAAACCGGCCCCCGAGGCCACCGCCTGCGCCCAGCGCCTGGCCGAGATCGTCCACCAGGCCGTACCGGCCGAGGTGTTCACCGTTCTGCCCGGTGGGGCGACCGAGGGCAACGCGCTCGTCTCCGCCGCCGACGTCGTCTCCTTCACCGGCTCCACCCCCGTCGGCCGGGCCGTCGCCGGGGCCGCGACCGCCCGGGGCATCCCGGTCCAGGCCGAGATGGGCGGCCTGAACGCGGCGCTCGTCCTGCCGGACGCCGACATCGAGCAGGCGGCGGGCCACATCGCGGCCTCCATCGCCGGCTACGCGGGCCAGAAATGCACCGCCACCAGCCGCGTCGTCGCCATCGGCGCCGCCCTCGACCCCCTGCGCGAGGCTCTCTCCGAAGCGCTGCGGAACGTCGCCGTCGGCGACCCGGCCGACGCGGCCACCGTGTGCGGGCCGCTGATCCACGAGGGCGCCCGCGATCAGGTGGTCGACGCCTGGCAGGGGCTGCCCACGCTCGCGGGAGGCGTCGTGCCCGAGGGGCCCGGCTGGTACGCGGCGCCGACCCTGGTCGAGAAGGTCTCCCCAGGGCACCGGCTGCTCCGCGAAGAGGTCTTCGGCCCCGTCGCGGCCCTGCTGCCCGCCGACGACCTCGCCCATGCGGTACGGATCACCAACTCCGTACCGTACGGCCTGGTCACCTCGGTCCACACGGCCGACGTGAGCACGGCCCTGCACGGCCTCGACCTGCTCGACACCGGCATGATCCGGATCAACGCCCCGTCCACCGGCGTCGACTTCCATCTGCCGTTCGGCGGCTCCAAGGCCTCCAGTCACGGGCCGCGCGAGCAGGGCCGGGCGGCTCTGGGGTTCTACACGTCCGGCCGGACGTACACCCTGGCACCCGCGGGCTCCGCGGCGTGACATCGTACGGTGGTGATGCGTACCGGAACGAAGGGATCACCACCGTCATGGGGCACCTGACCCGCCGCGACCTCAACGCCTCCCGGGAGCGGCTGCGCGACCAGGTCGCCCATGCCCTGCGAGCCGCCCTGATCTCGGGCGAGCTGCGACCGGGGGCGGTGTACTCGGCGCCGACGCTGGCCGAGGACTTCGGGATCTCCGCCACCCCGGTCCGTGAGGCGATGCTCGACCTGGCCCGCGAGGGTCTGGTCGAGCCCGTCCGCAACAAGGGGTTCCGGGTCACCGAGGTCGACGAACGCGACCTCGACCAGTACACCGAGATCCGCGCCCTCATCGAGATCCCCATGGTCGCTCGGATCACCCGTACCGCCGCCCGCGAGGATCTCGAGGCGCTGCGGCCGGTCGCCGAGGAGATCGTGCGCGCGGCCCACGAGCACGATCTCATCGGCTATCTGGAGGCCGACCGGCGGTTCCACCTCACCCTGCTCGGCCTCGCGGGCAACGAACGCCTCGTCGAGACCGTCGGCGACCTGCGCAAGCGGTCCCGGCTGTACGGACTCACGGCCCTGGACCAGCGCGGCGACCTCATCCCGTCCGCCGAGGAGCACGTGGAACTGCTCGACCTGATGCTCGCCGGTGACGCCAAGGGCGCGGAGGAGTGCATGACCAGGCACCTGGGGCATGTCCGCTCCCTGTGGGCCGGGGGCGGTCGGCCGGCCGGGGCATAGCACGGGGTTATGCAGAGCTGAGGGCTCCTCGCGCAATGCCGATCGAGCCACACTGCTTCATGCAATGTCACATCTCACCAGCCGTCGCCGGCCGTGAAAGGGATCCATGAACCCCGCGTACGCGACTGTCGACCACACCTTCACCGTCCCCCTGGACCACAGGGCCCCCGACGGTCCCACCATCGAGATCTTCGCCCGCGAGGTCGCCGACCCGGCCCGCGCGGGCGAGCAACTGCCCTGGCTGCTCTATCTCCAGGGCGGCCCGGGCGGCAAGTCGCCCCGTCCGACGGCCGGTTCGCCCGGCTGGCTGGACCAGGCGCTGAAGACCCACCGGGTGCTGCTGCTCGACCAGCGCGGCACCGGCCGCTCCACCCCGGTCACCGCGCGGTCCGCCGCCCGGTTCGCCTCGCCGGACCGACTCGCCGCACACCTCGCCCACTTCCGCGCCGACGCGATCGTCGCCGACGCGGAACTGATCCGCCGCCGACTCTGCGGCGACACCCCCTGGGAGACGCTCGGGCAGAGCTACGGCGGCTTCATCACCCTCACCTACCTCTCCCATGCGCCCGAGGGCCTGCGAGCCTGTTACGTCACCGGCGGCCTGCCCGGCCTCACCGCCACCGCCGACGACGTGTACGCCCGCACCTACCCCCGCGTCCGCGACCGGGTCCTCGACTTCTACGCCCGCTACCCCGAGGACGCACCCCGCCTGCGGAAGATCGCCGACCTCCTCGCGGCCGGTGACGTCCGCCTCCCGGACGGGGACCGGCTCACTCCGCACCGCCTGCGCAGCCTCGGACTCGCGCTCGGGATGGGCGACGGATTCGAGCGCGTCCACTGGCTGCTCGACGAATCCCTGGGCGCGGACGGCGAGTTGACCGACACCTTCCGCCACCAGGTGATGGCCCTGACCGGGTTCACCGACAACCCGCTGTTCGCCGTCATGCAGGAGACGCTCTACGGGCAGGGGGCCGGCCCGACCGGCTGGGCGGCCTCCCGGGCGCTCTCCGGCTTCCCCGAGTTCGCCGAGGACGCGGACCCCCTCCTGCTCACCGGAGAGATGATCCACCCCTGGATGTTCCGGGAGATCAGGGGCCTGCGCCCCTTCGCGGACGCCGCCGACCTGCTGGCCGCGCGCACCGACTGGCCGCCCCTGTACGACCCGCACCGCCTCGCCGTCAACGAGGTCCCGCTCGCGGCGATCGTCTACCACGACGACATGTACGTCGACGCGGGTCTCTCCCTGCGCACCGCGCGGGAGGTCGGCGCCACCCGCGTCTGGGTCACCAACGAGTGGGAACACGACGGCGTCTCCGCCTCCGGCGGCAGGGTCCTCGCCCGCCTCATGGACCTGGCCGCGGGCCGCGCGTAACCCCTCGCTCCTGCTCCGATCCCTGCCTCCGCCTCCGACGGGAGAGACATGCCCGCCCTGCCACCCCGCCTGCGCACCCTCGCCGTGCCCCTCGTCCTCGCCTTGTGCCTGGCCATCCCTCCCGCGGCGAACGCGGCCGCACCCTCCGCTCGGGCCGCCGACTGCGCGCTGCCCGGCAGGACCGGCTGGACCGACGAAGGCCACGACACCGACCGCGCCCAGTTCCAGCCGTCCACCGGAACCCGCCGCGTCCTGACCCTGTTCGTCGATTTCCCCGACGTGCCCGCCACCGACGCGACCGAGCCGTACGCCGCCCACCTCGCCCCCGCCGCCGACTGGATGCGGACGGCCAGCTACGGCCGCTCACGCCTCGCCATCAGCTCGCTGCACCGGTGGATCCGCATGCCCGCGGACTCGACCTCGTACGCGTTCGAGCGCGGCCTGACCTTCGAGACCCACGAGAAGTACGTGCGCGACGCCATCGCGGCCGCCGATCCGTACGCGGACCTCTCCCGCTACGACATGGTCTACATCGTCCCCACCCGGGCGGCGGCCGCGATCCCGTTCTCCCCGACCTACCTCTACGACCCCGCCACGCCTGGCGTCATCGCCGACGGCACGCGGCTCAAGTGGGCGGTGACCTTCGGTCAGGACATGTGGCGCTGGGGGCACAAGGTCGTCGCCCACGAGACCGGCCACACCTTCGGCCTGCCCGACCTGTACTCCTTCACCGGCGCCGCCCACCAGTACGCCGGTGGCTGGGACGTCATGGGCGACATCGCGGGGCCCGCCCCGCAGTACATCGGCTGGCACTCGTGGAAGCTGGGCTGGACCCGTGACGACCAGGTCGCCTGCGTCTCCGGGCCCGGACGCCGCACCGTACGACTGACTCCCGTGGAGCAACCCGGCGGCACCAAGATCGCCGTACTGCGCACCGGCGAGACCACGGCGTACGTCGCCGAGTCCCGTCGCGCCGAGGGCCACGACCGGTCCGCCTGCTCGACCGGTGTCCTCATCTACCGGATCGACTCCGCGACCCCGACCGGCGAGGGTCCGGTGCGGATCATGAACGGCAACCCGGACACGAGTCCGCCCGCCGGCTGCACTCCGCTCGACCTCGCGGCCTACGCACCCGGCCGGACCTTCACCGACCCGAACACCGGAGTCCGCATCGACGTCCTCGCGGGCGGCCCGGCGGGAGACGTGGTCAGGATCAGCCGGGCCTGACCCGGACCTGTGCGTGGTCGGCCACTTCGCGGTGGATGGCGTCGGCGGCTTCGGGGGCGGTGTCCAAGAGCGTGGCGCACAGGGCGAGTGTCGCGTCGATGTCGCCCATGCAGTACGGGGCCAGAGTGACAACGACCTTGCGCAGGTTGTCCGGCACGCGCCCGTACGGCGTTTCGGGGGCGCGTAGGGCGAGGAATCCTGCCACGACCGGGCTGTCGGCGGGAAGCTCGTCCAGGGCGGCAGTCAGCAGGTCGAGGCAGCCGCATGCGGCCGCTGCCCGGGCCTTGGCTTGCAGAGCGAGCGAGCCGCCCTCCCAGAAAGGGAATCCGAAGCGTCCGTACCCCGCCGTGTTGATGCCCGCGATGAACTCACGAGCACGGTCGACGTGTCCGCCCTCGAATACCGCTTCGGCGAATCTGATCTGGAAATCGAGAGCGGCCTCGTTCAATCCTTCCTGCTGCTCGTCGTAGAAGGAATCGTCCCGTTCGCCAGGTGCGTAGGAGTCACCGCCCAACGACACGCTCATGGCCAGCCACGTCCCGGCTTCGTCGGAGAAGCGGTCACCGGCGCGCAGGAAACCGGCGATTGCCTGGTCGTACATTCCGAGACGCGCGTGGAGTTCGGCGCGGAGAAACTCCGCGCGGCATGCCTGGAAGCCACCCATGCGTCCTTGCTTCATGAGGGCAGCCATGCGCTCGAGCACCGCGTCGGTCAGCCTTTGTGCCCGTTCGGCGTCGCCGTGCTCCAGAAGGATTTCCCTCAGTTTCAGGTGCACAAAAGGCGGTACGTCCGGGAGCAGCGCCTGCCGCAGCGCTTCGGCATGCCGGCCCTGCTCGGCCAGGACGAGGATCCTGACGCTGTCGTTGTCGAGGCCGAATGAATCGAGGAGGGCCAGCGCGCCGTGCCGGTCACCACGCTGGACGAGATGATCTGCCACGGCCCCCACGCGATCGTCTCGCCTCCGGTCCACTCGCCCGATGGCCGCCTTCGTGGCGGCTCCTTGCTGGACCCCCGAGAAATGGATGGCCACGGACTCGTACCGTGCGTCGAGGTCATCGGCGGAGGACTCAGCGGGCTCCGGAGGGTCCGTCCAGAACAGTGCCTGCGTGACACAGGCCGCAACGAGTTCGGCGTCCTCATGTTTCTGATGGGCTGCGGCCAGTCGGGCATACAGAATGGCCATCTTGGAGGGGGTGAACCGGTGGTCCGTGTGCCGGCTGTGCAGCAGCTCGCACACGAGTTGCTCGGCTTCCGCTTCCAACGCCGAGGCCCGTTCCTCCCGCAGGACTCCTGACAGCTCGTGGGAGAGCCGTAACAGGTAAGTCGCCAAGTACCGGTGGGACGGAATTCGCTCGCGAAGCAGGGCAAGACAGTCGTCCAGGAATGCGTCCGCCCGGAGGTCTTGGCCGTGGTCGTGACACCAACGGATGAGATCGACGGCGATGGTCACACCGTCATGGCCGTGGAAGGCGAGCATCTCGCGGGCGAGGCCGACCGCGTCCGCGATGCGCCCGGCGCGTACACACTCGCGGGCGGTTTCCAGGACCAGCCCCTGGAGGCAGGGTCCATGGACGAAGTCGTCGTGCGGCGGGCTCACGAGTTGAGGGTGGCCCTCCGCGTCGAGCAGGCTGGGCCGACGTCTCAACAACCGACGCATGATGTCGTCGGCCAGGCCGTCGTCACCGGAGCGTCTCGCCAGCCGGGCCCCGTGCAACTCCACCCACAGCCGCTCGTACGACCGCACATTCCGCGAGCGCAGCAGGTCCATCGCCTCCCTCGCGCACTCGGCCTCGCGACGGGCAACCGCGGTAGTGGGCGGACGCACGGAGGCCAGGACCGAGGAGTACTCGATCGGGAATCGGGACAGCCGGGCGATCATGCCCGGACGCTCTCCGGACTGCGCCCGCGATACCCAGGTCAGGGCCATTGCGTGTGTTGCCTCGACGGTGGCGTTCCTGCTGTAAGGGTGCCGAGCCAGATCGGCGTCGATCCACTCGGCGATGTGGCAGGTCGAAGCCGGTCCCGCCCGTTCGGCCGACAACCACAGCGCATAGCCGTAGAGCTTGGCGCGCGCTTCATCGGATTCAAGCCGCCGCGTCACGGTCATTCCCCGCTCGACGGCCCCTTGGTCGAGCAGCTGCCGTGCCAGCATCCTTGTGTGGAACTCGTCGAGCAGGGCGGCCCCATGGACCGTTGCCGGATCGTCGTCCTCGTCGGCCTGCAGTCGTGCGAGGAGAGTCGCCGCCAATCCTTGCAGTTGGCTGGGCAGTTCGTTGCGGTAGACGGCGTCGAACCAACGGAGGTGTTCGGCACACTCACCGAACCGACCGGCCGCCCGGAGCCGGCGAGCGATCATCAACTGCCACAAGGCGCTGCGTTCGTACGAGTAGGCACAAGCCAGCTCGCGTGCTGCCTCCAGACCCGAGACGGCGAGCACCGTCAGAGGGTCCTCGGCCAAGAGGTGGGTGGCCATGGCGCGGCGCAGCAGTACCGAAGCGACGGCGGTGAGGTCATCGATCCGGATGGCGGACGCAAGGGCGTGTCCGAGGTGCTCCAGTTCCACTCCGGAGAATGCGGTGGTCGCCGCACCCGGACCACCGACGGTGGCCAGCACCTGGTCACAGAGCTCTTTGTGCATGCCCGCCTGGTGAAGGTGGTGACTGTAGTACCTGGACAGGTAGGGCGCGTCGACCCGCTTGGCGAGGAACGCCGTACCCACGGCCTGATGTGCCTCGATCGGGTAGATGCGATGTCGGGCACCGGACAGGAGGTGGGTACGGAAGGACTCGTGGTAGATCCGCACCGCGTCGCCTTCGCGGTGGGTGAACTCGCTGATGTCGGCGAGGGCATCGGCGACGTCCGAGAGGTTCCGCCCGGTCACGGCCGCAAGCAGTTCAGGGGTCATGCCGGGTGCGCGGGCGACTGCCAGGAGGGTCAGGACCGGTCGGACGGTGCGCCACGCAAGGGAGGCGAGCGCCCGGTCGAGGAAGTCGTCGTACACCTCACCGAGGTCGTCGGGCAGCCTGAGGGTGGCGATGTCCCCGTCCTGACCGTCGATGTCCAGGGTCGAGATGACGTGACGGGCGTACAGGTAGTTGCCGGCCGCCTTGGCTGCGATCCTCGATGCGAGGGTGGGCTCGTCGCGGGTCAGGCGAGCCAGGCAGTAGTCATAGACGTCGTCGGTCTCGGGGGGCGCGTCGCGCGTGAGATGCACGCGTCGGCCCCCAATGCGCTGAAGCGCCGGTTCCTCGACTTCGCGGCTGGTCAGCAGGATGCGGAAGTCCAGGCCGGTACGGCGAAGGCCCGAGGTCATGTGGGCGAGCAGGGTGATGATGTTCTCGTGCGAGTCGATCGATCGTGCCTCGTCGAGGGCGTCGACGACGAGGACGACGGCCGGTGGATTCGGCATGCTCTCCAGTGGCTTGCGAACAAGGCGGTTGAAGGCCGAGCGCGCTGATTCCCCTCCCAGACGCAGGGACTCGATGTTGATCCCCCGGACATGCGCACCCGGCTCGGCGGAACCGACCGTCACAGTGGCGTGGAGAGCGAGACCGGGCTCCGCGCGCAGCAGCTCGGCGAAGTGCCCGTCATGGCGGATCAGGGCGGCGACCAACTCCTCGACGAGGCCGCGTCCCAAGAGCGTGTCGTCATCGTCCGCTTGGCACACATGCCCGACCACGACCGTCGAGGCGTCGCCCGGCCCGATCCTGTTCAGCAGCTCGAGCGCCAGGGCCGTCTTGCCGTAGCCCGGCTGCCCGACGATCACCAGCGGTTCGTCCCGGCGGGAGGACAGGTGGTCGAGTGCGCAATCCACGATCCAGGAGCGCCCGACGAACTCGTTCATCCCGTCGCCCCCGGTGCCGGCGCCGTCAACCGATGTCGCCCTGGATCTCGACCCCGGACACGGTGCCGCCCTGCCTCACCGTCCTCGCCACGACACGGCCCTCCACCCGGCCCGACGTGACGCCACGGGCGCGCACGCCGGCCACGCTTCCGGCGACCTCCTCGGCCCGCACCTCGCCCGATACCGCGAGCGCCCGCTCCGTGCGGTTCTCGCCTGCGAAGGTGAGGCGCCTGCCGTAGATCGCTTCAAGAATGTTCCGGACCGCGTCGGCCGTCTCCAGCAAGGTCGCATCCGCGGGGTCGATGTCCGTGATGCCGTTCGCGTACGGTGCCAGGACCTGCCAGAACACGGTCAGGTCCTCGCGGAACTGCTGAACGACTTCGATGTCTGCCTGAGCCGGCTCCACGGTCCCGGCGAAGAGGCCGGGCTCGGCCACTTCCAGCGTGACGGGATCGCTCCCGTTCGCCCCCTCGGCACCGTCCGCCCCGTTCCGCTCCCTCCGGCGTTGGAGCAGTTCCCCAGCCTGTTCGTAGAGGAACTTGACGCCTTCAGCGAGGACGACCGAACCGAGAACAGTGAGCGTGATCGGTTCCATGAACGCCTCCTTGGGGTGCCTGCGCCAGATCGTATTACCGTCCATTCGCGGATGCGGCGGAATCGTCGAGGGCGGGAGATCCCACCGCGCAGCGACAAGCGAGCGCGAGCAGTGGTCGACCTGACGGGAGATCCGGTCTGCGGGGCGCGATCTCGGCCACGTTCGGGAAGACCTCTTTCGGGCGCGGGAGTCCTGGCGTCGTTGAGGAGGCGGCTTGTCGCACGCAGGCGGCGGCGCAGGGTGAGCGGAAACCGGCCAGGCTATATCTCGCGTTGATCGGACGCAGATCTCCGTCCTCTTTCATCGAGGCTCGGGGGCTCGGCGAGCTCCCTGACCGTGCATGACCAAGGGAACGGGAGCCGACGCAATGCATCCGCGATGGAGTGAGGAGTTCCGGCAGCGTGGCACGGCCGCGTCGCAGGGGGACGCGGACGGCGACGTCCGGCCCGCCGCCCCCGCGCGCACCGAGGCCGGCGCCCGAGCCGCCTTCCTCGGCCGGGTGGCGGGCGCGGGCGCCGACCCGGTCGAGCTCCTGGAACGGGCCGCCGCGACTGCCGACCCGCGCACCGGACCCCTCGGGGCGGTGCCGGAGGCCGTGCCCGGGTCGACGGGCCTGTGGGCGTGCGGGGTTCCCGTGCCCGACCCGTTCGGCATCCTGCCCGACGGGACGACCGGCGTCGCCGTCCCAGGGCACGGCGGCGACGCCCGGAGCGCCCGCCTCGCCGCCCTGCTCACCGCGCTCGCCGTGTACGGGACCCTCGCAGCCGTCCCGTACGCCCGGACCGTGCGCGAGGTCTGGGGCCTCGACCTCGTCACCGGGCGGCTGCGCCGCGTGCCGGCCCGTGAGGCCCACCCCGCCCCGGCGCCGGACGCACCCTTCCGGCCGGCGCCCGGCGCGGCGGCCGGGCTCACCTGGGCGGCGGCCGTGGAGACCGCGCTGACCCGGCACTGCGAGGAGCGGTTGACTCACCTGCTCGCCGAGCCGGGGGTGCGGGTTCCCCGGCTCGCCCTGCCGGCCCACGGCGACGCCCCCCTTCGCGCCCTGCGCGCCGTGGGCGAGCCGGTCGCCCACGATCTGTCGGCCCTGCTCACCGTCCCGGCCTGCGCGATCCGGCTCCGGGCGGCCGCCGACGGCGACGACCGAGACGACCACGACGACCGCGCAGGCACGGTCGTCGCCGTCGGCGCCACCCTGGCCGAGGCCGTCGCGGCCGCCGTGGAACGTGCTTTGATCCTCGGCGCGGGCGCGGGCGCGGGCGCGGGCGCGGGCGCGGACCGGAGCAGGCCGGCCGTCCCCGCCGTACCCTCCATCCCCGCCGTCACGCCGGACCGTGAGGCGCCCGGTCCTCCGGTTCCGGCGGATCGCGGGACGTCGGGGCGGGTGGGCCTCGTCGAGGCGCTCCGATCCCGGGGACGAACTCCCGTCGCGGTGCTGCTGGACCACGATCCGCGGGCCGTCCGCCTCCTCCCGTACCTGGTGCAGGTGGTCATGATGGATGGCTGACGTCTCGTCATGTTCGCTGCGTCCAGGCTTCGCGGGAAGCGAAGGACCCGGCAGGTGCCGGTTCCGTGCCCGCCATGTAATGATCTCGTGACCGGACGCCGTGCGTTCGGAGACTGCGCGACACGGGGGTCGCGCAGCGGCGAGCGCAGAAGGCAGGAACCATGGGGGGGTTGATCCGATTCGGCGTGCTCGGAGCCGTGTCCGTGCACCGGGGCGAGACTCTGATCACCATCGGATCGCCCCGGATTCAGGCCCTTCTCGTGGCGCTGTTGCTGCGCTCCGGCCGGGTGGCCGCCACGCAGGAACTCATCGACTCCGTCTGGGGCGAGGAGCCTCCGAGCTCCGCGCTCGCCAGCCTGCGCACCTACGTGTGGCGGCTGCGGCAGCTCCTGGAAGAGGACTCCGGCTCCCCGCAGTTGCTGCTCTCCCAGCCCGACGGCTACCGCATGGCCGTCCCGCCGCTCTCGGTGGACGTGCACCGCGCCGAGCAGCTGGCGGCCGACGCCGCCCGTGCGCGGTCCGAGGGCGACGACGAGACGTGCGGACGGCTGCTGACCGAGGCGCTCGGTCTCTGGCAGGGCGCGCCGCTGGCCGGGGTGCCGGGACCGTACGCCGAGCAGCAGCGGGCCCGCTTCACCGAACTGCGGCTCCGCCTCGAGGAGGAACGTTTCGAGCACCAGCTGAGGGCCGGCCAGTACGGCGCTGTCATCCCCGACCTGACCGTGTTCACGCGGGAACACCCGCTCCAGGAGCGGCCGTACGGCTTCCTCATGCGGGCCTTATACGCCTCCGGGCGGCAGGCGGACGCGCTGGCCGTCTTCGCCCGAGCACGGCACGTGCTCGCCGAGGAGCTCGGCGTCGACCCCGGACCCGAACTCGCCGCCCTGCACGAGCGGGTCCTCGGGGCCGACCCGCTGCTCGACGTCCCGGCAGGCGGAGCCGAGCCGTCGGCATGGGCGTCCGAAGGAACCCACGGCCCGCCGGCCCTCGACGCGTCCCCGGACGCCGACGTGTCCCGAGACCTCGACGTGTCCCGAGACGCCTACGCGTCCCCCGCCGTCGAGGTCGAGACCGCCGTCGAGGCCGTCCCCGCCTCCGCGTCCGCTGCTGGTCCGGGGCCCGCCCCCGGGGCGGAGACGGCGGCGGAGTCCGCTGCTTCGGTCTCCGCCCGTCCCGCACAACTGCCTGCCGACGCCTTCGACTTCACCGGCCGGGTCGAGCAGGTGGCGGAGCTGTGCCGGGTGCTCACCGACCCCGAGCGGACGTCGCTGCCCGTCGCGTCCATCAGCGGCATGGGCGGGCTCGGCAAGACCACTCTCGCCCTGCGGGTCGCCCACCGGATCAAGCACGAGTTCCCCGGCGGCCAGCTCTACGCCGACCTGCGCGGCAGCGGGCTGGATCCCGCCGACCCCTCGACCGTCCTCGGCAGCATGCTCGCGGCGATGGGCGTAGCGACGCACTCGTTGCCCGCCACGACAGAGGACCGGGCGCGGCTCTTCCGCACCCTGCTCGACGGCCGACGCATGCTGCTGCTCCTGGACAACGCCCGCGACCCCGCCCAGGTCGGCCCACTGCTGCCGGGCTCCGCCGACTGCGCCGTGATCGTCACCAGCCGGTCCCGGCTCGTCGGGATCCCCAGCGCGGTCACCGCCGTGGCCCTGGACGCGTTCGGGTCCGACGAGGCCATCGAACTGCTCACCGCCATCGTCGGCGAGGACCGGGTGGCTGCGGATCCCGAGGCGGCGACCGCCCTGGTGACCGCCTGCGGACATCTCCCGCTCGCGGTGCGGATCGTGGCGGCGCGCCTCGCGGCCCGGCCGCGCTGGCAGATCGAGACGATGAACCGCCGACTGGCAGACGAGCGCCGCCGCATCGGCGAGCTGCGCGCCGGCGACCTGGCGGTGGCGGCCACCTTCGAACTCGGCTACCGCCAGCTGCCCCCGGAGCAGGCCCGGGCCTTCCAGCTGCTCGCCCCGGTAGCCCGGCCCAGCATCAGCCTGGAGGTGGCCGCCGCGGCACTCGGCCTCGACGAGTACGACGCCGAGGAGCTTCTGGAGTCCCTGGTCGACGCGGCCATGCTGGAGGCGCCGCAGCCCGGCCGGTACCGCTATCACGACCTCGTCTGGGCCTTCGCACTCCAGCTCGGCGTCCCCCCGGGCGACGGGGGCGCGGAAGCGGGCATCCCCGTCCTCCTGCCGCTCCTGGAGCACCTGCTGGCCGCTGGGCGCGCCGCGTTCCAGTGCATGGTGCCCGGCGACCCCGACGGGATCTTCCTCACCGACTGCGCCGCGCCGGCGCCGGACTTCGCCGGACTCGCCGAGGCGCGGGCCTGGGTGACCGCCGAGTTCGAGTGCCTCACCAACGCGCTGACGCTGGCTGCCCGCAGCCCGGTCGGTTCGGGGCCGCGGATCCTGCGCGTCGCCGCCGACCTGCTCATCGCCCTGACCCCCTTCGGCAAGGACATCCCGTACGGTCAGCTCGCCGCCGCCGCGAGGGCGCTGGCCGAGACCGCCGCGCTGCGCGGCGACGATCACGTCGTGGGCCGGGCGCAGTTCGTGTGCGGGAACACGGCGCTGCAGAGCGCCCAGCTCGCCGAGGCGGAGGAGTTCGCCCGGCGCGCGGCGGAGGCCTGCGAGCGCGTAGGAGACCTGGTGATCCTCCGGCAGACCATGAACGACCGGGGGCTGATCGCACAGTTCCAGCACCGCTACGAGGACGCGGTGACCTGCTACGACCAGGCGATCGAACTGGCGAAGAAGCTCGGGCACCGGTCGGGCGAGCTGGTGACGCGGCTCAACGCGGCGCAGGCCAGGCTGCGCAGCGGCCGGGCCGAGGAGGCGCTCGTCGCCTGCGGCGAGGCGCTGGCCGCGCTCGTGGAGGTCGAGGACCACCACGGCGCCGCGTACGCGCTCTACGTGCAGGGCATGGCCCTGCACGAGCTGGGTCGGCACACCGAGGCGGTCGCGAGCCACACCCAGTGCCTCTCCCTGTGCGCGACGTGGCAGATCCTCGGACAGGAGTCGCAGGCCCGCTTCCGGATGGCCGAGACCCTGCGGGTCATGGGCCGCCTGGAGGAGGCGGTCGGGGAGGCCACCCGCGCCCTCGTGCTCTGCGCGCAGCGCGGGGCCGAGCGCGACCAGGGGCTCGCCCTGCTGGTGCTCGGCCGCACCCTGGCCGACCGCGGCGACACCCAGGCCGCCGTGGGCAGGGCCCGGCAGGCGCACACGGTCTTCACCCGGCTCGGGCTGCCCGACGCCGACCATGCGGCGGCGCTCCTCTCCGCGCTCGGCGAGCGCCCGTGAAGCGGTCTCAGCCCTTCCGGGGGAGGAGATATATGCGCAGGTCAGAGCACATATCCAGGAGTTATCCAGCGTAGATCGGCAGTTGGCAAAGTCTCACTCGACAGCACGAACGACGAGCGAACGGAAGACCGAGCGCATGCGAGCCCACACCTTCACCACCCGCACCTTCACCACCCGCACCTTCGCCACTCTGCGTACCGCCTGCGTCGCCGCCGCGGTGCTCGGCCTCGCCCTCCTGGCCGCCGCCGAGACGGACCTCGCGACCCCCGCGCAGACCGCCGTGGTGGCCGACGGCCCGATCATCACCGACCCCCAGAAGGAGTGGAACAGCCGCGGCTGACCCCGACGGCACGGTCCGTCACGTTCATCGGGACGGACCGCGGAACGCGATCGACATGCCATGGGGGAATCATGACGGGTGGTAGTCCGGCGACGGCGTTGGCGGAACGAGACGTCGCCACTCTGGTCCGCACCGCGCGGGCCCGCAACGGGGTCAGCCAGCGGGACCTCGCCGAGAGATCCGGGATCGGTCTGCGCACGCTCCGCGAGATCGAGCGGGGCCGGGTCCGCGCCCCGAGAGCCGGGTCGCTGCGCAGGATCGCCGAGGCCCTGCGCGAGCCCGAACTGCTGGCGCAGGTCGGGGGCGCGACCGACGCCGACGGGGGCGTCGCCGAGGACGACCCGCTGGTCCTGCGGATCCTCGGCCGGCTCTCCGCCGTGCGCGGTCCGGCCGAACTGCTCACCGGCACGCCGAAGCAGCAGTCCCTGCTCGGACTGCTCGCGCTCCAGGCCAATCAGGTGGTCGAGCGCGACGAGATCGTCGAGGTCCTCTGGGACGGCGAACTGCCCGACACCTTCGGGCAGCTGATCCACACCTACGTCTCCCGGATCCGGGTGATGCTGGAGACCCACACGGTTCCGGGCACGGACCGGACCACGATCCTGCGCCGCGGCGGCGGCTACGAACTCCAGCTCGACGACGATCGACTGGACATCCTGGAGTTCGGCCGGCTGACCCGCGAGGCCGAGTGCGCCCGCGCCTGCGACGACCCCGCCGATGAACAGGCCCTGCTCGGCGAGGCGCTGCGGCTCTGGCGCGGCCCTCTCCTCGACGGCGCGTCCCCGCGCCTGACCAGCCACCCCGCCGCCGTCGAGCACTCCCGTCGGCGTGTCGCCTCGGCGCTGCGCCTCGCCGATCTCGCCCTCGCCCGGGGGCAGTACGAGGAGGTGCTCGCGCAGCTCGGGCCGATCGCCCGGCACGAGACGCTGCACGAGGGCCTGCACGCCCGGCTGCTCACCGCGCTCGCCGGGTCCGGCCGCCGGGCGGAGGCGCTGGAGCTGTTCGCGGCGGTCGACCGCAGGCTCCGGGTCGAGAGCGGCATCGAGACCGGCGCCGAACTCCGGGACGCCCAGATGGCGGTGCTGCGGGAGGACGCCGCGACGGTGACGGCGGGCCGCGCCGACGCGCACTCCGCCCATCTGCCCCGGAGCGTCGGCGACTTCGTGGGCCGGGTCGAGCACTTCCAGGTCCGTCAGTACCTGACGGGCCAGGGGCCGCTCGCGGCGTTCGGCGCGGCGCCGGTCGCCGCGCTCCACGGACCCGTCGGAGTCGGCAAGTCCGTCCTGACCGTCCAGATCGCCGCGGCCGCCGCACGCCACTTCCCCGACGGCGTCCTGCACGCCCGGATGCGCACCGGCACGTTCGACGAGGTCCGCACGGTGCTGACCGGCTTCGCACGCGCCCTGGGCGGGCCGGCCGAGCGGCTGCCCGCCGGTCTGCCCGAGCTCACCGCCCGGTACCAGGAGCTGGTGGCCGGTCGGAGGGTCCTCGTGGTCGTCGACGACGCGGCGGGCGAACAGGCCGTCCGGCCCCTGCTGCCGTCCGGCCCCGGCGCCGCCGCCCTGCTGGCGAGCCGGGCCCCGCTGTCCGGCCTGGAGGGCGCCCAGCACTTCCGGGTCGAGCGCTTCACCACCGACCAGTCCGTCTCCCTGCTCGCCCGGATCGCGGGGGAGCGGCGGGTGCTGGCCGAGCACGCGGCGGCCGAGACCATCGCGGAGCTGTGCGACGGGATCCCGCTGGCCGTCCGCATCGCGGGCATGCGGCTCGCCGCGCGGCCCCACTGGACCCTCGCCCGGCTTGCGGATCGGCTGGCCGACGAGGAGCGCCGGCTGTCGGAGCTGGTTGCCGGCGACCTGTCCGTACGGGAGCGCCTGACGTCCGCGCACCAGGGCCTGGACCCTGCGCTGCGGGACGCCGTGCGCGCCCTCGCCCGGTCCGCGGACCCGGCGTTCACCCCCGCCGACGCGGCCGCCGTGCTGCGCTGCGGCGGACGCCAGGCGGAGGACCTCCTGGAGCGGCTGGTCGACCACCAGCTGCTCGAACCCCCGGGCGGCGCCGACGGGACGTACGCGTTCCCGCCGCTGGTGCGCCTGCACGCCTGGGAGCAATGAACGGCGTGAGGGGACGGTCGTCGATGCCCACCGCCCCCGTCCCCTCACGCGCTTTCTCGGCCGGCCGGTCGCTCACGCGTCGCGGACGCGGAGCGTCAGCCAGCCGCCGACCGCCGCCGCGGCCGCCCACGCGGCCATGACCAGCACACCCGTCAGCGGGCTGTACGGGGCCCCCACGGCGGGTTCGAGACGCAGCCCGTACTGGCCGGCCCGGTCCGGCAGGTACCAGGCCAGCTCCTTCAGGCCCGGGATCTCGGCCAGCACGGGGGAGACCAGGAAGAGCACCGGCACCAGGACGCCCATGGAGAGCATCAGGCTGCGCAGCATCGCGGTGAACCCCATGCACATGATCGCGAGCAGCGGGAAGTACAGCGCGCACACCGCGACCGCGCGCGCCGTGCCCGCCTCCCCGAACGCCATGCCGTGTGCGCCGAGCAGACGCTGCGAGAGGAAGAACGTGCCCAGCGAGGCCACCACCCCCGCCACCAGCGCCAGCGCCGCGGCGACGGTCAGCTTGGCCGCGTACATGAGACCCCGCCGGGGCACCGCGGCCAACGAGACGCGGATCGCGCCGTGCTGGTACTCGTTGCCGATCACCAGGACGGCGAAGGCGATCACGACGACATGGGCGAAGAGGATGCCGTAATAGCCGAGCTGCACCGGATCGAAGCCCGGCCCGCCCGCCTCCTCGGCCCCCACCGAGCCCGACACACCGGCGCCGATGCCGATGAGCAGGGCGGCGGCCAGGGGCAGTGACCACAGGACCGGCCGCACCGAGCGGATCTTCGTCCACTCCGACCGGAGCACCGCGTTGACAGTCATGTTCAGGCCACCTCTTCCAGGGGTCGTCCCCCGTACTCCACCGAATCGGCGGTCATCCGCATGAAAGCTTCTTCCAACGAGTCCTCGACCTGGACCAGTTCCAGGACGGCGGTCCCCTCGTGAGCCGCGATCCGGCCGACGTCGGCGGCCTCGGCCGCGTGCACCTCCAGCGCGCCGCCGTCGCCCGCCGCCACCCGCAGCCCCTTGCGCACCAGGGCTTCGCGCAGCCGCGCCGGCTCGTCGGCGCGCACCCGCACCCGGGATCGGCCGTGCTCCGCGGCGAACTCGGCCATGGACACGTCCGCCAGCAGCCGGCCCATACCGATGACGACCAGCCGGTCCGCGAGCAGCGCCGTCTCCGTCATCAGGTGACTGGAGATCAGCACCGCCCGGCCCCGCGCCGCCAGTCCCTTGAGGAAGTGCCGCAGCCAGCGGATGCCCTCCGGGTCCAGTCCGTTGACCGGTTCGTCGAGGATCAGCACCTCGGGGTCGCCGAGGAGAGCCGCCGCGATGCCCAGGCGCTGGCGCATGCCCAGCGAGAAACCGCCGATCCGCCGCTTGGCGGCCGACTCCAGGCCCACCTGCTCCAGCACCTCGTCGACGCGCGTCCGCGGCAGGCGCCCGGCATGGGCGACGCAGAGCAGATGGTCGCGTGCGGTCCGCCCCGGGTGAGCCGCCCCGGCGTCCAGCAGGGCGCCGACATGGCGCAGCGGCTCGACGAGCCGGCCGTACGGCCGCCCCGCGACCAGGACCTCGCCCGCTGTGGGCCGGTCCAGCCCCAGGATCATCCGCAGGGTGGTCGACTTCCCGGCCCCGTTCGGGCCGAGGAACCCGGTGACCGAACCGGCCCGCACCTGGAAGGTGAGGCCGTTCACCACCGTCCTGTCGCCGTAGGCCTTCACCAGGCCCCGTACTTCGACGGCGGGTGCGTCCCCCGCACCGTGCGCCGTTGCGTTGTCGCTGTTCATGTCCTCAAGCCAATCGTCCGGCGGCCCCGGACGGATCCCCCGACGGCGGGAGTCGCTTCCCCCCGGGGAGGGAGCTGATCCACGATGAACCGTCTGACGTCCACCCTTCTCCTCGCCATGCGCCAGGGGCGCACGTACACCCGTGGACTGCATCTGCTGGTCGGCGCGGCCGTGGGACCGGTGTGCGTACTGGTGTGGCCCGGCATCTCGGAGAACCTGGGGCGCACCCTGGCAGCCTGCGCGCTGGTGCCGGTGGTCCCCCTGCTGCTGCTCGGCATGGTGCCGGGGATGCGGCGCGCTGAGGGCATCCAGGCGCTGCTGCTGCTCGTGCCGGAGGACCGGAACGCGATCGGCCGCGCCCCGGCCAGGAGCCTCTCGGACCGCTGGCGCACGGGTGTCTGGCTGGTGCTGCGGTGCTGGTGGGGACTGCTCGTCGCCAGCGTCCTCGCCCAACTCCTGTCCGTCACCGGCACGCTGGCGACCGCGCCCGCCCTCGACAGCTCCCGGACACTGCTCGGCGTCACCCTCCGGGGCGGCCACCAGAACATCTGGTACCTGGGGCTGGTGCCGCCGCTGCTGCTCGTCGCCTTCGCCCTGGTCGTCGGGGCCGGCGCGGTCCAACTCGCGCTCGCGCGCCGGCTGCTGGGCCCCTCGACGGTCGAGCGACTCGCGGAGGCAGAGCGCAGGGCGGACCGGCTGCTGGCCCGCAACTCGCTCGCGGGAGAACTGCACGACTCCATCGGGCACGCCCTCACGGTCACCGTGCTCCAGGCCGGCGCGGCCCGCGAACTCATCGACATGGACCGGGACTTCGCGCTCCGGGCGCTGACCGCCATCGAGGAGACCGGCCGGCGCGCGATGGACGACCTGGAACGCACGCTCGGATACCTGAAGGAGGGCGAGCCGGCGACCCGCACCGTCCGCCCCACGCTCACGGACGTCGGGCAGCTCCTGGAGGCGAGCCGCGCGGCGGGCGTCACGGTGCGCGCCCGCACCGCGGCCGACGTCGACGCGGTCCCGGGCGTGGTCTCCCGCGAGGCGTACCGCATCCTCCAGGAGGCGCTGACCAACGCCATGAAGCACGCGCCCGGGTCACCGGTCGACGTCGTGCTCGCCGTCACCGACGAGCAGGTCTGCCTGTCGGTGGCGAACCGGCTGGTCGAGGAGGCGCCCCCGGCCCGCGGCACCGGCAAGGGGCTGCGCAGCGTGCGGGAGCGCGCCGCGCTGCTGGGCGGCCGGGCCACCGCCGGAGCCGCATCGGGGCGCTGGACTGTCAGCGCCCGTCTCCCCCTACGGTTGGGATCGTGATCATGGACATCTCCGTGCTCCTCGTCGACGACGAGGAACTCGTCCGGGCCGGCATGTCGGCCATTCTCGGCAACGCCCCCGGCATCACCGTGGCCGGCGAGGCCTCCGACGGCTGCGAGGTGGTGCCGCTGGTCCGGAAGCTGCGCCCGGACGTCGTCGTCATGGACGTGCGGATGCCCACGGTCGACGGCATCACCGCCACCCGCGACCTCATGGCCGCCGTGCCCGCGCCGCCGCGCGTCCTGGTCATCACCACCTTCGAGCGGGACGACTACGTCTACGAGGCGCTCAGGGAAGGGGCGTCGGGCTTCCTGCTCAAGCGGTCCCGGCCGGCCGAGATCGTGCAGGCCGTCCGTACCGTGGCGACCGGGGACTCGGTGCTGTTCCCCGCCGCGATCCGCTCGCTGGTCCAGGGCCGCCCGGCGCGCGAGACGGGCGACGGGCTCGCCCGCGCCCAGCTCACCGAGCGGGAGGCGGACGTGCTGCGGCTGATCGCGCAGGGGCTGTCCAACGCGGAGATCGCCGAGCGGCTCTTCCTCGGGGTGCAGACCGTCAAGACCCACGTCAGCAGCACCCTGGCGAAGCTGGGGGCGCGCGACCGCACCCAGGCGGTGGTCATCGCGTACGAGTCGGGGTTCGTCGGCGTCGGCTGAGACGGCCGGGGGCCCGCCGGCCGACGAGCCTCTCCCACCGACGGGGCCCGCCGCCCGACGTGCCTCTCCCGCCGACGGGGCCCGTCGGCCGACGAGCTCAACCTGCCGAAGAGGCTCTCCGGCAGGCGGGGTTCTCCACTCGACGAAGCTCTCCGGCCGACGCGCCCCGGCCGTTTCAGCCTGAGGCTCGCCGGCCCGCGACCCCTTCAACCGATGAGGTCCCTCAGGCGGGAGACCACCGTCGCCTCGGACTCGCCCTCCTGCGGCACCGGGACGACCTGGAGGTGGGTGACCCCGGCCTCCCGGTAGGCGTCGAGGCGGTCCTTCACATAGCTCTCCGTGCCGCAGATCGTGGTGGCCTCGAGCAGAGCGTCGGGCACCGCCGCCGCGGCCCCGGCCTTGTCGCCCGCCCGGAACAGCCGCTGGATCGCCTCGGCCTCGCGGGCGAAGCCGTACCTGCTGACCAGGTCGTGGTAGTAGTTGTGGCCGGGCGCGCCCATGCCCCCGACGAACAGCGCGAGTTGACCGCGGGCCAGCTCCCGGGCGCGCTCGGCGTCCGGACCGATCGCGAGCAGGCCGCCCGCCGAGATCTGCAGCGGCCCGAGCTCCGGGTCGCGCGCGGCTGCGCCCTCCTTCAGCGCCGAGCCCCACACCTGGTCGCACCATTCGGGCACGAAGAACAGCGGCAGCCAGCCGTCGGCGGTCTCTGCGACCATCCGGACGTTCTTGGGGCCCAGTGCGGCCACCCACACCGGCACGGAGGGGCGGACGAGCGGTGTCAGCAGCCGCATCGGCTTGCCCAGTCCGGTGCCCTGCCCCTCGGGCAGCGGGAGCGTCACCGTGCGGCCCTCGTGGCGCACGGGCTCGTCCCGCCTCCAGAAGGCGCGCATGACCTCGATGGTCTCGCGGGTACGGGCCACCGGCGCGGCGTACGGCACCCCGTGGAGGCCCTCCACGACCTGCGGGCCCGAGGAGCCGAGGCCGAGGTGGCAGCGCCCGCCCGACAGGGCGTCGACGCCGGCCGCCGTCATGGCGAGGAGCGCGGGGGTGCGGCTGAACACCGACAGGATGCCGGAGCCGATCTCGATCCGCTCGGTGCGGGCGGCGAGGAAGCCCATGAAGCTGGGGGCGTCGTAGCCGTACGCCTCGGGGACCCAGACGAGGTCCAGGCCGGCCCGCTCCAGTTCGGCGACCTGGCCGGCCGCGGCGACGATGTCGGTGTCGTACTTCAGCTGCATGGAGATCTTCATGGCGGGGCGCTCCGGGTGTCGGCGGCGGGACGAGGCGGCGGGGGCGGGCGCGCCGTGCGCCTGGCGGCGGAGGCGGGCGCGGCGGAAGCGGGTGCGGAGAGGACGACGGGGCGTCAGTCGCGGGTGCGGAGGGGCGCCGGTCGGGCGCGGGGGCTGCGGCGGAGTGATGGGGCGTCAGGCACCCGGCGCGGCAGGGGTGTCGAGGCGGCGGAGGGCGCCCTCGGCGATCAGCTCCCGCACCCGGAACTTCTGGATCTTCCCGGAGGCGGTCAGCGGCAGGCCGTCGGCCAGGTACCAGCGCGCCGGGATCTTGTGCGGGGAGAGCTGCTCGCGGCAGCGGGCGACGGCCAGGTCGAGGTCCGGGCCCTCCGGGCGGTCGGCGGCGGGCAGCAGCACCGCGGCGACGATCTCGCCCCATCGGTCGTCCGGCACCCCCACCACCAGGGCGTCGCGGACGCCCGGCAGCGTGCTGAGGAAGGACTCGAGGGGACCGGGCGCGATGTTCTCGCCACCCCGGATGATCAGGTCGCTCAGCCGGCCCTCGATCCGGACGGCGCCGGTCGCGTCCATCGAGCCGAGGTCCCCGGTGTGCAGCCAGCCGTCCGCGTCGATCTTCCGGGCGGTGGCCTCCGGGTCGCCGTAGTACGCGAGCAACTGCTGGTATCCGCGGGCGCAGATCTCGCCGGCGACGCCGAGGGGCTGCACCCGGCCGGTGTCCGGGTCCACGATCTTGCACTCGACGTGCGGGAGCGGGCGGCCCACGGTGCTGGTCTTGTCCTCGGCGCTGTCGTCCGGCCGGGTCAGGGTGACCACGGAGGCCAGCTCGGTCTGCCCGTACAGGTTGAACACCGTGGTGGAGAACAGCTCCTCGGTCTCGGTGATCAGCTGCGGACGGACCGGCGCCGCGCCGGTGAGGACGGAGGAGAGCCGCGCGCCTTCGCCGTCGGCGGCGCGGGCCACGTCGTTGAGGGCGGTCAGCACCGTCGGCACGCTGGTCAGCACCGCGCCCGGGGAGCGGCGCAGCACCTCGAAGAGGACCTTGGGGTCGAAGCGCTCCAGCAGGGTGAAGACGCCGCCGCTCCACAACGGCCCCAGGCAGGAGATGACGCACCCGGCGGTGTGGAACATCGGCAGCGGCGAGACGACGGTCGCGCCGTCCTGGACGCCGAGCCCCTCGAACGTCAGGCGGGCGACGTTGACCACCGACCGGTGCGACAGCAGCACCGCCTTCGGGTCGCCGGTGGTGCCCGAGGTGAACTGGATCTGCGCCGGCACGGCCGCGACCTCCTCCTGCGAGGGCAGCGGAGCGGAGCCGCGCAGCGACTCCCACGCGGCGAGCGGCACGACGTGCCGCAGCCCCGGCAGGCCCGGCGCGACCTCCTGGACGACCTCGGCCATGGCGTAGCCGCGGCTGGCGTCGGCGTGGATCAGCATCTCGGCCTCGGAGGTGCGCAGGGCGTGCGTCAGCTCACCGGCACGCAGCGCGGGGTTCAGCGTCACCAGCGTCACCCCGGCCAGCGCCGCCGCGTACTCGATGATCGGCCACTCCGGGAGGTTGGGCGCCCACAGGGCGACCCGAGCGCCCAGTCCGACGCGCTCCCGCAGCCCGCCGGCGACACTCTCGGCCTCGGCGAGCAGTTCGGCGTACGTCCAGCGGCGCGGCGCGCTGCCGTCGTCCGGGACGGACTCCAGGGCGGGGGCGTCCGGGCGACCGGCGGCGACCTCCCGCAGCAGGGAGCCGACCGTGTGGTCCGAGAGCGGCAGGCCGGTGTCCGCAGGGCGGAGGGACTCGATGAGCGGGGCGTCGGTGAGCGGGGCGGCCGGTGCGGTGCTGACCTGCATGGGGATTCTCCTCGGCGGGGTGGTTGCCGGTCCGTCCGGCGCTGGTCACATCCCATCGCGCGGGCCCCGGGCACCGGATCCCCCGGCGGCTGGAAGCGGTTCCCTCCCGGGAGGGAACCGGGCGAGGGAGGCAGGAGGCGTGCAGATCGCGTCCAGGCCGGGCCGTCGGGCCATCGATACCGTGCGCCCGGTTTGTGCCCGCGCCCGTCCGGGGGCGGGCCGGAAGGAGTGACACAGTGGAATCGACGGCGGGCCGGCCGGCCCTGGACGGCGTACGGGTCCTCGATCTGTCGAGGCTGCTGCCCGGCGGATTCGCCACGGTGCTGATGGCCGACCTCGGCGCCGACGTGATCAAGGTGGAGAGCCCGGGCGGCGGCGACTACGGCCGGCTGGTCGAGCCCGAGACGTTCGCGGCGCTCAACCGCAACAAGCGCTCGCTCGTCCTGGACCTGCGCACCCCGGCCGGCCGGGAGACCCTGCTGCGCCTGGTGGAGCGCAGCGACGCCGTCGTGGAGAGCCATCGGCCCGGGGTCCTGGACGCCATGGGGCTGGGGTACGCGCGGCTGCGCGAGGCCAACCCGCGGGTGGTGCTCACCTCGATCACCGGTTTCGGACAGCACGGACCCTACGCCTCCCGGCCGGGTCACGATCTCAACTTCCTCGCCCTGTCAGGCTTCTTCGCCGTGCCCCACCGCCCCGGCGAGACCGTCGACCGGGTGGGCCTGCGGGTCGCCGATCTCGCCGGCGCGATGTACGCGGCGCTGTCCACCGCCGTGGCCGTGACCGCGGCCCGCGCCGGCGGGGAGGGCCAGCACCTGGACGTGTCGCTGCACGAGGCGGCGGCCGCCTGGGCCGCACCGCTCGCGCTTCCCCTGCGCGCGCCGGCCGACCCCGCCGACAGTCCGCTGGTCACCGGCGACAACGACGTGTTCACCACGGCCGACGGCGGCCGGATCGCACTGGCCACCTTCGAGGACAAGTTCTGGCTGACCTTCCGCACGGCATTCGCCGCGGAGTTCCCCGAGCTCGACGACGACGCCTACGACCGTCGGGCGGAGCGCACCCGGGCCCGGGTCCTGGTACGGAAGCTGCTCACTGGCGTCTTCGCCCGCCGCGACCTCGCCTGGTGGTCCGCCGCGCTCTGCGGACTCGACGTCCCGTGGGCGCCGGTGTACGAGACCGCGGACGCCTTCCTGGCCGACGCGCACGTCGCCGCCCGCGACCTGGTCGGCACCCTGCCGGGCTCGGCCACCGAGGCCCCGCGCCGCCAGGTCCGCTTCCCGGTGCTGTTCGGTACCGGGCTCGACTCGCTGCGCGCCGCCGCCCCCGGGCACGGCGAGCACACCGACGAGATCCTCGCGGAGCTGAACCGATGAGCGCGCGCCCCGCGTTCGCGGAGAGCGCCGAGCACCGGGCCCTGCGGGAGGCCGTCGCCGAGTTCGCGCGCGGACGCGGTTCCGGTCGCGACCCTCGCTCCCCGCAGGAACTCTGGGCAGAGGCGGGCCGTCTCGGCTACCTCGGCGTCAACCTTCCCGAGGAGTACGGTGGCGGGGGCTGCGGCATCACCGAGCTGTCCCTCGTCATGGAGGAACTGGGGGCGGCCGGCAACCCGTTGCTGATGCTCGTGGTGTCGCCCGCGATCTGCGGCACGGTCATCGCCCGCTTCGGCACCCCGGAGCAGAAGCGCCGGCTGCTCCCCGGACTCGCCGACGGCTCCGCCCGTATGTCCTTCGGCATCACGGAGCCGGACGCCGGCTCGAACTCCCACCGGCTGACCACCACCGCACGCCGGGACGGCACGGACTGGCTGCTCACCGGCCGCAAGGTCTTCGTTTCCGGAGTGGACGAGTCCGACGCCACCCTGATCGTGGCCCGGACCGCGGACGCCCGCACGGGCCGCCTCAAGCCCTGCCTCTTCGTCGTCCCCCGCGACGCACCCGGCTTCGCCCACCACGAGATCCCCATGGAACTCAGCGCACCCGAGCGGCAGTTCGAGCTCGTCCTGGACGACGTGCGGCTGCCCGCCGACGCGCTGGTCGGCGGGGAGGTCGCCGGTCTGGAGCAGCTCTTCGCCGGGCTGAACCCCGAACGGATCATGATCGCCGCATTCGCCACCGGCCTCGGCCGGCACGCTCTGGACAAGGCCGTGGACTACGCCCGCACCCGCCAGGTGTGGTCGGTGCCGATCGGCGCCCACCAGGCCGTCGCGCACCCGCTCGCGCGGATCCACATCGAGCTGGAGCTCGCCCGGCTGATGACCCGGAAGGCCGCCGAACTGTACGACCTCGGCGACGACATGGCCGCGGGCGAGGCGGCCAACATGGCCAAGTACGCCGCCGCCGAGGCATGCGCCCGCGCCGTCGACCAAGCGATCCACACCCTGGGCGGCAACGGCCTGACCACCGAGTACGGCCTGGCGTCCCTGTTGACGCTGTCCCGGGTGGCGCGGATCGCCCCGGTCAGCCGGGAGATGATCCTCAACTTCGTCTCCCACTACACCCTGGGCCTGCCCAAGTCCTACTGACGTGTCCCCGACCGCACACGACCGTGGCCCCGCCGATCACCGGCGGGGCCACGGTCGTGGGGGAGGGCGGTACGGGGGGCTCCGTACCGCCCCGGTTCAGTGGGCCAGGGAGAGTCCGACGCCCTGCTCGACCGCCCGCGCGTACACGGCGGCGGCCAGGGCGATGTCCTGGACTCCCATGCCGAACGGGTTGACGACGATCCGGTCGTCCGGGGCGATGGTCCGCGCGTACTCGCCCGAGAACAGCGCCGGCAGGGAGGCGTCCACCGCCCGGCCGCCCTCGGGGGCGGCGGCCCCCGGACCGGCGACGCGGCCGGCCCGGGCCAGCTTCCCCAGCAGCCGGTGGTCGTCGTCGACCACGAGCTCCCAGTCGTCGACGAACAGGTGGTCGCAGCCCAGCAGCAGGCTCTCCGCCGCGTCGTCCAACGACACGTTGACGAAGGTCCCGCCCGTGGGGACCCAGTCCAGCTCGACGTACGGCTCGGTGGTCGTCGTCGCCGCGACGGTCACCTCGGCGCGCTCGACCGCGGCGCGGGCGTCGCCGGTCACCGTCACGGCGACCGCCGGGTGCGCCGCGCGCCACCGGGCGGCGAGCTCCTCGGCCCGCCGCGGGTCCTGGTCGTGCAGGAAGACCTCCGTGACGCCGGAGCAGGCGTCCGCGAGCAGCTCCCCGTGGACCTCGGCCTGGCGGCCGCAGCCGAGGAAGGCCACGCTTCGGACGGCCGTCAGATCGCGTACGGCGCGCAGTGCGGCGACCGAGACGCCGGCGGTGCGCAGCGCGCTGATCCGGCCGCCCTCCATGATGCAGACCGGCCGGGCGGTCTCCGGGTCGTTGAGCACGACCAGCCCGGCGGCGCGCGGCCGGCCCAGCAGATGGTTGCCCAGCGAGGCGTTGATGATCTTGCAGCCGTAGGAGTCGCGGGACCACGCGGGCAGGATGAGGCTGCGCGCCGACGCCCCGGACGATGTGGTCCAGCGCAGCGCGGCCTCGGGGGTGAGGCCCGCCTCCTTGCGGCGGTAGGCGAGCAGGGTGTCGTGCGCGAGCTCGACGACGGGCAGCCCGGCGCACAGCCGCGCCACGTCGGCGCTGTCCAGATAGGTGATCGTCGAGGGGTCGGGGAGCGTCATCGGTGGTCTCTCTTCGGGGAGTTCGGCAGGACGGTCACGAGGGGTCCTCGGCGCGCATCCGGTGCAGCAGGTCCAGGGCCGTGCGGATCTCCCCGGCGCAGCCGGGCCCGCCGTCGGCCGGGGCGTCGCACAGCTGTGGGTACTTCTCGCCGCTGTCCGGGCAGACGCACGCGATCTCGCGCAGCGACGGGTCGAGCAGCGCCCGGGCGACGGCGGCGAGTACCGCGGCGCCGCCGCTGCCGCCGAGCGAGATCCCCGTCCGCCGGGCGATCAGCGCGCAGGCCGCGGCGGCGGCCTGGTCCGTCAGCCGCACCACGTGATCGACGTGGTGCGGCTCGACGAACCCCGACACCTGCCCGGAGCCGAAGCCCATCAGCTTGAACGGCCGGTCCGCGGGCGCCCCGCCGAGTGCGGAGGAGCCCACGGCGTCGACCGCGAGGACCTGCGTCGCGGGGGAGTGGTCGCGGAAGTACTGTGCGATCCCCGCCAGCGTGCCCCCGGTCGACACGGCCACGGCGACCGCGTCGAACCGGCCGTCCGGCGCGGCCTTCAGCAGCTCCGCCGCGGTCTGCCACTCGTGCACCCCGGGGTTGGCGGGACTCTCGTACTGGTTGGTCCACACGACGTCGGGTCCGGCCGCCACGATCTCCCGCACCGCCTGGAGGCGGGCGCCGAGAGTCCGGCCACCCGGCACCTCGCGCACGGTCACCACCTCGGCGCCGTACCCCTGCATGCGCTCGACGCTGGCGGGCGGCGTGCTCGGCTCCACCACCAGCGTGCAGCCGTAGCCGCGCTCCGCGCAGATGCCGGCGAGCGCCACCCCCAGGTTGCCGGAGGTCGACTCGACCACCCGCATCCCCGGACGCAGCGCCCCGCTGCCCTCCAACGCGTTGAGCAGGGCCTCCGCCGTACGGGCTTTGATCGACCCGAAGGGGTTCTCGGCCTCCAGTTTGAGCCAGAGCCGCACCGTCCGGTCGCCGACCGGGACGACGACCGGACGCAGGGGCGTGTCGCCGATGGCGGCCGGGGGCGCGGCCAGAGCTGTGGTTTCCGTCATGGTGGTCAGTCCTTGAGGCTGTCGACACGGGCCGTCGGCTGGTGCCGCACGGGCGGGACGGTCCGGTGCGGACCGATGTCGGCGAGTTCGTAACCGTGCGGGTAGCCCGGGTACGTCCGCGCGGTCGGCCGGGTCATCAGCCGCGCCATCAGCCGGGGCGCGACGCGCTCGACCCGTGCGTGGCCGCGCACCCCGGCGCGGTGGACGGCCCGCGCCCACAGGGGCGGGGCGGGCATGCCCAGGGCGTCCAGCGCCGGCGCGTCGAGACGGCACGGCAGCGTGGCCGCGACCAGGTCGCTGACCGGGCGGCGGTACCAGGACGCGTAGAGGTTGATGATCTGGGTGCCGACGCGGTGGTTGCTCGCGGCCCGCCGGAAGCGGATCCGCTCGTACTCGCGGTTGAACCGATCGAACGTCGCGTAATCGGTGGGAAGTTCACGGATGTTCATCCGCTTGCCCACGTTCACGAAGAAGTAGAAGGCGGCCAGGCGCTCCGTCTCGGAGGTCCGCCGCCAGGCCCAGCGGTCGATCCACCGCACCGGTTCGAGGACGAACGTCGACAGGACGTACAGCATGTCCTCGTTCGCTATGTCGAACCTGCGGTGCGCCTGGTTGATCTGCCGGATCGCCTGGCGTCCCCGATCGGAGTCGTAGCCGCCGCGCACCAGTTCGCCGAGCAGGATCCGGGTGTCGTCGTACCGCTTCTGCGCTCGCAGGGCGAACTCACCGGTGCCGTCCAGGACGCCGGAGATGGCGGGCACGCAACACGTGCGCCAGATGGCCACTTCGAGACCCCGGCCGTAGTCCCAGGGGAACTCGCTGTCGGAGGAGGTGCGGTGGATCTCCTGGTGGTCCGCTTTCGGGTCGAGGGTCTCCAGATGTCTGAGTGTCGCGTAACGGTCTCGCATGCGTACCCCGTTCACGGTGGGTCAGGGTGGGTCACGGTGGGGGAAGTCGGCCGACGGCCTAGAGCGGGGCGGAGCCCGTGGCGCTGGTGACCTCGGGCCGCGTGGGGTCGAAGCGCAGCGTCTCGAAGCGCCACTGGAGCTGGCCGGTGAGCCAGCTGCGCAGCCCCGCGATGTGGCGCTCAAGGCGGTCCGCCGGGAAGAGCGCGCGCTGCGCGGGCGTCAGGAGGTCCGGGAAGGAGCGGCTGAGTTCGGTGAAGCGGTCGAAGCGGCCCTGGACCATCTCCCCGACGGCGTCCGCGGCGGTCTGCAGGTCCGTGCCGTGCGCGTGCCGATGCACCAGGACCAGGTTGTGCGGGTCGCCGAGGAGTGCCTCCTTCTCGCAGCTGAAGAGGTCGTTGGTCCACAGGTCCGCGTCGGACAGCGCCGCGTTCATCTCGGCGAACGCCGGCAGGGCGTAGATCTCCTCGGGCACCTCGGCGTGCGTGGTGACCTCGATGAGGTCGAGGTACGGCATCAGGGCCCGGCCGCGGTGCGCGATGTACTCGTCCAGCTCCGGGACGCGGCCGGTGAGCCGGTTCTCCGACTCCCAGACGCAGGTGTCGAAGAAGGCCCCGATGTGCGCGGCGAGCCGTCGGCGCCACGTCGGGGAGGTCAGCGGCGTGGTGCGGCGCCACAGTTCGGCGTAGGCCGGGCGGAACACCCGCGTCAGGGAATGGCCCGCCGGGGCCGGGTCGTCGTCGACGGAGCCGTCTTCGGTGAACCAGCCGAGCACCTCGTCGCAGACCTCCCGCAGCCGCTCCGGCTCGGCGCCCAGAGAGGTCTCGTCGAACTGGTCGTCCAGGACCAGCATGCAGCTGATCCAGTCGGTCACCAGCTGGAGCTCCGACGGGCCGGAATGCGGGTAGGCCCGGCCCATCAGGGTGCCGAGCAGGGAGCGCTCGTGGTGGCGGCGGGCCGCCTCGTCGGGGGCGAGGCCGTGGCGGGCCACGAAGGCCCGGGCGCCGGCCTCCGCCCGGTCGGCGTACGGACTGAGCTCCGGGGGGAACTCCACATGGATGTGCGGCATGCGCAGGGACACGGTGTCACCCGTCGTTTCGAGTCGCGGTGCAGGGATCAGGTGCGGGGGTGGGGGGACGCGGAGGGCAGGGGGCGCGGGGGATGGGGGGCAGCGGCGCGGGGGATGCGGGCGGGAACCGGCCGTCAGGCGGGCAGCTGGAGGGACTTGACCTCCTGGAACTCCTGGATGCCGTGACGGCCGAGCTCCCGCCCGATGCCGGACTGCTTGTAACCGCCGAAGGGGGCCGCGGCGTTGAACTTCGCGCCGTTGACGTCGACCTGGCCCACCCGCAGCCGGCGGGCCACCGCCACGGCGCGGTCCGGGTCCGCGGACCACACGGACGCGGCGAGCCCGTACTCGGACCGGTTGGCGAGGGACACCGCCTCGTCGTCGCCGTCGAACGCCATGACGGCGAGGACGGGACCGAAGACCTCCTCGCGGGCCAGCGGCGACGACGGGCTCACGTCCGCCCACACGCTCGGCGCCACGTAGTGGCCGGTGTCCGGCAGCCGGGTCGCGGCGTCCTGCCCGGCGACCTGACGCGCCCCCGAGCGGGCCGCCTGCTCCAGGTGGCCGAGCACGCGCTCCCGTTGTCCGGCGGAGGCGAGCGGGCCGAGCAGTGTGGACGGGTCCTCGGGGTCGCCCGGGACGTAGCCGGCGACGACCGCGCGGGCCACGTCCAGCGCCTCGTCCAGGTGCGCGCGGGGGACCAGCAGCCGGGTGCGGGCGGTGCACGTCTGCCCCGCGTTGTGCAGCGCGCTGCGCACGCCGTCCTCGACGGCGGCGGCGAGGTCGGCGTCCGGCAGCACCAGCGTGGCGGACTTGCCGCCCAGTTCCAGACAGGTCTTCTTGACGGTGCGTGCCGCCGCCGCGCCGACCACGCGGCCGGCCTCCAGCGAACCGGTGAAGGACACCAGGTCGACGCCGTCGTCGACGGTGAGCGCGGCGCCCGCCGTCGTGCCCCGGCCGGAGACGAGGTTGAAGACGCCCGGAGGCAGCCCGATCCCGTCGATGAGCTCCGCGAGCAGGTACGAGGAGAGCGGGGCGAGTTCGCTCGGCTTGAGCACGAGGGCGCAGCCCGCGGCGACGGCCGCGCCGACCTTGGCGACCGCCTGGTGCAGGGGGTAGTTCCAGGGGGTGATGGCACCGACCACGCCGACCGGCTCGCGCACCACGAGGGAGTGCCCGATGCGCTCCTCGGCGGTGGCGGCGGCGAGTTCCGCCACGAAGCCGTCGAGCACCCGCACCGGAAGGCCGGCCTGGACGCGGCGGGAGAACGTGATCGGCGAGCCCATCTCGCGGGTCACGGTCTCCGCCAGCTCGTCCTGGTGCTTCACCAGGGCCTCGCGCAGCGCGGACAGGGCCGCCGCTCGCTCCTCGACTCCCGTCGCCGCCCAGCCGGGCAGCGCCCGACGGGCGGCGTCCACCGCGCGCCAGACGTCCTCGCTGCCGCAGTCCGGGACCTCGCCGATGACCCGCTGGGTCGCCGGGTTCTCGACGGCGATCGTTCCGGTGGCGCGCGGGGCGGTCCACCGGCCGCCGACGTACACCGAGCGCAGAGGTAGAGAATTCATGGCGTGACGGGTCTCTTTCGGCAGGATCGAATGCGTTGAATTCCTCCGGCGGACGGGCGGAGGCAAGGGAATTCACGGCGTGAGGCGAACCACTGTACGAACCTGTTCGAGCCGCGGACTGGATGAATTCTGTATGCGGAACTGCCGCCCGAATCGGGTGGTGACGACCCGGGAAAAGGCGTTAATGTGCGGTGCTTGAAATGCCGGGACACCTGACTTCCCGGCCGTTCGAGAATCCCAGGGAGGCAGGCCGCCAGTGATACCCACCCCGGTACGAGCCAGGAACGCCGCGAGCCAGGAAGGGCGCTGGCTGCGCCGGCTCCGCCCCGTGCCCGCTCCGAGGATCCGGCTGGTGTGCCTGCCGCACGCCGGCGGCACGGCGGGCGCCTTCCGCGACTGGGCGGACGCCCTGCCGGACGACGTGGAGCTCGTCGCGGTGCAGTACCCCGGGCGGCAGGACCGGTTCGCCGAACCCTGCGTCCATGCCATGGGGCCGCTCGCCGACAGCGTCGCGCAGGCGCTGCTGCCGCTGTTCGACCGGCCCGTCGCGCTGCTCGGACACAGCATGGGCGCGGCCCTCGCCTACGAGGTCACGCTGCGTCTGGAGGCGCTGTACCGGGCCAGGCCGCGGCGCCTGTTCGTCTCCGGGCACGGGTCGCCGCTCAGCCCCCGGGGCGGCCGGGACCTCCATCTGCGCGACGACGAGGCCATGGTGGAGGGGCTGCTCGCACTCGGCGGCATGGGCGCCGACGTGGTCGCCGAGCCCGAACTCCTGTCCCTGCTGCTGCCCTCGTTCCGTGCCGACCTCACGCTGATCGAGACCTACCGGCCGGCCGCGGCGCGGCCGGTCACCGTGCCGCTGACGGCGTACGTGGGAGACGCCGACCCGGGCGTGCCCGTCGCGCACGCCGCCGCCTGGTCGGGCATGACGTCCGCGGAATTCTCGCTGCGGGTCTTTCCCGGCGACCATTTCTCCCTAGTGCAGGGCACCGAGATCGTCGCGGACGTCGCCGACATCCTCGCCGGCATGCACTGAAGCCGGCCCCCGCCCGCCGCCTTCCCGCGCAGTACCCGCGCATTCCTCCGAGTTCCGCGCGCATTCTTTCCGCAGTCCACGCGCTGCCCGTGCGCAGTCATCCCGACCCTACGAATTTCCTGTACGAGGAGCCCCGAAAAATGCTGCCCGACGACGTGGCCACGAAGGTTCACGAGATCATGGTCGAAGCCCTCGATCTCCGGCTCGACCCGCAGGACATCGGTCCGCAGATCTCGCTCTACTCGCCGACGATCCAACTCGACTCGCTCAACCTGCTCCAGCTCCTGCTCGCCGTGGAGACCGAGTTCGGCGGCCACATCGAGGACGAGGACGTCATGGAGGCGGACCTCGAGACCGTCGGCGACCTCGTCGAGCTGGTCCGCCGTCACGTCGCCGGCCTGCGGACGGAGACCCCGGCATGAGGGCCGTGCGCAACCAGTACCTGCTCGACGAGGACGACGTCCCCACCCACTGGTACAACATCCTCGCCGACCTCGACGTGCCCGCCTCGGACGTACGCCGGGCCAGACCCGCAGCGCGGCCGGACGGCGACGGGAACGACCGCCCCGAGCCCGCGGACCGCGGGTCGACAGGGGCCAACATCCCGCTGTCCATGTACCGCGGCAGCGTCGGAACCGAGCGCCATGTGAAGATCCCCGACCCGGTGCGCGAGCAGTACCAGCGCTGGCGCCCCACCCCGCTGATCCGCGCCCACCGCCTGGAGCGGGCGCTCGACACCCCCGCCCACATCTACTACAAGTACGAGGGCGCCAACGCCTCCGGCAGTCACAAGCTCAACTCGGCGCTGGCACAGGCCTATTACTACAAGAAGGCCGGGGTCCAGGAGATCACCACCGGCACCGGCGCCGGCCAGTGGGGCACCGCGCTGTCGATGGCGTGCCACGCCCTCGACCTCGCCTGCACCGTCTTCATGGTGAACTGCAGCTACCGTCAGAAGCCCTACCGCCGGGTGCTGATGGAGCTCAACGGCGCCCGCGTCATCCCCAGCCCCAGCGGTACCACCGAGGCCGGCCGCGCCCTGCTCGCCGCTTCGCCCGACGGCGACGGCAGCGTGGCCATCGCCAACGCCGAGGCGCTCGAGTACGCCCGGACCGTGACCCGCGGCGCGTTCTCCGTCGGCAGCGGCGAGAACCACGTCCTGCTGCACCAGACGGTCATCGGCGAGGAGGCCCTGCGCCAGATGGAACTCGCCGGAGAGTTCCCCGACGTGGTCATCGGAGCCATGGGTGCGGGCAGCAACTTCGCCGGCCTCGCCTTCCCCTTCCACCGCGAGAAGCTCCGCACCGGAGCCGCCACGCGGCTGGTCGCCGTGGAGCCCGAGGCGTGCCCCAAGATGACCCGGGGCCGCTACGCCTGGGACTACAACGACTTCTCCGGCACCACCCCCATGACGAAGATGTACACGCTCGGCCACACGTTCGTCGCGCCCGGCGTGCACGCCGGCGGACTGCGCTACCACGGCGCCGCGCCGCTGGTCAGCGCCCTCTACGACCGCGGCCTGATGGAGGCCGTGGCCTACGGGCAGAAGGACGTGTTCGAGGCCGGGGCCTTCTTCGCCCGCACCGAGAACCTGATCCCCGCGCCCGAGTCCGCGCACGCCGTGAAGTGCGCCGTCGACGAGGCCGTGCGCGCCCGCGAGGAGAACCGGCCGCGCGTCATCCTCTTCAACGTCAGCGGCCACGGCCTGCTCGACCTGTCCGCGTACGACCAGTATCTCGCGGGCACCCTGGAGGACCACGTGGTCTCCGACAGCCACATCGCCGCCTCGCTGGCCGGCCTGCCCGCGCTCGACCCGGTCGGCGGCCGCCCGTGAACCTCAGCCCCACCGAGGAACAGACCGCCCTCGCCGACCGGTTCCGCCACCTCGGCGAGGACCTGGGCGCCGACGTCGCGGCCCGGGAACGCACCGGGACGCTCCAGCCCGGTGACTGGCAGCGCTGCGCGGACGCCGGAGTCCTCGGACTCCCGGTGCCCCGCGCGTACGGCGGCCTCGGCCTCTCCCCGCTGACCTGCGCACTCGCCCTGGAGGGCCTCGGCGCGGGCTGCCGCGACAACGGCCTCATGATCGCCCTGGGCGCGCACATCTGGGCAGCGGAGATCCCGCTGCTGCTCTTCGGCAGTGAGGAGCAGAAGCAGCGCTACCTGCCCGGACTGTGCGACGGGCGGCTGATCGGCGCCCACGCCATCACCGAGGCCGGCGCCGGATCCGACGCCCTCTCCCTCGCCGCCACCGCCCGCCGCGACGGCGACCACTACGTCCTGGACGGCGCCAAACGCTTCGTCACCAACGCGCCGCTCGCCGACGTCTTCCTCGTCTACGCGACGGTCAACCCGGCCCTCGGGTTCACCGGCGTCACCGCCTTCCTCGTCGAACGCGGCCAGGAGGGACTCGGCGTCGAGACCCGATTCGAGAAGGCCGGCCTGCGCACCGCGCCCTGGGGCGAGATCACCCTCAGCGGCTGCCGCGTCCCGCTCTCGGCGCGGCTCGGCGCGGAGAAGCAGGGCTCCCGGATCCTCGCCGCCACCATGGCCTGGGAGCGCTCGCTCATCCTCGCCCCGCTGCTGGGCGCCATGGGACGCCAGATCGACGACTGCGTCCGGCACGCGCGTACCCGCGAACAGTTCGGCCGCCACATCGGCAGGTTCCAGTCGGTGTCCCACCGGATCGTCGAGATGCGGATCCGCCTGGACGAGGCCAGGCTGCTCACCCATCGCGCCGCCTGGGACCTGGAGCGAGGTGTCTCCTCCCACTATGCGGAGGCCGCCCAACTGCGCACCAGCGAGTCCGCCGTCGAGACCTTCCTCGACGCCCTTCAGGTGTACGGCGGCCTCGGCTACACCACCGACACCGACGTCGAACGGAATCTGCGCGACGCGCTCGGCACCCGGATCTCCTCCGGCACCTCCGACATGCAGCGGCTGGTGATCGCCGAGAAGCTCGGCCTCGGCACCCGTGCCCGCGCCGCGTCCCCCCGCCCCGCAGGAGCCCGCCATGCGCACGCTGACTGAACTGCTGACCCGCGCGGCGGCCGCCCGGCCCACGGCCGAGGCGGTTCGCCACCGGGGCCGCTCCACCGACTACGCCACCCTGGACCGGGCGGCGACCGCGCTCGCCGCGACCCTCCGCGAGCACGGCGTCCGCCCCGGCGACCGGGTGGGCCTGTGGTTCGGCAAGTCGACCGAGACGATCGTGACCCTGCACGCGATCCTCAAATGCGGGGCCGCCTACGTCCCGGTCGACCCGGCCACGCCCGCCGCCCGCGCCGCCTACATCCTCGACGACTGCGCCGTCCGCTGCCTGGTCACCGACGCGCCGCGGCTCGCCCTGCTCCAGGAGCACGGCGCGCCCGCCGCGCTGCGCACGGCCGTCGTCGTCGGCGACGAGCCGGCGCCGGCCGTGGACCCGGCGATCCGGTGCACCGGCTGGGAGGAGGCCGTGGGCCGCACCCTGCCGGACGGGTTCGCCCCCGCGGCCGTCGGCCCCGACGACCTCGCCTACGTCCTCTACACCTCCGGATCCACCGGAACGCCCAAGGGCGTGATGCTGTCGCACCGCAACGCGCTGGCGTTCGTGGACTGGGCCGTGGCCGAGTTCGGGCTGACCAGCGCGGACCGGCTCTCCTCCCACGCGCCCGTCCACTTCGACCTGTCCGTCTTCGACGTCTTCGCCGCCGCCGGCGCCGGCGCCTGCCTCGTCCTCGTGCCCGAGCACCACAAGGCGCTCGGCCCGGCGCTCAACCGGCTGGTCGCCGAGGAGGGCATCACCGTCTGGTACTCGGTGCCGGGCGCCCTGATCCGGATGCTGGACGCCAAGAACCGCGCCCTGCTGACGGGTTCACGGTTGCGGACGGTGCTGTTCGCGGGCGAGCCGTTCGCGCTCAAGCACCTGCGGCGGCTGCGCGAGGCGCTGCCCGGGGCGGCGCTGCACAACCTCTACGGCCCGACGGAGACCAACGTCTGCACCCACCACCGGGTCACCGACGCCGACCTCGCCCCGGACCGCACCGCGTCCCCGCCCATCGGCCGCCCCTGCCCGTACGCCGAGACCCGTCTCCTCGACCCCGACGGCCGGCCGGTCCCCGACGTCCCCGGCGCCGAGGGCGAACTGTCCGTCGCCGGCGACTCGGTGATGCTCGGCTACTGGGGGCACACCCCGCCCGGCGAGGACGGCGGCGCGTCGGAGACGACGACCCGCACCCACCGCACCGGAGACCTCGTCCGGTCGCTGGGGGACGGCGGCTACCTCTACCTCGGCCGCCGCGACCACATGATCAAGATCCGCGGCTACCGGGTCGAGCCCGAGGAGATCGAAGCCGTCCTCATGCGAATGCCCGCCGTCCACGAAGCCGTCTGTGTCGCGGTCCCGGGCGCCGACGGCGGCAAGGAGCTCGAGGCCCACGTCGTGCCCGCCGAAGGCGCCGCACCGGACCCGGCCGAGCTGCGCGCCCACTGCCTGGCCACCCTGCCGCGCTACATGGTCCCCGCCTCCTTCCACCTCGTCGGCTCCTTCCCCCGCACCTCCACCGGCAAGACCGACCGCCGGGCCCTGGCCGCCCGCCCCCTCCGGGAGGCGGCGTGACCGCCCGCGTGCTCACCCTGCGCTGGCCGAGCCGGCTGCTCGGCCGCGACAAGGGCGTCAACGTCGTCCTGCCCGGCGGCTACAGCGAGCACGGCCCCGCGCACCCGGTGCTGTACCTCCTGCACGGCTACGGCGGCAGCAAGGACACCTGGCTGGTCAACACCAACCTGGTGGACGTGGTCCGAGACAGCCGCACCGTCGTCGTCCTGCCACAGAGCGGGCGCCGCTGGTTCGTCAACGACCACGCGGGGCTGCGGTACGAGGACCACCTCGTCCACGAGCTCGTGCCGGCGGTCGACGCGCGGTTCCACACCCGCGCCGACCGCTCCGGGCGCGCCGTCGGCGGCTTCTCCATGGGCGGGGCCGCCGCGCTCTTCCTGGGCCTGCGCCACCCCGAGGTCTTCGGCGCGGTGGCCTCGCACGCCGGGGCCTTCGAGGCGCCGCTGCGCACCGGGGACCCGTACGCCCGGTTCCGCTCGGACCCCGCCTTCGCCATGCCCACCGTGGAGAGCCACGAACGGGTCTGGGGCCCGCCCGGCAGCGAGACCCGCCGCCGCTACGACCCGTACCGCCTGATCGCACAGGACCGCCGCACCCCACCGCCCGCCCTCTACCTGGACGTCGGGACCGAGGACCACGACCGGATGCGCGCCATGAACCGCCGAGTGCGCGACGCCCTGCGCGAGCGCGGCCACGCGGTCGCGTACCACGAGCGGCCCGGCGGCCACGACTGGCAGTTCGTGGACCGAGCGCTCCCCGCCTCACTGGCCTTCGTCGCCCGCCACACCGAGCCGGCCGCCGCCGCGGCCGCCCTGGAGAGGACGCATGAACGCATCTGAACCGTCGCTCCTGGTCAGCCGGCCCCAACCCGGCGTGGCCGTCGCGGTCCTGAACCGCCCCGCCCGCAGGAACGCCCTGAACGAGGACCTGTTCGCCCGCCTCACGGACCTCTGCGCCGGCCTGCGCACCGACCCCTCCGTACGGGCGCTCGTCCTGACCGGCGCCGGGGACACCTTCTGCGCCGGGTACGACATCGACGAGGTCGGCCGGATCGCCGCGCTGCCCCCACTCGAACTCCTCGCCCTGCTGCGCCGCCAGGCCGAGGCGATCACCGGGCTGCGAAGCCTGCCGCAGACCGTGATCGCCGCCGTCGACGGCACCGCCGTCGGCGCAGGACTGTCGCTCGCGCTCGCCGCCGACATCCGGCTCGCCGCGCCCGGGGCCCGGTTCCGCGCCTCGTTCGTGAAGATGGGGCTCTCCGGCGGCGACATGGGCGCTTCCTGGCTGCTGCCCCGGCTGACCGGTCTCGGCTTCGCCTCCGACATGATGCTCAGCGGCCGGTTCGTGGCCGCCGACGAGGCCCTCGCCCGCGGTCTCGTGAGCCGGGTGGCCGCCCCCGGCGAGCTGTCCGACGCCGCGCTCGCCCTCGCCGCCGAGATCGCCGCCAACAGCCCCGTCTCGCTGGCCCTCACCAAGCAGGTGCTCCAGGCCAACATCGACGCGCCCTCACTGGAGGCCGCCCTGGAACGGGAGGCCCCCGTCCAGGTCGTCGCCGCCCACTCGCCGGACGTCCGGGAGGCGGTGGCCGCCTTCCGGGCCCGGCGCGCCCCCGACTTCGGCGGTGCCGGCCCGACAGACACCCAGCACGCCGACGACGCGACGTCGCCGGCGGCCCACTCCGAAAGGACACCCGCATGACCACCGAGAACGCCTGGCAGCCCCGGATCCTGCGCCCCGCCGACGTGGGCGCCGACGCCAGTCCGCAGGGCCTGGAGGAGTACCTGCGCGGCGCCGACGTCGGCCGGCTCCTCGCCGAGGAACGGGCCGTCTTCTTCCGCGGGTTCGGCATCACCGCCGACACCTACGACGGCGCCGCCGACCTGCTGCTGCAGAACCGGCTGGCCTACGTCCACGGCAACTCGCCGCGCACCAAGGTGGGCCGGAACCTCTACACCTCCACCGAGTACCCGGCCGAGTTCGAGATCTCCATGCACAACGAGATGTCGTACGCGCACGCCTGGCCCTCGCGGATCCTGTTCTACTGCGACGTGGCGGCGGCCACCGGAGGGGCGACCCCGCTCGTCGACGGCCGGCTCTGGCTGGAGTCCATCGACCCGGAGATCCGCGCGGCCTTCGCCCCCGGCGTGCGGTACACCCAGAACCTCCACGACGGCATGGGCTTCGGCAAGAGCTGGCAGGCCACCTTCGAGACCGAGGACCGGGCCGAGGTCGAGGCGTTCCTCGACGGCGCCGAGGCCGAGTGGAGCTGGCAGCCCGACGGCACCCTGCGGGTCAGCCAGCTGCGCCGCGCGACCCTGAACCACCCGGTCACCGGGACCGAGGTCTGGTTCAACCAGGCCGACCAGTGGCACATCGCCGGACTCGGCGACGACGCCGCCGCGCTCGCCGAGCTGATCCCCGAGGACGAGCTGCCGCAGAACGCGTTCTTCGCCGACGGCAGCCCCATCCCGGCCGAGTACATCACCCACGTCCAGGAGGTGGGCATGAAGACGGCCGTGGACGTCGCCTGGGAGGTCGGCGACCTCCTGCTCGTCGACAACGTCGCGGTCGCGCACGGCCGCCGGGCGTTCACCGGTCAGCGCCGGATCCTGGTCGCGATGGCCTGATCCGCCGCTCAAGCCTCGAAGGGCCGGCCCGATCGGGCCGGGCCATCGGGGCTTTACGCCCGAC
>NZ_JBHWJZ010000020.1:0-163688 GCF_042731085.1 Streptomyces sp. NPDC059875
AACGGAGCGATCAACGCCCACGACTCATCCGTCAGTTCATGTCGACGCACCACGAATAGAGCAACGAGCCGACGACTTTACGGACATGGCCTAGGGGCCGGGGTGCTCGGTTCGGTGCTTGCTCTGGTCGGCGGGGCACTCGTCGTACGGGGGCGCCGGACCGAACCGGACGTCCCGGATGCTCACTTGATGACGAATCAATCCGCCTGAGGAAGGCCGAAGTTGTCATACCGGTGAGTAGCCGCCGATCGAACACGTACCGAAGACTGGCCTACCCAACCGAGCACGGCCCCTCCCGGTCACCCCCACCGTTCCCGCGCAGTCCCGCACCGCTCGTCTCCACCCACCTCACGCCCCCACCGCTCGTCTCCCCCCACCGCTCGTCTCCCCCCACCCTCTTCGCACCCTGACACGAGTTGGAGCACGCATGCCCCAGCACGTTCCTCCCCCACAGCTCGACCTGGTTCCGCAGCCGGTCCCGCGGCCTTTCGACAGCCACACCCCCGCCCGTGCACGCGGGGCCGAAGCACCCCGGCGCATCGCCTTTCTCGCCCATCGCGACCTCGGCAACCCGGCCGCGGGAGGCTCGGAGCTGCTGGTCGACCGGCTCGCCTCCGGACTGACCGAGCTGGGCCACGACGTGACGCTGCTGTGCGGCGGCCCCGCGGCGCACCGGCCGTACCGCGTCGTGTCGGCCGGCGGCGGGCTCGGCCACTTCGTCGGCGCACGCTCCGCCTTCGCCCGCCAGGTCGGCGCCTGCGACCTGCTCGTCGAGGTGTGCAACGGGATGCCGTACCTGTCCCCGCTGTGGCATCACGGTCCCACGGTGTGCCTGGTCAACCATGTGCACACCGAACTGTGGGACATGCGCTTCCCCGGACCCGTCGCCCGCGCCGGCCGGCTGCTCGAACACTGGGCCCTGGCCCGGGCCCACCGCGGCAATCTGCTGGTGGCCGTGTCGCCCTCGACCGCCGGCGCGCTCGGCGCGATCGGCGTGCCGCAGGAGCAGATCCGCGTCGTGCACAACGGTGTCCACGAGCCCGGGCCGCGGGCCCCGCGGTCGGCGACGCCGATGTTCGTCGCCCTCGGCCGACTGGTCGAGTACAAGCGGATCGATCTGCTGCTGCGGCTGTGGGAGCGGGTCCGGCCCGTCACCGGCGGCCGACTCGTCATCGTCGGCGACGGGCCCGAGCGCGAGCGGCTCGAACAACTCGCCGGGCCTGGTGTGGAGTTCACAGGACATGTGTCCGAGGAGGAGAAGCACCGGCTGCTGTGCGAGGCGTGGCTGCTGCTGCATCCCGCGGCCGTCGAGGGCTGGGGTCTTGTGGTGACCGAGGCGGGCGCCCGCTCCACGCCGACGCTCGGGTTCGACGTACCGGGGCTGCGTGATTCGGTCCAGGACGGCGTCACCGGCCTCCTGGCGCGCGGGGATTCGTCGTTCGCCGCCGCCTGGTGCACGCTGGCACTCGACGACGTCCGGCGCGAGGCCATGGGCAGGGCCGCCGCCGAGCACGCCGCCGACTTCCGGTGGAGCGGCACGGTGCGGCGGTTCCGCGCCGTCGCCGCGGAGGCGGTGCACCGCGCGCGCTCGCAGGGCCGGGGCGCGCAGTCGGAGGGTGCGCGCACGTGAAGGACCCGTCGTTCCGCCGCTCCCTCACCCTCTTCCGGGCGTTCCTGCGCGAGCAGGACGATCCGCACACCGCGTACGAGTTACTGGCCCGCGACGCGGTCGACCAGGTCGAACGCCATGTCCGGCTGGACGGCCGGGTCGTCGTCGACGTCGGCGGCGGGCGCGGCTACTTCACCCGGGAGTTCCGCCGCCGCGGGGCCCACGGCTACCTGTTCGAGCCGGACCTCGCCGAACTCGCCGTCGCACCGGGGGCGGGGACCGTGGTCGCCGACGGCTATCTGCTGCCGCTCGCCGACGGCGCCGCCGACGTCTGCTTCTCGTCCAACGTGCTGGAGCACGTGCGGGATCCCGGCACGTTCCTCAGCGAGATGGTCCGGGTCACCCGGCCCGGCGGACTGATCTACGTCTCCTTCACCAACTGGCTCTCGCCGTGGGGCGGCCACGAATGGGCCCCTTGGCACTACCTGGGCGCCGAGCGGGCCCGGGCCCGCTACGAGCGGCGCAGCGGCCGGGCCGCCAAGCACCGGCTCGGCGAGAACCTGTTCGCCATCGGGGTCGGACCGACCCTGCGCCACGTCAGGAGCCGGGACGACGTGCAGATCGTCTCCGCCCGCTCCCGCTACTGGCCGGTCCTCCCGGAGGTCGTTCCGCGAGTGCCGGGGCTGCGGGAATTCGCGACGTGGAACCTCCTCCTCATCCTCCGGCGGTGTCCATGACCAGCACCATCCATGCCCGCCCGCCTGCCTCCCCGGCCGCGCCCGGGCCCGCGCCCGGAACGCCGGAGCCGCGGCGGCGCTCCCGGCGCTGGCTGCTCGGCTTCTGGGCGGCGGTGTTCGTGGCGTTCCTCGCCGTGTCGCCGGGGCGGATGACGTTCGAGACCAAGTTGGGGGTCGTCACCGATCCGTGGCGGTTCCTGCGCGACCTGGGCCAGTTGTGGCACGACCGGGACGGTTTCGGCGGCATCGCCGACCAGTACGTCGGCTACGCGATCCCGATGCTGCCGTTCCACGCCGCCGCCGACCTGGCGCGGCTGCCCGTCTGGCTGGCCGAACGGCTCTGGCTCTCCCTCGTGGTCACCACCGCGTTCTGGGGCGCCCTGCGGCTCGCCGAGCGCTTCGGCGTCGGCTCGCCCACGTCGCGGCTCGTCGGCTCGGCGGTGTACGCCCTGTGGCCGACGTACACGATCGTCGTCGGCTCCACGTCGGCCGCCGCCCTGCCCGGCGCGGTGCTGCCGTGGGTGCTGCTGCCGCTGACGGACCCGCGGACGAGCCCGCGCCTTGCCGCGGCCCGCTCCGCGCTGATCATCCCGCTCATGGGCGGGGTGAACGCCGCGTCGACGCTGGCGTCGCTGCTGCCCGTCGGCCTGTATCTGCTGTCCCGTCCTGGCGGTCCCCGCAAGCGCGCCCTGATCGCGTGGTGGACGCCGTGCGTGATCCTCGCGACGGCCTGGTGGGTCGTGCCGCTGCTTCTCCTGGGGACGTACGGCGAGAACTTCATGCCGTACGTGGAGTCCTCGCAGACCACCACGGCGACGATGTCGGCCGCCGAGGTGCTGCGCGGGGCCGGCAACTGGGTGGGCTATCTGCACTTCGGCGAGGCCTGGCTGCCCGCCGGCTGGACCGTCGCCACCTCGGCCGTCGTGATCGCCGGTTCGGCCCTCGCCGCCGCGCTCGGACTCGCCGGGCTCGCCCGGCGGGACCTGCCCGAGCGGCGCTGGCTTGTGCTGACGGCGACGGTCGCCGCGCTGGTCACGCTCGCCGGGTACGGCGGCGCGCTGGGCGGCCCGTTCCACGAGACGGTTCAGGAGTGGCTGAACGGGCCGCTGGTGCCGTTCCGGAACATCTACAAGTTCCAGACGGGGCTCGCCCTCGCGCTCGCACTGGGCTTCATGCACCTGACGGCCACCGCCCTCCCGCGGTCGCTACCGGTCCGGTCCCGCCGCTTCGCGCCCGTCGTGGCCGCCGTGCTCGTCCTGCCCGGCCTGGCCTGGCCTTACGTCAACGGCTCCATCCTGCAGCCGGGTTCGTTCCGCCAGCTGCCCGGGTACTGGGAGGCGACCGCGGCATGGCTGACCGAGCACGCACCCGACGACCGTGCCCTCGTCGTCCCGGCGACCGCGCACGGCGTCTACACCTGGGGCTCGCCGATCGACCAGCCCCTCGACGTCCTCGCCCGGTCCCCGTGGGCGCAGCGCGACTACGTGCCGTTCGGGACCCCCGGCAACCGGCGGGCGATGGACGCCGTGGAGCAGGCCCTCACGTCGGGCGGCGAGGTGCCGGGGCTCGCCGCGTACCTCGCCCGGGCCGGGCTGTACCACGTCGTCGTGCGCAACGACCTCGACCCGGACCAGCTCGGGCACGTCCCCACGGCGACGGTGAAGCGGACGCTGGAGGCCTCCGGCTACCGGCGCGTGACCGGGTTCGGCCCGCTGCTGACCGACGGCCGGATCGCCGACGACACCCCCGTCCAGGTCGAGGGCCTCTACCCGCGCCAGCGCGCGGTCGAGATCTACGCACCGCCGTCCGGCACCCCGCGCCCCGGTCCGGCACGCATGACGCCCGTCTCCGGCACGGCGGTCGTCAGCGGCGGTCCGGAGTCCCTGCTGCCGCTGTCCGCGTCGGGCGCCCTGGCCGGTCGGCCGACCGTGCTCGCGGGCGACGCGCACCCGGGTGTGGACCGGCCGTCGCTGTACGCGGCCGGTGACGGGATGCGCCGGGCCGACACCCGGTTCGGACTGGTGAACTCGGGCACGTCGCACACGTACACCCGCGAGGAGCGCAACGCGGAGCAGGCGGTCCAGGACCCCGGGGACGAACCGCGGCAGATCCTGCCCCTGTCCGGGATCCGGCACCAGACGACCGCGGTGCTGCGCGGCGCGGAGTCCGTGACCGCCTCGTCGGTGGGCAACTGGTTGTTCCATCTCCCGCAGTACGACCCCGTCAACGCCTTCGACGGCAATCCGGACACCGGCTGGGCCGAGGGCTCTCCCGGCTCCCCCGAGGGCGAGTGGCTGCGGATCGACTTCACCGGCCCGACCCGCATCCCCGGGACGCTGAACCTGACGCCGCTGCCCAGCGGCAATGTGCGCGCCGCGCCCACAGTCGTGCGGGTGGAGACCGACCGGGGCAGCCGGGTCGGCCCGCTGCGGCCGGACGGCAGCAGCCAGCAGGTCGCCGCGCCGGAGGGCGAGGCGACGTGGCTGAAGGTGACGATCCTCGAGTCGCAGCAGGGCCGCCCGGGACTTACCGGCGCCGGGTTCACCGAGATCTCCGTCCCGGGCGTGCAGGTGACCCGGATGCTGGAACTGCCCGCCGACGCGCCGCGCGACGTCGCCGGCCCGGTCGTCTACACGCTGTCCCGGGGCAGCGATCCCGGCGGGCTGTCCGCCGTGTCCGCCGAGGTGGGGCTGCACCGGCAGTTCGAGGCCGCCCGGGCCGCCGACTACACGGTGCGCGCGACCGCCCTGCCCGTACCGGGCAAGGAGCTCGACGACCTGCTGTTCGACCTCACCGGGCAACGGAAGAAGATCGTCGTGAGCGCGGACTCGACCGCTCGGCTGGGGACGAATCTCAGTCCGCGCAATCTGACGGACGGCGACCTGACCACGGCCTGGGTCGCGGGCGAACGGCCCGTGCTGCATCTGACCTGGCCGGAGAAGACCGCGGTCGGCGAGATCGTCCTCGCCGCGGCCGGCGGGCTCGCGACCCGGCCGGAGCAGGTGCAGATCAGCTCGCCGGACGGGACGGCGATCGCGGCGGTCGACGAGAACGGCCTGGCGCGGTTCTCCCCCATCACGACCGACCGGATGGACATCACGATCTCCCGTGTCGCGCCGCTGACTCTGCACAACCCGGTCGCCGACGAGCAGTTGCAGTTGCCGGTCGGGCTGAGCGAGCTGCACATCCCGGCGCTGGAGAAGTACCGGGCGCCGCAGCCGGACCCGGCGAAGAAGTTCACGCTGCCGTGCGGCAAGGGTCCGATCGTGTCGGTCGACGGCCGGTTCCTCGAGACCCGTGCCGAGGGGCTTGTACGGGACCTGACGGAACGCCGGCCGATCGCCGTCTCCCTGTGCACCGACGGCAGCCGCGTCTCCCTCGACCGTCGCACGCACACCGTCGAGGCCGGTGACACCGGCCCGCTCGCGGTCACCGGCATCGAGCTCGCGGTCGGTGAAGCGCGGACCGCCGCCTCCGCCTCGCGCGCGGTGGAGGTCGTCTCGGGCGGCGGCGACCGGCGAACCCTCCGAGTGGGCGCGGGCGACGCCTCGTACCTGCAGCTCCACGAGAACCACAACGCGGGCTGGAAGGCCACGCTCGACGGCGAGGAGCTGCGCCCGCTGCGCATCGACGGCTGGCAGCAGGCCTGGCTGGTTCCCGCCGGCCAAGGCGGCACGGTGACGCTGCTGTACGAGCCGTCCCGCGTGTACGACGCCGGGCTGATCGCCGCCGGGGCGCTGCTGGTGGTGCTCGCCGGGCTCGCGCTCGTCGGCCGCCGCCGGTCCGGCGCGACGGCCGAGGGCCTTGGCACCGGGTTGGGCACCGACGGGACACCGCCCGCACCGGGGCTGCTGCTCGGAACGGTCGCGCTGACGCTGGTGGGCGTGGTGATCGCGGGTCCCGTCGCGGTGGCCGTACCCCTGCTCGCGGCGATCGCCTGGTGGCGCCCGGCGCTGCTCGCCCCGATCGCCTTCACGGCGATGGCGGGTGCGGGAGTCGTCGCCCTCACCGGCAGCGGCGAGGCGGCGGCAATGGGCCGGGGCGCGTACGGGCCGACGGCGCAACTCCTCGCCTTGGCGGCGCTGTTCGCGGCGCTGGTGACGGTGGGTCGTGCGCACGGTACCCGGACGGGCGGGCACCGCGCAGCACCGAGGGGGGCGCAGGGACCGTACGGGTCCGGGGAGCCGGACGGGCCGGACGGGCCGGACGCGGGGCGGACCGAGAGAAGGGGTGTCTGATGGCAACCGATCAGGACGCGGCCGTCGCCCGCGCCGGGGCGGGGCGGGAGTTGCCGCGCGTGCCGTTCGCCGTCGTGGACGAGATCGCCCGGCACTGCGCCGACGACCGTGAGCCGAACACGGTGCACATCGAGATCCATCTGCCGGGGCGGGTCCGACCGGACCGGCTGCGCGACGCGTTCGAGCGGGCGCTCGCCCGGCATCCCCGGGTGTTGATGCGGGAGCGGGGGCGCGGGCCGTTCGCACGGCGCTACGAGTGGGAGCTGACCGACGGTCCCGGCACCGATGCGGTCTCTTTCCCGCCCTGTGCGCCCGGCGCCCTCGCACGGGCCCGGCAGCGGGCCCTCACCGAGGCTCCGTCACTGCTCTGCGCACCACCCCTCCGCCTGGAGGTGGTCGAGGAGCCCGGTTCCGAGGGCTGCGTCCTGCTGTTCACGGTCCATCACACGGCGCTCGACGGTCCCGCCTGCCTGCGGATCGCCGCGACCGCCGCGGAGATCTACAGCGGACGCGCCGCCCCGCCCGTCCCGGCGCCGGTCCGTCCGCCGGCCGGACCGGCGCTCCCACCAGGGGGTGCGCCGGCGGCGGCGCGGCCCGCACGGGTCGCGGCGGGGAGCCCCGGGCCCACGCCCGGAAACGCGATGCTGGTCACCGAACTCCCGGTGCCCCGGCGGGAGCCGGGTGCCCCGTACACCGTGAACGACCAGTTGATGGTGGCCACGGCGCTGACCGTCGCCGACTGGAACCGGCGGCAGGGCGCTCCCGACCGGCCGCTGCGCATCACCATGCCCGTCGACGACCGCACCCGCGGGCCCGCGATGCCGATCGGCAACGGCACCCGCCTGGTCGAGGTCGGATTCACGCCCGCCGAGACCGGCCCCGCCCCCGACCTCGGCGCGCTGCTGCGCAGCACCGCGGAGCGCACCCGCGCCCTCAAGGCGCGCGACCGTCCCCAACTGGGGCGCGGCGCCGCGATGCTGACCGCCCCGGTCCTGCCGGTCGCCGCCCGGGCGGCGCTGACGCGGGGGGTGCGGCGGCTCGTGGCGCCGTGGACGTCCACGACCTTGCTCAGCAACATCGGGCGGATCCCGTACCCGCTGGACTTCGGTCCCGCGGGCCGCGCGCACGCGGTCTGGTTCTCGGCGCCGGCCGGGATGCCGCGTGGGCTGACGTTCACGACGGCGTCGACCGGCGGCCGGCTCCACCTGGTGCTGCGCTGGTCCCGGACTCTGCTGGGCGACGAGGACGGCGTCCGGCTGTGCGAGATGTTCGCCGGCCGGCTGGCGGCGACCGATGCGGAGGCGCTGTGAACAGGCAGACCGTGGAAGCGGCCACGGCAGGAAGTGGTGCGAGGGACAGCGGGGGACGCGGGGCACCCGACGTTCGGGGGCCCGATCCCGCAGGAACCGCATCCCTCCACCCTGCCCCTGACACGGCCCGTCCCGACTCCGTTCCCGGGCTGCGGGACTTCTACGAGAACCCCGCCGTGCCTGTGGCGTCCGGTGACGCCCGGAGCCGGCGGCAGGCGCGGCTGCTGGCCGCCGCCCTCGGGGCGCCGGGCGCGCTCGTCGTCGACGTCGGCTGCGGGGACGGCACCGCGGCCGCGACCGCGGGGCCGATTCTCGCCGGGCACCGGATCGTGGGGGTCGACTGGTCGCAGGACGCGCTGCGCCGCGCCCGGCCGCGCCTGGCCCATGTGGTGCGCGGCGAACTGGACCACGGCGGGCTGCCGTTCGCGGACGGGTGCGCGGACGCGGTGCTGTTCAGCGAGGTGGTCGAGCATCTCGTCGACCCGGACCGGGCTGTGGACGAACTGCGGCGCATCCTGCGGCCGGGAGGTCATCTGATGCTCTCCACCCCGAACCTCGCCGCCTGGTACAACCGCGGGCTGCTGCTCGCCGGCTGGCAGCCGGTGTTCTCCGAGGTGAGTCTGCGCGGCATCCACGGCCGGCCGGGTTCCGAAGTGGTGGGCCATCTGCGGCTGTTCACGGCGCGTGCGCTGCGCTCGTTCCTGCTGTCGGCCGGTTTCGAGGACGTACGGATCACGGGGGCGCCGTTCCACGGGGTGCCGCGCGGGCTGCGCCTGATCGACCGGGCCGCGTGCGCCGTGCCGTCGGCGGCGTCCATTCTGCTGGCGCACGCCCGGCGGAGGTAGCGGGATGTGGTGGGGTGTGGGCGCGGCGCTGGTCGCCAACCTCCTCTACAGCGTGGGTTTCGTCCTGGAGAAGCGGGCCCTCGGCTCGCTGCCCGCGCTCTCCGCCGGGCGCCCGCTGCGTGTGGTCGGGGTGTTGCTGACCAGCCCGCTGTGGATGGCCGGTTCCCTCGCGCTCGCCGCCGGTTTCGTGGCCCAGCTGATCGTCTATCGGGCGCTGCCGATCGCCGCCGCGCAGGGCATCTTCGTCTCGGGTCTCGTCCTGCTCCTCCTGCTGTCGTCGGCGGTGCTCGGCGAACAGCCCTCGGGCCGGGAGCGCCATGCGCTCGGGGCGGTGCTCGTCGCCCTGCTCATGGTCGTGGCGTCGGTGCGCGAGGGCGACGACGCGGTGAGCACGGGGGCGCCGTGGGCCGTGGTGCTCGTCGTCTGTGTGCCGACGCTCGTGGCCGGACTGCTGCTGTACGGCCAGGTCGAGCGGCGCGGGCGCAGACGCCATCGGGTGCCGACCAGCGGCATCGGCTACGGCGTGGCCGTGGGGCTGCTCTACGGTGTCAGCTCGCTGGCCATCAAGGGGGCGTCGGGCCGCCTCACCGCCGAGAGCGCGGGCGCGGCGATGAGGGCGCTGTTCGGCTCCCCGTACCCGTATCTGCTTCTGTTCACGGCCGGGGCCGGACTCGTCATGTCCCAGGCGGCGCTGCAGAGGTGCCGTGCCTCCTTGATCGTGCCCGTCTGCACGACGGTGACGTGCCTGTTCACGGCGGTGGTGGGGACGCTGACGTTCGGCGAGAGGCTCCCGGACGATCCGCTGCTGCTGACTCTGCGCGTCGCCGGCACGGCGCTGGCCCTGTCCGTTCTGCTGGTCATGCCGCGCCACGACCCGCAGACCTGACGTACCGCCCGAACCTCACCACCACCGTCCACCGACCACCGACCACCGACCACCGAGGACCCTCATGAACTCCGACGACCCGCTCCTGCGCATCCTGGCCTGTCCGCTCGACAAGGGACCGCTGACACTCCCGGCCGGCCAGGACGTGCTCTACAACCCGCGGCTGCACCTCCGCTATCCCATCGTGGACGGCATTCCGCAGCTCCTCCCCTCCTCGGGCAGCCGTGTCTCCCCCGAGGAGCACGAGCGGTACGTGAGCTCGTCGGACTAGACCATGGTGTTCTCCACGGAAGCGGAACGGTCGACGGGCGTGTGTCAGTGTCCGGTGCCACGCTGAGGCCCTACGGGATCTGCGAAAGGCAATCACCATGATCACGACTGACTTCGTCCCTGGCTCCCCCTGTTGGCTCGACCTCGGCGCCCCCGACGTCCCGGCCGCCGCGGCCTTCTACGGCACCGTGCTCGGATGGGAGTACGAGTCCATGGGCGACGGGGAGGACATGGAAGGCGGGATGTTCCGGAAGGACGGAAAGACCGTCGCCGGGCTCGGCAAACTCACCGAGAAGGGCGCGCGCTCGGCCTGGATGATCTACTACAGCGTCACGGATGCGGACGCCACCACCCTGGCGGTGGAGCGCGCGGGCGGCACGGTTCGGGTGGCTCCGATGGACCTCGACGACTGGGGCCGGATGGCCCAGTACAGCGACCCCCTGGGGGGACAGTTCGCCGTCTGGCAGCCGGGGAAGAACAAGGGCGTCGACCTGGTGGACGAGCCGGGTTCACTGTCCTGGACCGAGCTGTACACGAGCGACGCAGCGGCCGCGAAGGAGTTCTACGGCGGCGTCTTCGGCTGGCAGTTCAACGACATGGAGCTGCCCGGCGGCGGGGGCACGTACGCCCTCATCACTCCCGCCGGACTTCCCGAGGAGCGCATGCACGGCGGCCTCATGGAGCTCCCCGAGGAGAATCTGGCCCTCGCGGGCGGGCGGCCCTACTGGCACCCCGTCTTCGCCGTCGCCGACTGCGACGCCACGGTCGCCAAGGTCGTCGAGAGCGGTGGCAGCGTGCAGATGGGACCGGAGGACGCGGAAGGCGTCGGCCGGCTCGCCGTCTGCCTCGACCCGTCGAACGCGGACTTCGTGGTCCTCACCCCGGTCAGCAGCTGAGACCGGGCGGGCCGGGCAGCGGTCTCCCCACAGGATTCCTCGGTGGCGTACGCATACGGCAGGACGTCAGGCGACCGCGCTCAGGGTGTCCGCGAGGCGGCGGCGGGCCGCGCGGGCCGCGGGGAGGACCGTCAGGGCGATCGCGCCGAGGACGGCGGCAGCGCTCATGGCCGTGACGTACCCGGCGGGCGGGGCCTGGGCGATGCCGGAGCCGATGCCGGTGGTGTGGGCCTCGTGGTCGATCAGCCAGCGGGCGAAGGGAACGCCGAGGGCCGTCGCGGCGAGGGCGGCGGCGAGCGCGGTGCTGCCGATGGCCGTCACGGTGACGGCGGTGATCTGGCGCGGGGAGAGGCCGATGGCTTTCAGGGCCAGCAGGTCGCGTTCGCCGTCGCGGATGCTCCCGCCGATGGCCGTGGACAGTTCGGTCAGGCCGATCAGGGCGAGGACGATGATCAGGCCGAAGACGACGCCGCGCAGGGCGGAGAGCCGGTCGGCGGGGGTGGTGACCTCGTGGACGTCGAGGTGGCCCCTGGAGGCGTCGGCGAGTTCGGCGCGGACGGCGCGCGGGTCGGCCCCGGGCTCGAGGCGGAGCTGGTAGAGGGTGGGGCTCAGCGCGGGGTCGTTCTCGCGCAGGGTGTCGAGCGAGGTGGAGATGACCTTGCCGCCGTTCTCCGGTTCGATGCTGCGGCCGACGAGGTGCAGCACCTGCGGGTGGCCGCCGACCGTGACGCGGACCCAGTCGCCGACGCGTACGTCCAGCAGGTCGAGCAGGCCCTGGCCGGCGACGGCCTCGTCGGGGCCGTGGGTGGGGCGGCCCTCGGCGATCGTGTACGGGTAGGGCTCGTCGCGGGTGCCGAGGCCGCGCAGCGCGATGGTGCCGGTCTGGCCGGGGACCAGGGCGGCGACCTCGAGGCCGGGGTGGGCGGCGGTGATCTTGTCGTTGGCCTGAAGGAGCGCGGCGGCCTCGCGGTCGGTGAGCGTCGCGTCGGGGCGGGCGGTGAGCGCGGCGGCGTGGCCGAGCTGCTCGGGGCGGCTGTCGAAGCCTTCGATGGTGGTCCAGGCGCTGAGCGCCACGGTGATCAGCAGCAGCGGCAGGGCGAGGCGGACGATGGTGGCCGGGGCGCGCCGGCCTCGGCCGAAGGCCCGGTGCCAGCCGAGGACCAGGGTGGCCGGCACGCGCAGTCCGAGCGCGCCTCGGGCTGCCCGGGACAGCCCTCCCCCGCCCGGTGTCGCGGCGGCGGGGACAACGGGTACGGGCTCCACCCGCCCGGCCCGCCACGCGGCGAGGCAGGTGGCCGCCCCGATGAACAGCACTGCCGCGACGGGCACCGCGAGCAGCGCCGCCGTGTGGCCCTGGAGCCCCTGCCAGACGCCGACGGCGTCGCCGAGTCGGCCGGGCAGGCGGTTGCCGAGCGTCTGGACGGCCGTCGTGGCGAGGGTCGCCCCGAGCACGGCGAAGGCGAGGTGCTGGACGAGGAAGACGCGCACGACCTGGCCGGGCGTGAAGCCGATGGCCTTGAGGACGGAGATGTCCCGCAGGTGGCCGCGCACCCGGGTGCTGATGGCGCCGAACACCGCGAGGGCGGCGGCGATCAGCGCGCCGAGTCCGAAGAGCCCGAGGACCTGACCGAGCAGCTTGGTGTCGCCTTGCGCGTCGGCGCGGGCCTGCTGCCAGGTGGAGACGTCGGTGACGGCGCCGGCGCCGAGCGTGGTGACGGCGCGCTGGACGGCGTAGTCGGTGTCGTCCGGGTCGGTGAGGCGCAGTCCGACGACCTGGCCGCCGCCGCGTTCGGACGGCACGGCGCGCGGCAGGGCCCAGACGGTGCCGGGCCGCTCGCCGGGGCGGTAGCGGGGCTCCGCGCTGTCGGCGACGCCGAGGACGGTCAGGGTTCGGCCGGTCGGCAGGGTCAGGCGGTCGCCCGGTTCGGCCCACAGGGCTCGGGCGAGGCCGGATTCCAGGACGACGCCGTCGGGGACGGCGTCGTCGAGCCAGCGGCCCGACGTCAGCAGGGGCCGGCCGATGGCCGGGGGCTCGGCGCCGGTGGCGCGCAGCTCCACGCCGGCGCGGGCGCCACGGGAGGCAACGGTGTCGGCCGCGGTGCGGGCGGGGCCGGAAAGCTGCTCGACGCCGTCCAGGGAGGCGAGGGCGGCGGTGTCGGCGGCGGGGCCGGTGTGGATCCACACGTGGGCGCCGCGCGACTCGGTGAAGACCCGTTGCCAGGGGTTGGTGGCGTAGCCGAAGAGGGCAGTGGCCAGGAGCAGCGAGGCGACGATCCCGGCGGTGGCGGCGACCATGAAGAGCGCCTCGCCCCGGTGGGTGCGCAGATCGGCGTGCGCCCAGCGCAGCATGGCCCGCACGGGTCAGTCCTTCAGTTCCAGTACGCCGGCGAGGCCGGTGCCGCGCGGCGGCGTGCCGCCCAGTTCGGCGTCGTCGGCTATCCGGCCGTCGAAGAAGCTGATCACCCGGTCCGCGGCGCTGGCGAGCCGTGCGTCGTGGGTGACGAGCACGATGGTCTGGCCGCCTTGGTGGAAGCGGGCGAGCTGCCGCATCACCTCGCGGGTGCCCTTGCTGTCGAGGCTGCCGGCCGGTTCGTCGGCGAGGAGCAGCCGCGGCTGGTTGACCAGGGCGCGGGCGAGCGCGACGCGCTGCTGTTCGCCGCCGGACAGCTCGCCGGGCATGCTGCGGGCCTTGCTCTCGAGGCCCAGTTCGGCGAGGAACTTCTCGCGTTCGGCGCGGGCCCGCTTGGCGGGGGTGCCGGCGAGCAGGGCGGGAAGTTCGACGTTGTCGGCGACGGTGAGGTTGGAGACGAGGTTGAAGAACTGGAAGACGATGCCGATGCGGCGGCGCCGCTCCACCGCCCAGCGCGCCTCGGTCCAGCCGTCGGTGCTCTCGCCGTCGAGCCGGAGCGAGCCGCTGTCGGGACGCTGGAGGCCGCCGAGCAGATGCAGCAGGGTGGACTTGCCGGCGCCGGAGGGGCCGGTGACGGCGACGAATTCGCCGCGCCGCACGGTCAGGTCGACGCCGCGCACGGCGTGGGCGGGCGCGCCCTCACCGTGGTGGGTCTTGACGATGCCCTCGGCGTGCAGCAGCGGCACGGGTATGGCGGAGTCCGTCATTGCAGCTCCTCCAGCTCCTCCTGGCAGCGCTCCAGCCAGTCGAGATCGGCCTGGAGGTGCAGCATGGCGCCCTCGATCAGCAGGTGGGCCATGCGGTTGTCCCGGTCTTCGGTGGCGGCCAGCTTGGACAGGTTGCGCATGGTGGTGAGGTACTCGCGTCGCTGTTTGTTGATGAGGGCGATCTGGTCGGCGAGACCGGTGCGCGGGGCGAGGGCGAGCTTCATGAAGAACTCGTCCCGGACCCTCGGTTCGTCCGCCGTCTCGTCGAACCAGGCGCGCAGTGCTTCCTGCCCGGCGTCGGTGAGGCGGTAGATCTTCTTGTTGGGGCGGCTCTCCTGGGCGATCTCCTCGCCCTCGATCAGCCCGGACTTCTCCAGCCGGCCGAGGGTGACGTAGATCTGGCCGACGTTGGCGGGAGGGTACGCGGAGCCCAGCAGTTGCTCAAGGTCCTGCTTGAGCTCGTAGCCGTGGGCGGGGCCCCTGGCCAGGAGGGCGAGGAGGGGATGGCGCACCCGTGCTGTCCTCCCTTGCCGTGCTCCCGGTGTGATGTGGGCTCTAGTATCGCCCATGCCTAACGGGTATACATGCCCTGTCGCTGAACGAAGGTGTACGGCGCGGTGCTCTGGGAGGAACCTATGCGGTGGATACGGGCCGCGGGTAGGGGTCTCCTGGCTGTCGCGGTCGTACTGACGGGTCACATGGCCTCCGGCGCCCCGTCGGGCGGCGCGGAGCGCGAGGGCGGGCGCGGCCCCATGACGGTGGCGACGGCCGGTGATCTCACCGGCTATCTCGGCCCGGTCCTGGACGGCTGGAACCGCACGCATCCGGCGGAGAAGGTCACCCTGGTCGAGCTGCCGGACTCGGCCGACGAGACCCGGGCCCAGATGATCACGGATCTGAGGTCGGGTGAGGGCAGGTTCGATCTGCTCAACATCGATGTCGCGTGGACGTCGGAGTTCGCCGCGGCGGGGTGGATCGCACCGCTGGAGCGCGGCCGGTTCCCGCTGGAGAGCTTCCTGCCGCCGGTGGTGGACACCGCGACGTACGAAGGGCGGCTGTACGCCGTCCCGTATGTGACGAATGCCGGGATGCTCTTCTACCGCAAGGACGTACTCGACCGCGAGGGGCAGCGCCCGCCGCGGACCTGGGCGGAGCTGGAGCGACAGGCCCGCACCATCGCCCCGAAACACGCCCTGGGTGGGTACGCGGGCCAGTTCCTGCCGTACGAGGGGCTGACGGTCAACGCCGCCGAGGCGGTGTACTCGGCGGGCGGGACGATCCTCGGGGACGAGGGCGAGCGGGTCACGGTCGACTCGGCGGCCGCCCGCGAGGGGCTGGGGTTCCTCGCCCGTGGTGTGCGGGACGGCTGGATACCGAAGGAAGCCCTGACGTACAAGGAGGAGGAGTCCCGGCAGGCGTTCCAGAACGGCCGGCTGCTCTTCCTGCGCAACTGGCCGTACACGTACGCCGGCGCCTCCGGCGCGCAGTCGAGAGTCGCGGGGAAGTTCGGCGCTGTCCCGCTGCCGGGCCCCGAGGGTCCGGGCGCGAGTGTGCTGGGCGGCTCCAATCTGGCCGTGAGCAGCCATGCCCGACACCCCGAGTCGGCGCGCGACCTGATCGCGTACCTCACGAGCGAGCGGGTGCAGCGCCGCGTCCTGGGCGAGGGTTCCCTGCCGCCGGTGCGGGCCGCGCTGTACGAGGATCCGGCGCTGGTGGCGCGCTTCCCGTATCTGCCCGCGCTGCGGGCGAGTGTGCTCGCGGCCGCGCCGCGCCCCAAGAGCCCGCACTACGAGCAGGTGAGCCTCGCCGTGCAGGCCGTGGTGCATGACGCGATGGCGCAGCACCAGACGCCCGAGGCGGCGGTGCGCCGGCTCGCGGGCGAGCTCGCGGCCATCGCCCGTCGTCGCTGACGCCTCCGTCATCACTCTTTCACCTCCGGGCATCCTACTTACCTGTTAGGTATCAGCATGCGGACCTGCATGCCCTGACGACTGCCATAAACCGGGACATTCAACCCCAACCAGCGCCGAATTTCGGCAGCTTCGTTGACACCCTCTCGTCACGCCTACTTAACATGCATGCATAACCGCTACCCGCTCTGGGTGGCGCGCACCCCTTCACGCAGAAATACAGGTCAACGGGTGATGCACACAGCCCCAAGCCGCCGTCACTGGTGGCGCGACGCGGTGATCTACCAGGTGTACGTCCGCAGCTTCCTGGACAGCACCGGCGACGGGATCGGCGACCTCGCCGGTGTCCGGGCCGGCCTGCCGTACCTCAAGAAGCTCGGGGTCGACGGCATCTGGCTGAGCCCCTTCTACCCGTCGCCGCAGCACGACCACGGCTACGACGTCGCCGACTACTGCGACGTGGACCCCGTCTTCGGCGACCTCGCCGAATTCGGCCTGCTGGTCGCCGACGCCCACCGCCTGGGCGTCAAGGTGCTGCTGGACATCGTCCCCAACCACTGCTCCAGCGAGCACGCCTGGTTCCGTGAGGCCCTGGCCGCCGGCCCGGGCAGCGCGGCCCGCGCGCGCTTCCACTTCGCCGAAGGCCGCGGCCCGGACGGCGACCTGCCGCCCAACAACTGGCACGCCATGTTCGGCGGTCCGGCCTGGAGCCGGGTGACCGAGCCGGACGGCACGCCCGGCCAGTGGTACCTGCACATGTTCACCCCCGAACAGCCGGACCTGAACTGGCGCAACCCCCAGGTCGGCGCCCACTTCGACCACGCCCTGCGCTTCTGGCTGGACCGGGGCGTCGACGGTTTCCGCATCGACGTGGCGGCCGGACTGTTCAAGCACCCCGAACTGCCGGACTCCCCCGACCCGGAGGCCGACGCCCGTACCCGCGACTCGGTCAACCCGCTCGCGTGGAACCAGCCCGAGGTGCACGACGTGTGGCGCCACTGGCGGTCGGTGTGCGAGGAGTACACGGCACGGGACGGGCGCGAGCGACTCCTTGTCGGCGAGGTGTCGGTGCCGACCGCCCGCGAGCACGCCATGTACGTCCGCCCCGACGAGCTGCACCAGGCGTTCTTCTTCGACCTGCTGGGCGCGCCCTGGGACGCCGACACCTTCCGCAAGGTGATCGACGAGGCGATGCGCGACATCGCGGGCACCGGCTCCACCGTCACCTGGGTGCTCAACAACCACGACCAGGTGCGCACGGTGACCCGGTACGGCGAGTCCGGCACCGAGGGCAGCGGGCTCGGGGCCGCCCGGGCGCGGGCCGCCGCCCTGCTGATGCTGGCGCTGCCCGGCGCCGCCTACATCTACCAGGGCGAGGAGCTGGGCCTGCCGGAGGTCGTGGACCTGCCGGACGAGGTGCTCACCGACCCGATATTCCGGCGCACCGGCAGCCGGGCCCGGATCCGCGACGGCTGCCGCGTGCCGCTGCCGTGGTCGGGGCACGCCTCCCCGTTCGGTTTCAGCACCGGGGCGGAGAGCGCCAAGCCGTGGCTGCCGCAGCCCGGCTGGTTCGCCGAGCACGCCACCGACCGGGCGCTGGCCGACACCCGCTCGTTCTGGCACCTGTACCGCGAGGGCCTGCAGTTGCGGCACGGACTGCCGCAGCTGGGCGAGGGCACCTTGCGCTGGCTGGACGCGCCGCCCGGCGTGCTGGCCTTCCTGCGCGGCGACGGCCTCGTCTGCGCCGTCAATTTCGGCACCGCTCCGGTGCCCGCCCCGGTCTCCGGCGCTCCGCTGCTGTCCAGCGGACCGTGCCCGACCGGCGCACTGCCCGGGTCCACCGCCGCCTGGTGGATCAGTGACGACACCACCCTGGAGGGACTGCGATGACCATGCGACGGATGACGATGGCCTGCTGCTCCGCGCTCACCCTGGCGCTCGGCGCCACCGCCTGCGGCGGCGGCCCGGTGAGCGCCGGCGGCGGAGACAAGGAACTGTCCGGCCAGACCCTGAATGTGGCCGGTGTCTGGTCGGGCGCCGAGCAGAAGAACTTCCAGAAGGTGCTGGACGCCTTCACCGAGAAGACCGGCGCCAAGACCCAGTTCGTGTCCACCGGCGACAATGTATCCACCGTCGTCGGCAGCAAGATCGAGGGCGGCAACGCCCCCGACGTGGTGATGGTCCCGCAGGTCGGCGTGCTCCAGCAGTTCGCCCGGCAGAAGTGGCTCAAGCCGCTGTCGGAGACCGCGAAGAAGTCCGTCGACGCCAACTATGCGCCGGTGTGGAAGAACTACGGCTCCGTCGACGGCACCCTGTACGGCCTGTACTTCAAGGCCGCCCACAAGTCGACCGTCTGGTACAGCCCGGAGGCGTTCGACCAGGCGGGCGTGAAGCCGCCGAAGACGTACGAGGACATGCTCAAGAGCGGGCAGGCGATCTCCGACTCGGGCCTGCCGGCCTTCGCGGTCGCCGGTGAGGACGGCTGGACGCTCACCGACTGGTTCGAGAACATCTACCTCTCCCAGGCCGGCCCCGAGAAGTACGACCGGCTCGCCAAGCACGAGATCACGTGGACCGACCCGACCGTGGTGAAGGCGCTGACCACCCTCGGCACGCTCTTCTCCGACAAGAAGCTGATCGCGGGCGGCCAGAAGGGCGCACTGGGCACCGACTTCCCCGGCTCCGTCGAGAAGGTCTTCGGCCCGAAGCCCGAGGCCGGGATGGTGTACGAGGGCGACTTCGTCGCCGGCGTCGCCAAGGACCAGTTCGGCAGGAAGATCGGCGAGGACGCGACCTTCTTCCCCTTCCCTGCGGTCGCGGGCGGCAAGGCGCCGGTGGTCAGCGGAGGTGACGCGGCCGTCGTCCTGAAGGACGGCAAGAACCAGGAGGCGGCGACGGCGTTCCTGGAGTACCTCGCGACGCCGGAGGCCGCGGCCGTGTGGGCCGGGGCGGGCGGCTTCCTGTCGCCGAACAAGAAGCTCGACCTCGCCTCCTACGGCGACGACACGCTGCGCGAGACGGCCAAGTCGCTGATGGACGCCGGGGATTCGGTGCGCTTCGACATGTCGGACCAGGCCCCGGCGGCATTCGGCGGCACCAAGGGCGTGGGCGAGTGGAAGATCCTCCAGGACTTCCTGCGCGACCCGTCGAACCCGGCCGCCACGGCCGCTGCGCTGGAGGGCGCGGCGGCCAAGGCGTACAAGGGCTGAGGCGGCCGTCATGACCGCAGTCACCGCTCCCCCACCACCCCGGGTCGACGCCGCGAAGGGCGGCCGGCGGGACAACGGGCCGCGGGACCGGGCCCGGCGTCGCCGGCGGATCATCGCCGTGGCCTTCGTGCTGCCGACGCTGCTGCTCCTCGGCGCGCTGGTCGTCTACCCGGTGCTGTTCTCCGTGGGCCGCAGCTTCTTCGACGCGGGCGGCACTCGGTTCGTCGGCGGGGACAACTACGCGGAGATGTTCCGCGACCCGGCCACCCTGACCGCCATCCGCAACAGTGCCATCTGGGTGGTCGTCGCGCCGACGCTGCTGACCGGGCTCGGGCTGATCCTCGCGGTACTGGTGGAGAAGGTCCGCTGGGCCACCGCCTTCAAGCTGCTGCTCTTCATGCCGATGGCCGTGTCCTTCCTGGCGGCGGGCATCATCTTCCGCCTCGCGTACGAGGAGGACCCGGACAAGGGCGTGCTGAACGCGGCGGTGGTCGGCGTGCACGACGCGTTCCAGGACTCCTCGTCGTACCCGAAGGCCCGGGCCCGCGAGGGTCAGGGGCTCGACAGGCGGCCGGACGGCTCCTACGGGACGGCCGACGCGGTCTCCCCGGGGCAGAGCGTCGCCCTCGGCCTCGTCGGCGTACCGCCCAAGGATCTGCCCGCCGACGCGAAGCCGGCGGCAGCCGGCCAGGCCGGTCCGGAGGATGTGGCCGGAGCCGTGTTCCTCGACTTCACGCCCGGCGGCGGGGGGCGGCCGGGCGCGATCGACGCCACGGAGCGGGGGCTGCCCGGCATGACGGTGGAGGCGGTGCGCGACGGGAAGACGGTCGCCACCGCGACCACGGCGGCCGACGGATCGTTCCGCTTCACCGGCCTCGGGGCGGGCGCGTACACGGTCCGGCTGCCCGCGGAGAACTTCGCGCCGCCTTATGAGGGTGTCTCCTGGCTCGGCCCCGCCCTGGTCACACCGGCGATCATCGGCGCGTACCTGTGGATCTGGACGGGCTTCGCGATGGTGCTCATCGGCGCCGGGCTGTCCTCCCTGCCCCGCGACGCACTGGAGGCGGCGCGGATGGACGGGGCGAACGAGTGGCAGGTCTTCCGCCGGATCACCGTGCCGCTGCTTGCGCCCGTGCTGACCGTCGTCTTCGTGACGCTGGTGATCAATGTGATGAAGGTCTTCGACCTGATCTACATCATCGCGCCGGGGCCCGTGCAGGAGGACGCCACGGTGCTGGCCACCCAGATGTGGCTGGTGTCCTTCGGCGGCGGCAACGACCAGGGGCTCGGCAGCGCGCTCGGTGTGCTGCTCCTGCTGCTGGTGATCCCCGCGATGGTGTTCAACGTCCGCCGCTTCCGCAGGAGTCAGTCATGAGTGCGACCGCGACGATGCCGGGCGGCCGGCTGCGCCGCTGGCTGGGCAACGGCCTGGTCCAGGCGTTCCTGGCCGTGGTCGGCCTGATCTGGGTGACCCCGGTCGCCGGGCTGCTGCTGTCCTCGCTGCGGTCGGCGAGCGACAACGCGGCGAGCGGCTGGTGGACGGCGCTGACCGGTCCCGGTCAGCTGTCCCTGGACAACTACACCGCCCTGCTGGGCAACGCGGGCATCACCCGCGCCTTCTGGAACACGGTGCTGATCTCGGTGCCGACGACCGTCCTGGTCGTCGTCGTCGCGGCGCTCGCCGGATACGCCTTCGCCTGGCTGGAGTTCCCCGGCCGGGACTGGATCTTCCTGGGTGTGGTGGCGCTCCTTGTGGTTCCGGTGCAGGTGGGTCTGCTGCCGGTGGCGAAGCTGTTCGGGCAGCTGGGGCTGTTCGGCACGATCCCGGGCGTGGTGCTCTTCCACGTCGCCTACGGGCTGCCGTTCGCCGTGTTCCTGCTGCGCAACTACTTCGCCGACATCCCGCGCGCGATGCTGGAGGCGGCGCGGATGGACGGGGGCGGCGAATGGCGGATCTTCACGCAGCTGGTGCTGCCGGTGGGCCGCCCGGCGATCGCCAGCCTGGCGATCTTCCAGTTCCTCTGGGTGTGGAACGACATGCTGGTGGCGCTGCTCTTCGCCGACAGCTCCTCGCAGCCGCTGACGGTGGAACTGCAGTCGCAGGTACGGCAGTTCGGCAGCAACATCGATGTCCTGGCGCCGGGTGCCTTCCTCTCCCTGATCGTGCCGGTGGTGGTCTTCTTCGCCTTCCAGCGTCACTTCGTGCAGGGGGTGATGGCGGGTTCGGTGAAGTGACCGCCCGGACGGGGGGCCTCGCGCACGGGCGCGGGGCCCTCCGGTTGGATCGGCCCGACTCGATCCCGCAGGACTCCAGCCCGCGTCGTCGCACCCATTGGCTCACCGTGGTGCCGTCGTTCTGAAGAAGCTCCTGGACTCGCCGATGCCCCCGCGGGGCCTTCGATACGGACGATCCCGCCTTCGCCATGGGCGATCAAGTCGAGTCGCGCGTCGATGAACGCCAGTTCCGCCTCCCTGTCGCGGACCGGCGCCCTCAGTCGAAGCGCAGGTCGGCGAGTTGCCGTTCGAGGGCGGTCACGTCGTCCTCGGACTCGGCCCGGGGCGGGCGGGCCGCCATGAGCGTGGCCAGCTCGCCGCCCGCCCGCCGGATGCGCCCCGGCAGGCCGTCGGTGTACTCGTCTCCCCCTGATCCCCAGTCCTCGAACGCCGCGTACACCGCGGTGGGAACGACGGCGGCGCGCAGATAGGCGAAGAGCGGGCGCAGGGCGTGCTCCAGGACCAGGGAGTGGCGCGCGGTACCGCCCGTCGCCGCGACCAGGACGGGCTGCCCCGTGAGAGCGTCCGGTGCGATCACGTCGAAGAAGGACTTGAACAGCCCGCTGTAGGAAGCCGTGAACACCGGAGTCACGGCGATCAGGCCGTCGGATCCCGTCACCGTGTCGATCGCGGCGGCCAGTCGCGGCGGTGCGAAACCGGTCACAAATTGGTTGGCGACGTCGCCGGCGAGTGCCCGCAGCTCGACGACCTCGATCGACACGGCGTGGCCCTGGTCGACGAGTTCGTCGCGGGCCGCCTCGGCCAGCCGGTCGGCGAGCAGGCGGGTGGAAGGGGGCGTGCTCAGTCCCGCGGAAACGACGGTGAGCTTCATGCGGCGGTCGCTCCCCGCTGCGTCGCGGCGGCGACGACCCGCGCCGCGTGCGTCGGCGCGTCCGTAACATCGGCGGGACGCCCGTTCGCGAACTCCTTGCGCAGCACGGGCACGACCTCCTCGCCGAGGATGTCGAGCTGCTCCAGGACGGTTTTCAGGGGCAGGCCCGCGTGGTCCATCAGGAAGGGCTGGCGCTGGTAGTCGCCGACGCTTTCGCGGAAGGTCAGGGTCCGCTCGATGACCTGCTGGGGAGAGCCCACGGTCAGCGGGGTCTGCTCGGTGAAGTCCTCCAGCGACGGGCCGTGGTCGTAGACGGGCGTGCTGTCGAAGTAGGGGCGGAACTCCCGTACGGCGTCCTGTGAGTTCTTCCGCATGAAGACCTGTCCGCCGAGACCCACGACGGCGTCCTCCGGACGGCCGTGACCGTGGTGGGCGTACCGGCGCCGGGACAGCTGGACCATGCGCCTGGTGTGGTCCGCCGGCCAGAAGATGTTGTTGTGGAAGAAGCCGTCGCCGTAGAACGCCGCCTGCTCCGCGATCTCCGGGGACCTGATGGATCCGTGCCAGACGAACGGCGGGACGAACGGCGGGTTGTGGTGCTCGCCGGTCGCGAAGACGTCCAGGCCGACCTCCTCGGCCTTGAGCGCGATGGCGATCATCGCCTTGATGCGCTCGTGTTCCGACGGAGTACGGCCGTCGGTGGGGTCGGGGGTCACGTCCCCCACGGTGAATATGCCGAACCGCATGAGGTCTCTGTTCTCCTGGTCCTGTCCGGATCCTGCGGCGGTGGCCGTGGAACGCGTAGTGACGCGGGGGTTTCGGCATCACCCACCGCGGCAGCCGGGCCGGTTCCCCCGGCTGCCGCACGGCGATGCGCTCACCCCGTGTGAATCGGCGGGTGGGGCGTCACTTCGCCAGGAAGGCGAGGAGGGCGGTGTTGACCTCCTCCGCGTGGGTCCACAGCAGACCGTGCGGAGCGCCCTCGATCTCGACGTAGTCGGCGGAGGCGAGTGCCTTGTGGAAGGGGCGCGCGGTGTTCTCGGCGGGCAGGATGCGGTCGGCCGTGCCGTGCAGGATCAGGGCGGGCACGTCGACGGCCGGGATGTCGGCGCGGAAGTCGGTGTACCAGGTCGACGGCGCGGCCGACGCGGCGAAGAAGCCGCCGCCGGCCGCGGTGTTCCAGCTGTTGCGGAGCGCTTCCTCGCTGATCCGGGTGCCCAGGTTCTCGTCGAGGTTGTAGAAGTCGTTGAAGAATGCGGTGTAGTAGGCGTAGCGGTCGGCCTTGACGGCGGCGACGATTCCGTCGAAGAACTCCTTCGGGGCGGCCCCGTCCGGGTTGTCGTCGGTCTTGAGCAGGCAGGGCTCCAGCGAGGCCAGGAAGGCGACCTTGGCGACGCGGGCGGAGCCGTACCTGGACACGTAGCGGGCCACCTCGCCGGTGCCCATGGAGAAGCCGACCAGGACGGCGTCGTTCAGGTCGAGGGTCTCCATCACGGTGTTCAGGTCGGCCGCGAAGGTGTCGTAGTCGTAGCCGGTAGTCGGCTGGGAGGACTGCCCGAAGCCGCGGCGGTCGTACGTGACGACGCGGTAGCCGGCGTCGAGCAGTGCGGCGCTCTGCCGCTCCCAGGAGTGGCCGTCGAGCGGGAATCCGTGGATGAGGACGACCGGCTGCCCGGCGCCGTGGTCCTCGTAGTAGAGGTCGATGGCGGTGGTGTTCTCCTGGCCCACGGTGATGTGCGGCATGGGTTGTCTCCTCTATGCGATTCGATGCGAAGTGGCTGGTCCGCGCCTCTGTGCGGCACGTAACTCCGTCACGCTACGGCCGCGGAAGCGCCACCTGTTGTCGCGCCACGCACTACGTCTTGCCCATGAGTGCAGCGTTCCGTACGTGCACGTCTGCTCCCGCGATTCCCGGTCGCTGCCAAGGGCAGGTTCGCCATGAGCACCTCCACACCCTCACCGTCGGCCAAGCCGAGCCACGACTACCCGAGCTGAACGTGGTCGACGTCCGCACCCCGGGCAGGATCGCATCCGGCCACCTGCTCGAATTCCCGCCCGGCCCCGTGCGGGCGGTCTGGGGGATGGAGCGTCAAGTCCGCATCGCCGCAGGGGTCCTGGTCCTGCTCGGCCCGGCCCTCGGGCTGCTCGTCCACCCGGCGTTCCAGGTGCTGTCGACCGTCGCAACCGCTGTGCCACGTCCCCGTCGTGGACCAGGGCCCGACCGCCACGGCGGGAGGCGCGACCGCCGGCGCTGCGATCACCCGCTCCGCGGCCACAGTCTCTGCTTGCCCGACCAGGCAACCAGGCGACCAGGCCCGATCGCGCGATGAGCGCATGCACCAGGCGAGAGCCGGGCCGCAACAAGAAGTGTTTCTCTGCGCCTCGTATCGGGGGTCTGTTGTGAACGCCGTACTTCACGCGTATGGCATGAGATTCAGTATGCGAGACGCAGCCGGACGAGACATTGACGCGTCCGGTTTTCGCTGCAAGTCTCTTGGTCGTGAGCAGTTTCGAGAACCTCGCCGCGCGGCTCCACGTCGATCTTCGACGTCAAGCCAGCGCCATCTGTGCCGTCGGTCGATAGACCCGCCGACAGGCCTCTCTCTCCTGCTCTTCTCTCCACCGTGGATTGCAGTGCCGTTGACCCGCGGTAACTGACCGGACTCCCCGCCAGAGTTTCGGACCAGATTCCCTAAAGGTTCCCTTTTCCCGCCGTTCGGCGGTTCCCATTTCTCTGTCCAGAATCCTGGCGCGCCCTTTCCCGAAACGCGCCTACTCCGAGCCGGACAACCCGTCTCGATGTCAGTTCTCGCGATATGCGCAGAAGAACTCAGCAGAAGCACCATCCAGCCGCTCCATCGAACGTGAACAGGACTTTCCATGACCACGATGGCGTCGACCCGACGACGGTTCCTCACCCTGCTCGGTCTCTCCGCGGTCGCGGTGAGCTGCGGCACGACCGCCACAGGGACCTCCGGAAAGGGCCAGACCCGGACGCTGCGGTACCAGGGCTGGGCAGGACAGGTCACCCTGCCGGAGCTGGCCGAGGACCTCGGCTACTTGGGAGATGTCGAGCTGGAATGGGTCGGCAACACGATCAGTGGGCCGCAGGACATCCAGTCCGCGGCCACCGGGCAGACCGACTTCGGCGGCGCGTTCAACGGCGCGGTCGTCAAACTGGCCGCGAACAAGGCCCCCATCAAGGCTGTCATCAGCTATTACGGATCCGACCAGCACGCCTACAACGGCTACTACGTCCTCCAGGACAGCCCGATCCGCTCCGCCCGCGATCTGACCGGCAAGAAGGTCGGGATGAACACCCTCGGAGCCCACGCGGAGGCGATGCTCGACATCTATCTCCAGCGTGGCGGTCTGTCCGAGGCGGAGATCGGCAAGGTCGAGCCGCTGGTCGTGCCCCCGGTGAACACCGAGCAGTCGCTGCGCCAGCGGCAGATCGAGGTGGCCGTACTCGGCGGCATTCTGCGGGACAAGGCCCTCGCGACGGGTGGAATCCGGCCGCTTTTCACGGACTTCGAACTGCTCGGTGCCTTCAGCGCCGGCACCTATGTGATGACGGACCGCTTCCTCAAGCAGAACCCCGACACGGCCCGGACCTTCGTCACCGCGGTGGGACGGGCCATCGAGTGGTCGCGCACCACTCCGCGCGCGGAGGTCGTCGCCCGCATGACGGACATCGTGAAGAAGCGCGGACGCAACGAGGACGCCGCACCCCTCAAGTACTGGCGGTCCTACGGCGTCGCCGAGACGGCGGGCCGGATCACCGGCAAGGAACTCCAGCTCTGGATCGACTGGCTGGCCGAGCGCGGCGACATCCAGAAGGGCCAGGTCAAGGTCGACGACCTCTACACCAATGAGTTCAACACCGCCGGTGAGGGCAACGGAGCAGGCACCTCACCGGCCCCCTCCGCCTCGACGAGCGGGAGCTGATCCCATGCCGGCATCCACCACACCCAAGATCGTGTTCAAGGACGTACGGAAGGTCTTCACGGTCAAGGACTCCACGACGAAGGGAGGTTCGGGGACACGCAAGTCCAGGGAGTTCACGGCCGTCGACGGCATCGACCTGGAGATAGCGTCGGGCGAGTTCGTCGTCCTGGTGGGTCCCAGCGGCTGCGGCAAGTCGACGCTGCTGGATCTGCTCGGCGGCCTCGCCCGGCCCACCGGCGGACGGATCCTGCTGGACGGCGAACCCGTCACCGGTCCCGGCCTGAACCGCGGCATCGTCTTCCAGCAGTACGCGCTGCTGCCCTGGCGCACGGCGCTGGGAAATGTCGAGTTCGGCCTGGAGGCCACCGGCGTACCGCGCCGCGAACGGGCCGCACGGGCCCGGGAGTTCCTGGATCTGGTCGGCCTGTCCGGGTTCGAGAACCGGCACCCGCACGAGCTGTCGGGCGGAATGCGGCAGCGGGTGGCGATCGCCCGCAGCCTGGCCTACGACCCGGACGTGCTGCTCATGGACGAGCCGTTCGCCGCGCTGGACGCCCAGACCCGTGAGTCGTTGCAGGACGAGCTGCTCCGCATCTGGCAGCGCACCGGAAAGACCGTCGTCTTCATCACGCACAGCATCGACGAAGCCGTCTACCTGGGGCAGCGCGTCGCCGTCATGACGTCCAGGCCGGGCCGCATCAAACAGGTCGTGCCGGTCGCCCTCGACTCACGCACCAGCACGGAGGACATCCGTTCCACTCCCGAGTTCGCACGCCACCGTCACGAGATCTGGTCGCTGCTGCACGACGAGGTGGCCAGGGCCCAGCAGTTGGAGAAGCAGGAGGCATCCGTATGAGCCTCACGACCCGCACCACGACCACCACCACCGAGAAGACTCCCCCGCCGGTCCCGGCTGGCCTCGACGAAGGTACCCACTCCCCCGCCGTCTCCTCGTCCGTAACGCCGTCGTCTTCGGCACCGGCGCTGTCGCCCCGAGTCCCCTCCCGGGCAGCCCATGTCCGCCACGCGCTCCGACGGCTGACGTCCCTCCTGGCCACCGGGGTCATCAAGTCTGCGGCGATCGCTGCCCTGCTGGTGCTGTGGGAGACCGCGCCACGGCTCGGGCTGGTCGACCGGACATTTCTGCCCCCGATCAGTGAGGTCGCCGTCGCCTGGTGGGCGCTGGCGGCCGACGGTCAGCTTGCCGACAACACCTACGCCAGCCTGGTGCGCTCGTTCAGCGGATTCGGTCTGGCCGTGGCCGTCGCCGTACCTCTCGGCCTGCTGATCGGCTGGTACCGGCCCGTCGCCGATCTGCTCGGACCGCTCCTGGAGGTGTTCCGCAACACCGCCGCGCTGGCCCTGCTGCCGGTCTTCGTCCTGCTGCTGGGCATCGGGGAGACCTCGAAGATCTCCATCGTGGTGTACGCGTGCACCTGGCCGATCCTGCTCAACACGATCAGCGCCGTACGCCATGTCGACCCCACGCTGCTGAAGCTCGCGAAGTCGATGGACCTGTCCGCACCCCGTCTCTTCCAGAAGGTCATCCTGCCGTCCGCCGTGCCCGTGATGTTCACCGGCATCCGGCTGGCCGGAGCGGGGTCGATCCTGGTGCTGGTCGCCGCCGAGATGATCGGGGCCAAGGCGGGGCTCGGCTATCTGATCAACGCCTCGCAGTACAACTTCGCGATCCCGCAGATGTACGCGGGCATCGTCACGATCTCCGCCATCGGTGTGACCTTCAACCAGCTCCTGGTGGTCCTGGAGCGCCGGCTCAGCTCCTGGCGCGTATCCGCCGGCGACTGATCCGGCCCGCCCTCCCCGCATCGCAGCCCCCGATCGCCTCACCGCCCCGATCGCTCCCTGTCGCTCCCGATCGCCTCACCGCCCCCGATCCGAGGAACCCCATGACCGCGACCAGCCCCCGCCGACTGCATCTCAACGCCTTCCTGATGAACGCCGGCCACCACGACGCCGCCTGGCGCCACCCCCGTACCCAGCCCGAACGGGTCACCGATCTGCTCTACTTCCAGCAGCTCGCCCAGACCGCCGAGCGCGGGCTGCTCGACTCGGTCTTCCTCGCCGACGGTCTCGCCCTGTGGGGGAACGCCCGGTACAACGTGCTCGGCGGCTTCGAACCGCTCACGCTGCTGTCCGCGCTGGCGGCGGTCACCGAGCACGTCGGACTGATCGCCACCGTCTCGACCACCTTCAACGAGCCCTTCCACACCGCCCGCAAGTTCGCCTCCCTTGACCACATCAGCGGCGGCCGGGCCGGCTGGAACATCGTCACCTCCGGCACCGTGAACGAGGCCCGCAACTTCGGCCAGGAGGAACACCTGGAGCACCGGCTCCGCTACAAGCGGGCTCGGGAGTTCGTCGAGGTCACCACCAAGCTCTGGGACAGCTGGGAGGACGACGCGATCCTGCTCGACCGTGAGCGTGGGGTCTACGCGGACACCGACCGGGTGCGGGAGATCGATCACCGTGGGGAGTACTTCGGGGTACGAGGTCCGCTGAACGTTCCCCGCAGTCCTCAGGGCCACCCGCTGTTGGTGCAGGCCGGCTCGTCGGAGGACGGCAAGGAGTTCGCCGCGCAGTACGCCGAGGCCGTCTTCACCGCCCAGCAGACCCTCGCCGACGGCCAGGCGTTCTACAAGGACCTCAAGTCCCGGCTGGCGCGCCACGGCCGTCGCGAGGACCAACTGCTGGTGCTTCCGGGCATCGCCCCCGTCATCGGCTCGACCGAGGCCGAGGCACGCGCCCTTGAGCAGGAGCTCACGGAGCTGCAGATCCCCGAGTACGGGCTCGCCCAGCTGTCCGGAATGCTCGGCACCGACCTGACGGGACTGCCGCTGGACGGGCCGCTGCCCGAGCTGCCCGAGGAGCGGGAGATCAACGGCAACAAGAGTCGTTTCACGCTCGTCGCCGAGCTCGCCCGGCGCGACGGCCTGACCGTACGCGAGCTCATCGCCCGCCTCGGCGGTGGGCGCGGCCACCGCGTCTTCGCCGGCACTCCGGAGCAGATCGCCGACGAGCTCCAGGAGTGGTTCACCGAAGGAGCCGCCGACGGCTTCAACATCATGCCGCCCCTTCTGCCGGGCGGGCTGGAGGACTTCGTCGACCAGGTCGTACCGATCCTGCAGCACCGCGGCCTGTTCCGTACCGAGTACAGCGGCCGCACGCTGCGCGAGCACTACGGCCTGGCCCGCCCCGCCAACCGGCTGGCCGCGGCGGCCGCGGCAGAGGGACGGACCGCATGACCGGACTCGATCTCACCACGGACGTCCTGGTGGTCGGGGGTGGCCCCGCGGCGACGTGGGCGGCGCTCAAGGCGGCCCAGGCCGGGGCGGACGTGGTCCTCGCCGACAAGGGCTACTGCGGCACGAGCGGCGCCACCGCCTCGAGCGGAACCGGAGTCTGGTACGTCCCGCCGGATCCCGAGGCGCGCGAGGCGGCCATGGCGAGCCGGGAGGCACTGGGCGGGTTCCTGGCCGACCGGCGCTGGATGGCGCGGGTGCTGGACCAGACGTACGCGGGCATGAACGAACTCGCGGCGGCGGGGCGCTACCCCTTCCCGGCGGGGCCGGACGGACAGCAGCTCAGAAACGGCTTGCAAGGGCCGGAGTACATGCGCAGGATGCGGATCCGCGTCCAGCGGGCCGGGGCACGCATCCTCGACCACAGCCCGGTCACCGAGCTGCTCACCGACGGATCCGGAGCGGTCGCCGGCGCCAGGGGGCACCGGCGCCAGGCCGGACAGCCGTACCGGGTGCGCGCCGGAGCGGTCGTCCTTGCCACCGGCGGCTGCGCCTTCCTCAGCGGCGCGCTGGGTTGCAACGTCAACACCGGCGACGGTGCCCTGTTCGCCGCCGAGGCGGGCGCGGAGCTGTCCGGCATGGAGTTCTCCAACGCGTACGGCATCGCGCCCGAGGGCACCTCCGTCACCAAGACCGCGTTCTACTCCTTCGCCACCTTCTACCGTGAGGACGGCACGGTCCTGGAGGGTGCGGCCAGCCAGGGCGGTCGGTCCGTCATCGCCAGGACACTGCTCAGCGAGAAGGTGTACTGCCGCCTGGACCGGGCGGACTCGGCCGCACGGCGGGCGATGCGGCTGGCCCAGCCGAACTTCTTCCTCACCTTCGACCGGCTCGGCATCGATCCCTTCACGCAGCGCTTCGCCATCACCCTGATCGCCGAGGGCACCGTGCGCGGCACCGGCGGCATCCGCATCTCCGGGGACGACTGCTCCACCACCGTCCCCGGGCTGTACGCGGCCGGGGACGCCGCCTCGCGTGAGCCGATCTGCGGCGGCTTCACCGGTGGTGGCAGCCACAACGCCGCGTGGGCCATCTCCTCCGGCACGTGGGCCGGCCAGGGCGCGGCCCGCCACGCCTTCTCGCTCGGTTTCCGCTCCGCGGCGCGCCACACGGTCCCAGCGGGCGAGGCCGGCATCCGGCCCACCGGAACACCGGGCCCGGCCGACGGCTTCCGTGAGGTGGTCGCCGCGGTGCAGGCCGAAGTGCTGCCGTACGAGAAGAACTATCTGCGCCACGGCGAGCAGCTCACCGCCTCTCTCCGGGTCCTCGACAGCGTCTGGCAGGAGCTGCGGGCCACGCTGCACGCCGAGGGCGGGGACGTGGTGCGGGCCCGGCAGGCGTCGGCGATGGCGGCGCACGCCCGCTGGATGTACGCCGCGGCGCTCGCCCGCACCGAGACCCGCGGCATGGCCAAGCGACTCGACTTCCCGGCACAGGACCCCGGGCAGCACCACCGCATCGTCACCGGCGGCCTCGACCGGGTGTGGACCCGGCCCGAACCCCTGACAACCGCACCGGACGTGCCCCTGGAGGTGGCCTCGTGATCGAACTGGTCTCGGCGGAACGCTGTATCGCCTGCGACAAGTGCATCAAGGTCTGCCCCACCGACGTCTTCGACCGGGGCGAGGACGGCATCCCGGTACTCGCCCGCCGCGACGACTGCCAGACCTGCTTCCAGTGCGAGGCGAACTGCCCGGCCGACGCACTGTACGTCGCGCCCCAGACCCGCCCCCTGCCCGACGGCGACACCGCCCGAGACGAGCAGTACCTGGCCCGTACCGGACTGCTCGGCAGCTACCGCCGGCACATCGGCTGGGGACGCGGCCGCACACCCGGCGCGCTGCGAGCCGTCGGCCCTCCCCTCGGAACGCCTGGTTCCAAGGGCCACTCACTGCCCATCACCTCCTGATCGCCTCCCGAAAGGACCCTCCCATGACCACCAGTACCGGCTTCGACGTCCGCAGGATCGGAGGGCGTATCGGCGCGGAGATCCTCGGCGTGGACCTCGGCGCCGACCTCGCCCCCGCCGTCGTCACCGAGATCAACTCCGCGCTCCTGGAACACAAGGCGCTCGTCTTCCGCGACCATCAGCTCGACGAGGCGGGCCAGCTCCGCTTCGCCTCCCTCTTCGGCGAGCTCACCACCGCGCACCCGACCGTGCCGTCCGTCGACGGCCGGCCCCAGATCCTGCCCGTCGACGGCGACGAGGGCATCCGCGCCAACCACTGGCACACGGACGTCACCTTCGTCCGTACGCCGCCGAAGGCGTCCACGCTGCGCAGCATCGTGGTCCCGCCCTACGGCGGCAACACCCTCATCGCCAACTCGGGCGCCGCCTACGGGGACCTGCCCGTGCCCCTGCGCGAGCTGGCCGACAAGCTGTGGGCGGTGCACACCAACGACTACGACTACGCCGCCCCGAAGAACGAGAAGGCGGCCGAGCACCGCAAGCAGTTCGTCTCCCGGAGGTACCGCACCGCCCACCCGGTCGTCCGGGTCCACCCCGAGACCGGGGAGCGGGGGCTGTTCATCGGCGGCTTCGCCCAGAGCATCGTCGGCCTCGGCCCCTCCGAATCCCGTGACCTGCTGCGCATCTTCCAGTCGTACGTCACCCGCCCCGAGAACATCGTGCGCGTGGCCTGGCAGCCCGGCGACCTCGTCCTCTTCGACAACCGCATCACCCAGCACTACGCCCCCGACGACTACGGCGACCTGCCGCGACTGCTGCACCGTGTGACCGTCGCGGGCGACGTCCCGGCCGGTGTCGACGGCACGCTCAGCCACGTCATCGAGGGCGACGACGCCACCCACTACACCCCCGCGGCGGCCTGAGCCCACCGGCCGCCGGGCAGGCGTCCTGCCCGGCGGCCCACCCGCGACGGACGCCGGCGGACGGCTGCACCGGGCTCTCAACGCGCCTCGCCCATCCACGATCCGGCGTCTTCCGGCAGTCGCCGCATGGCGTCCGACCGGGCCGCCGCTGCCGGTGGGCCTGAACCCCTGTGCCGGCCCTGACCGCGCCGTCACCGGCGGTGGATCACCGCACTGCCCGAAGCTTTGTCGTGCACGCCACGGCGGTCCTTGCTGAGGTTGATCCACGAGACGTTGGCGACACAAAGAATCGGGATGTTGGTCACCACGAGGTTCGTCAGGTGCCGGGCGACGGCCGAGCCGTAGCCGACGCGCCCGCCGGTCTCGAAGTGCACCACTTCGAGGCGCAGGGCCCGCTTGCCCGGAGTCGCGCCCCAGCGCGACACACTCAGCGGGGAGTAGAGCAGGAAGAAGGCCGCGACCCAGAGTGCGGCGGTGGTCCGCCAGATCAGAGCGGCGGCACCGTCGGCGACACCGGCGGCCGTGAGAATCCGGTCGAGGCCGACCAGCGGAACGAGAATGACCGCGACAGCGATGACCAGGTCGATGGCAGTTGCGGCGCTGCGCGGCATGAGACCCGCCGGAGAGCCGGGACGGGGGCCCGAAGAGGCCCGGAACCGACCGAGGTCGCGGCCGGAGGCTGTGGAGTCGAGCATGCCGTTCCTTCTTTCATGGATCGGGGAATCCTACATTCCGCTTGTCCGGAGAGTTCTGCGGGCAGGCGGCTCGTGCGGGGTGAGCCGCGCGTCCGGCAGGGCATGGCTTCAATGCCGCCTCGGCGACCAGGGGACAATTAGGCTCAATTCCGCTACACCCGTACTGGTGGCCGGTGGCCGCGCAACGTGGCCGACGAGTGGAGACCGTGGATGAGCGACGCCTTCCCGAAGGTCCGGGTATGACGGCTCCACGGACGCTGCGCCGACGTCTCGCACCGCTGTACGCGGCGGCCTTCCTGCAGAACCTGGCGCTCTGGGTGCCCGTGGAGAAGCTCTTCATGACCGAGATCGGCTTCGACGCGGCCGGGGTGGGAGTCATGGCAGCCGTGTACTCGGTGGTGGTGCCGGTCTTCGAGGTGCCGTCCGGCCTGCTCGCCGACCGGTGGAGCCGTCGCGGCGTGCTGGTCCTCGCGTGCGTGGCGGCGGTGGTGAGTGTCGTGATCGGGGGGTTGAGCCAGAACGTTCCCATGTACATGGCGGCAGCGTTCTTCCTCGGGGTCTTCTTCGCCATGCAGTCCGGGACGTTCGAGTCGGTCGTCTACGACACCCTGCTCGAGGAGACCGGGTCCAGCGACGCCTTTGAGCGGGTCATCGGCCGGGTACGTGTGGTGGAAAGCGTCGGCCTCGTCGCGAGCGCACTGGCCGGAGGCGCTGTCGCGGAAGTCCTCTCCCTGCGGGACACGTACTTCCTGACCGTGCCGCCACTGCTCGGGGCGGGGCTCGCGCTGTACTTCTTCCGCGAACCACGGCTGCACAAGGCCGAGGAGGCCGAACCGCTCCGCCGTCAGATCGCCACCACCTACCGTGTGCTGCTCCAGCGCGGTCGGCTGCGCACGGTGATCACGCTGACCGTCCTCGGCGCCCTCCTGATGCAGGGCATGCTGGAGTTCGGCCCGCTGTGGTTGGTGGCGTTGGCCGTTCCGGCGTTCTGGTACGGGCCGCACTGGGCGGGCCTGACGTCCGCACTCGGCCTCGGCGGTCTGCTCGGATCGCATCGCTGGATGAGGCGACGAGTGCCGGTGGCGCTTCTGGCCGCCGTGATGGTGGGCTGCTGCTGCGTGCTGGCGACGATCACCAGCGCGGCGGTGGTGATCGTCGCCCAGGTGCTGCTCACACTCGCGGTCGTCGCGGTGAGTATCCCGGTGATGCACCAGCTGCACGACGCGGTGCCGTCGACCGTTCGCGCCGGAGTCGCGTCCGGCGTCAGCACCCTCACCTGGCTCGCCTTCGTGCCGTTCGCACTGGCGGTCGGGTTCGTCAGCGACAGAGGCGGCGTCGGCGACGCCGGCTGGCTGTTCGTCGCGGTCGCGGTCGCCGCGGGAATCCTGATGATCGTGGTGCTGCCGACGGCGCAGGTCCCCACGGCGGCCGTGCCTGCGGAGAAGGAACCGGAGCCCGCGTTCCCCGCGGATCGGTTCCTCCCCGACGACCACCCGGAATGGCCGGGCCATTGGGCGGTCCCGCCCGTCGCCTGGGAGGCATTCGGCCTCGACCCGGGCAGCGACGAGGCCCTCGCGGAAGTGCGTGCGGCGATCCTGGAGCTGCCGGCGGAATTGCGACGGGTCATCGTCCTGCGGGATGTCCAGGGCCGGTCGCCCGTCGAGGCGGCGCAGATCATCGGCATCAACGCAGCGGACGAGAGCCGCCGTCTGCATCAGGCTCGTGGGCTGGTACGAAACCGGCTGGAGCGATACGCCGAAGGAAGGACGTCCTGATGGCCGAGTCCGCGTCCGAGTCCGACCCGCAGGATGGCACGAACGGGGCCGACCAGCGCTGCATCGACTTCGTCGAACTGATCACCGCATATCTCGACGGCACCCTTCCGACCCGGACCCGCCGACGCATCGACGCACATCTCGGGCACTGCGAAGGCTGCCGGACGGCACTCGCGCAGTGGCGTACCGTGGCCGCCCTCGGGGGACGGCTGAGCACGGCTGACGTCGCGGACCTCGAACCCTATGTGCGTGACCGAATCATGGCGACCCTCCGCGAAGTACGCCGCCGCTAGGGCGCCCCGCGCGGCCGTGAACCGGCTGCGCCCGCGCCCCGGGCACGGCAGCTTCTGCGGCACGTTCAGTCATCCAGGGTTCCCATGGTCAGGTTGACGGTGGTTCCGGTCATCCCGCTCGCCTTGTCGGAAGCCATGAACACCGCCGTGGAATGGCCCCCTCCGACGCGAAGGCGCGTGCCACGGCGCGGCCGATCGCGCCACCGCCTGACCTGCCTATGGCCGCGTCGCCGCTGTCATGCGCGCCGACGCTTCCGTGAGAGAGACGGTGAACGGATGCCGTGGCGTGGTCAGCACCTCGTGGGTCGGCCCCTGTTCGACGAGTTGGCCGGCGTTCAGTACGGCGATACGGGTGGCCAGGGCCGCGACGTCGAGGTCGTGGGTGATCAGTACGAGGGTCAGGTCCGGGCGGTCGTGCCGAAGGGCTGCGAGCAGGTTCAGCAGGGCGCGCCGGGTCACCGTGTCGAGGCCGGAGGTGATCTCGTCGCAGATGAGTACCCTCGGCCGGGCGAGCAGGGCACGTGCCAGCGCGGCGCGCTGGAGCTCGCCACCGGACAGCTGCCCCGGCCGGCGCCGTACCAGCGCGTCCGTGAGGCCGAGTGTGGCGAGAGTGGCCAGCGCCTCGTCCCGGGCCTCGGCCGGGAGGGACCCGCGCAGCCGGACCGCCGTGCGTGCCACCTGGTCCAGGACCGGACGGTGTTCGTCGAAGGCGGCTCGCGCGTCCTGGAAGACGTACTGCACCGCGGCCAGTTGCTCACGCGTCCGGGCGCGCAGGCTGCGGGGCAGCCGCGTCCCGTCGAGCAGGACGTCGCCGTCGTGGTCGCGGTGGAGCCCGGCCAGGCAGCGGGCCAGTGTGGTCTTGCCGCTGCCGGAACGGCCGACGACGGCCAGGCACTCGCCGGGGTCCAGGGTGAGGGTGTCGGTGCGCAGGACAGTGGTCCGGCCGTGCCGGGCGGCGAGGTCGCGGACCTGAAGCACGGCTTCGCCCGGCCCGGCCGCCGGTGAGGGTTCGGGGAACCCGGAATCCGCGAGGAGTTCTCGGGTCCACGGGTGTCGCGGTGCGTGCCACAGCCGTTCGACCGGTCCCGATTCGACCACCTGGCCCGCGCGCATGACCAGGACCTCGTCGGCCAGTGCGCGTACGACGTCCAGGTCGTGGCTGAGCAGCACCACCGCGATGCCTTCTCGGGCGACCTTCGCGAACTGGTCGACGATGCGCTGCTTCGTCAGTACGTCCTGTCCCGTTGTCGGTTCGTCGGCGACCACGACTCCGGCGCCGAGGAGCAGCGCCTGGGCGAGGACGACGCGCTGCTGCTGACCGCCCGACAGCTGGTGCGGGTAGCGACGCAGTAGCAGCTCGCCCTCCGGGAGCTGGGCCAGCGAGAGGGCGTGCGCGATGCGCTCCCGGGCGGCGGCCCGGCGCTCGGCTCGGGGCAGGGTTCGTGCCTGGGCGCGGGCGATGTCCCGGAGCAGCGCGCCGACCCGGCGGGCCGGGTTGAGGACGGAGCCCGGGTGCTGGGGCACGTACCCCACGAGGCCGCCCGCGACGCGCACCTCACCGCTCACCCGTGCGCCCGAAGGGTACTCGCCGAGCAGCGCGAGTCCTGTGGTCGTCTTGCCGCTGCCGGACGCGCCGACCAGCGCGGTGATCTTCCCGGGCAGCACCCGGAGGCTGACCCCGTCGACGATCGCCCGGTCGCCGATGCCGACCCGCAGATCCCTGATTTCGGCGACCGCGTTCACGTGCGTTTCCTCTTCTGCAGTACGGCGTCGAAGAGCAGGTTGCTCCCCATGGTGAGGGTGACGATCAGCAGGGCGGGCACGACCACGGCCCAGGGCTGCACGAAGAGCCCCGTGCGGTTGCGGTCCACCATCACGGCCCAGTCGGAGGCGTCCGACGCGACCCCGACGCCGAGGAACGCCGCGGTCGCCACCAGGTAGAGCACACCGGTCAGCCGTACGCCCGCGTCGGCGGCCAGCGTGCGCGAGACCGACCTGCCGACGTACCCGAAGGCCGTGCGCCACCAGGTCTCCCCCTGCATGCGCAGCGCCTCGACCGCCGGGCGGGCGGCCACCTCGGCCGCCGCTGCTCGCACGATCCGGGCCGCGTCGGGGATGTTGACGAACGCGACGAGCAGCGCGAGACCCACCGCGCCCGGGGTGAGGACCGCGGCCACGAGCAGGATCATCAGCAGCGACGGCACGGCCAGCAGCACGTCCAGCGGCCGCATCAACAGCTCCTCCAGCCAGGTCCGGTGGGTGAGCGCGCTGATCAGTCCGAGTGGGAGCGCCACCAGGTAGGCAAGAGCCGTCGCGGCGAGCGCGATCAGCACCACGGACCGTCCACCGAGCAGAACCTGGCGCCCTACGTCCCGGCCCGTGAAGTCGGTGCCGAGCCAGTGTCCCCCGCCGAGGGTGAAGGAGGCGGCTCGCGGCCCGGGTTCACCGGCGAACAGAGGCCCCAGCAAGGCCAGAACGAGTGGGACGCCCACGAGAAGCGCGCCGAGTGCGAAGCGCGACTTCATGCCGCCACCCCCGCCCGGGGAGCGAACCGATGGGTGATCAGGTCCGCGCCGAGGTTGAGCGCGACGGTGGTGATGCCGAAGACCAGCGCCAGGCCCTGCACGACGGGCACGTCGCGCTCCGCGACGGCGTTCATCAGTACGGTGCCCAGTCCGGGGATCACGTACAGCGCCTCCACGACGATGACACCGCACAGCAGCCAGTCGATCGTGCGCGCCAGTTGCTGGGCGGCCGGCGCGACCGCGTTGGGCAGCGCGTGCACGTACCTGACGCGGGCGCCGGGGATACCGCAGCGGCGGGCGTGGGCGACGTACGGCGAGGCCAGTGCGTCGATCATGCCGGCCCGTACCAGGCGTGCCAGGGAGCACACGGGCCGGGACAGGAGGACGAGGACGGGCAGGACGAGCGCCGCCGGGTGGGCGAGCAGGTCGGTGCCGTAGCCGACGGCGGTCGGCGGCAGCCAGCCCAGACGCAGCGCGAAGACCGTGACCAGCAGCACCCCGAACGCGAACTCCGGTACCGCGTACACGCCGAGCGTCACCGAGCTGACGAGACGGTCCACGAGCCGGCCCTCGTGCCGGGCGGCCAGCACACCGAGACCGACCCCGACCGGCACCAGCAGGGCCACCGTCAGAGCGGCGAGCGTCAGCGTCGGTCCGAAGCCGTCGGCGATGTACGTGGAGACGGGCCGGCCGGAGGCGAGTGATGCGCCGAGGTCGCCGTGGACCAGCCCCGCCGCCCAGTCCGTGAGCCTTTCGTGGGCGGGCCGGTCCAGGTGCATCGCCTCGCGGATGGCCGCGATCCGTTCCGGGTCCGGCTGGTCGCCGGCGAGCGCCACGGCGGCGTCGCCCGGCAGCGCCTCGGTGAGGGCGAAGACGAGCAGCACGACGGCCGCCGTCTGCCCCAGGCCGAGCAGCAGCCGCCGGGCGGCCCAGGAGCGGAGTCCGCTCACGCCAGCCACACCTTGTCGAAGCGCGCCCAGTCGAGGGTGTTGGCCGGAGCCTTCGTCTCGACGCCACGGACGGTGCGGGCCGTGCCGATGATCCAGTCGGCGAAGCCCCAGATCAGGAAGCCGCCTTCGGCGTGCAGGCGGCGCTGCATGCGCTCGTGGACTGCGGCGCGTGCCGCCTTGTCCTTCGTGGACTGCGCCTGCTGGTAGAGGGCGTCGAAGTCCTTGTGCCGCCACTGGCTGGCGTTGGTGGTGGAGCCGGTGAGCAGGCGCTGGGAGATGTGCGCCTCGATGGGCATCGCTCCGGAGCGGTAGGAGCAGAGGGTGCCGGAGTCGAGGATGTCCTTCCAGTAGCTGTCCTTGCTGCCGGTCCTGATCGTGACGGTGACACCGGCCTTGGCGGCCTGGTCGCGGAAGATGGTCGCGGCCTCGGTGAATCCGGCGGCGACGGGGGATGTGTCGAGGGTGACCTTGAGCCCTTCGGCGCCCGCCTGCTTGAGCAGCGCCTTGGCGCGGTCGATGTCCTGTACCCGCTGGGGCAGGCCGGCGGCGTAGTACTCGTACCCCTTGCCGAAGAGGTCGTTGCCGATCTCGCCGGCTCCGGAGAGGGCACCGTCGACCAGCTCCTTGCGGTCGGCGATCAGGAAGAACGCCTCACGGACCCGCTTGTCGTCGAACGGCGGCCGGTCGGTCTTCATGACGAAGCCCTGCATCGCGCTGTTCCGCAGCCGGACGATCCGGATCTGGCCGTTCTTCTCGTGGGCACGGCCAGTGGTGGGGTTGAGCTCGTGCGCGTACTCGATCTGGCCGCCGAGGAGGGCGTTGACGCGCGCCGACTCCTCGTTGGCGACGAGGAATTCCACCTCGTCGAGGTGCGGCGCGCCCTCCCAGTAGGCGTCGTTGCGCTTGAAGACCGCGGACTTTCCAGGGGTGAAGGAAGCGAAGCGGAACGGTCCGCTGCCCACCGGGTTCTTGTCGAAGTCCTGCGCGCCGTCGGGGACGATGTACGCGCCGAAGGCCGCCAGTACGTTGGGGAATTCGGCGGTCGGACGCTTGAGGACGAACTCGACGGTCCGCTCGTCGAGGGCGCGACTGGCCTTGAGGTCGATGGGCTCCAGCGACGCCTTGGCGCGGAACGCCTTCGCGGGGTCGGCTATGCGGCGGTAGCTGTAGAGGACGTCCTGGGCGGTGACCGGCTTGCCGTTGTGGAAGGTCGCCTCGCGCAGCGTGATCTTCCAGCGTGCCAGGCCGGCGTCGGGCTCCCACGCCGAGGCGAGGCGGGGCTGGGCGGAGAGGTCGGGTCCGTAGTCGGCGAGCTTGTCGAAGAGCGCCTTGGCGCGGGCTACGTCGGCGAACAGGTTGGCGAGGTGCGGGTCGAGGGTCTCGCTTGCGCCACCGCCGGCGAAGGCTGCGCGCAGTCGGCCGCCGCGCTGTGGCTTGCCGTCCCCCTTGCCGGAGTCGGCTGCGTCGGCGGGACCGGAGTCGGCGCAGCCGGTGAGGGCGAGGGCGCCGAGGCCGGCCATTCCACCGGCGGCGGCGAGGAAGCCCCGGCGGCGCAGGCCCGGGTAGCGGGATGCGTCGACGGAGGAGACGGAGGTTTCGCGCATGGCGGTGTCCTTGCTGTACGTGTGGATATGGCTGGGGGCGGGAGTGAACGGGGCAGTGAGGAAGGGGGAGCGACGGTGCGTCAGGCGGGCGTCACACGGTGGCCCGTACGCCGGCGGGGAGGGCGGGAAGCGCCCGCAGTCGGTGGAGCCAGGTGACGCCGGTGGCGGAGGTGAGTCCGAAGGTCAGGCAGCACACCCAGGGCAGCCAGTGCGCCCCCGTGCGTGCACCGGTGTCCATGGCCCAGCCGACGGCTGCGTTGCCCGCTGCCGCCGCGATGCCGGAGACCACGTAGAACAGTCCGAAGTGGGTGCCGGTGAGCTCGGGGCGGCCGAAGGACGGGATCAGTTCCATCACGAACGGCTGGGCGATCATGACGCCCAGGGAGAGCAGCAGCACACCGGCCAGCACGGGCAGCACTCGGATCAGTGCCTCGCCGACGCCACCGTGTGCAGGTCCGCTTCCGGTCACCGTCATCGGCGGGACGAAGGCGAGGCCCATGAGGACGAGCCCTGCACCGATCCACTTCGCGCGACTGCCCCGCTCCTTCAGCTTCCGTGTGATGCGCAGTTGCAGCCAAAGGTGGGCGAGGGTGCCGACGAGGAAGACCATGCCTGCCGCACCGTCCCAGCCCGTGGCCCTGCGGGCTCCGTCGGGCAGGAGCAGGTACAGCTGGCTCTCGATGGCGAACAGGCCGACCACAGCCAGGGAGAAGGCCAGGAAACGGCGGTTCGAGGCAACTTCCCGCCAGTCGGCGAGGACACTGCTCTCGCTCGGAGCGGCTTCGCGCGCCGGCAGCACCAGGGCCTGGGCGATCGTGAGCGCCGCGAAGATCCCGGCGGCGGTGAGCGCGGAGGCGCGGAAGTCGACCAGGAGCAGGACGCTGCCGAGCAGCGGACCGATCAGGGCGCCGGCGGTGGCGAAGACGTTGAACAGGGCGAATGCCTCGGCCTTGCGCTCCCCCGCTTCCAGAGCGAGGTAGGCGCGCACGGCGGGGTTGAACAGGGCTCCGGCCAGTCCACTGAGTACGGAGGCGGCGAGCAGTACCGCAAGTCCGTCGCCGAGTGCGAAGAGCCCGAAGCCGACGGTGCGCAGCGCGCATCCGGCGATGATGACCCCGCGCGCCCCGAGCCGGTCGGACGCGGAGCCGCCGATGAGGAAGAGGCCCTGCTGGCTGAGGTTGCGTACGCCGAGGACGATGCCGACGACCGCGGCAGCCATGCCCAGGTCCTCGGTCAGGTGGACGGCGAGGTACGGGATGAGCAGATAGAAGCCGGTGTTGACACCGAACTGGTTGACCAGGAGAAGCCGGATGGCGAGCGGAAAGCCGCGGACCTCGTGCCACGTCTTCACCGGCGCCGCTCCTCGTTCCGGGCGGCGCCGATGCCGGTCCGGCTCTCGCCCATCGACAGATCTGACATGGCTCCCCCTTCATTGGTGAGGCTGAGATCTCCGGACACACGGGCGACGACGCCCGTCCCGGGCCGTCCCGCCTTGACGGGGCCATACGTTATCGATAATCGTTTTCATTGTCATCTGACGGCCCACCGGACGACCTGCGGCACGACAGGGCCGGGAGGTCGATCCTCCGAAGTTAGTGAAAACGATTACCACTATCGATATGGTGAGTGCCGACCCGGCCGGACGCGCTGGGCGGGAGGGGACGTCGAGCCATGCCCGGAGCGCGGATACGACCGCGGATACGACGCGGGGCCGCCGCGGCGGCGGCCTGCTGTCTGGTCCTGTCGAGCGGCTGCAGCTCGCCCGACGGTGCGGACGGAGCGCCGCCCCGGTCCGCGGCGCGCGGTGCGCAGGACATCAACGCCAGGCCGCTCAGCGCCCTGCGGGACGGCGGCGAACTGCGCCTGCCCGTGGACGCGTTGCCGACCAACTACAACCCGATCCAGGTCAACGGCGCACGGGTGGTCACCTGGCAGCTCGCCGAGGCGATCCTGCCCCGGACCTTCAATGACGGACCGGACGGCGAACCCGCCCTGAACCGCGCCTTCTTCGCTTCGGCCGAGCTGACCTCGACATCCCCACAGGTGATCACGTACACGATCGCCGAGGGTGCCGCCTGGAGCAACGGCCGCCCGCTGTCCTGGGAGGATCTGCGCGGCCAGTGGCGGGCGCTCAGTGGGGGCGACACCGCGTACGAGGGTTACAACCACGTCGGCTACGCGGACATCTCCTCGGTGCGGCGCGGCCGTTCGGACCGCGAGGCCGTGGTGACGCTGCGCCGGCCGTTCGCCGAGTGGCAGGGGCTGTTCACTCCGCTGCTGCCCAAGGAGGTCACCGCCACGCCGGAGTCCTTCAACACCGGGTGGCTGGAGTCGCCCGCGATCACCGCGGGGCCGTTCGCGGTCGAGCGGATCGACAAGAGCGGGAAGGTCGTCACGCTCCGGCGCAATCCGTCCTGGTGGGCGGAGAAGCCGCCGCTGGACCGGGTCGTGCTGCGGGTGCTGGACCCGGCCGCGCGCGCCGACGAACTCGCCAACCACGGCATCGACCTCTACCCGATCGGCGCGGACCTGGACCTCCACACCCGCGCCCGATCCATGCCCGGCGTGGAGATCCGGCAGGCCCCGGAGCGGCTGGCCGGCCAGGTCACCTTCAACGGGGCGGCCGGCGCTCCGCTCGCCGACGAAGGACTGCGCCGGGCCGTCGCACAGGCCATCGACCCCAAGGCGATCACCAGCGCGCTGCTCGGCAGGATCGTCCCGGGGGCGAAGCCGGTCGGCAACCACATCCTGCCGCCCGGCGACCCGGGCTACCGGGACAACTCCGCGACGCTGCCGCACGACGCCGACGCCGCAGGAAAGGCGCTCGACGCGCTCGGCTGGCGGCGCACCGGCGACCACCGGGAGCGGGACGGCCGACGGCTCACACTGCGCCTCGTCGTCCAGGCCACGCCGGTCGGCCGCGCGGTCGGCAGCCTGCTCCGGGAACAGCTGCGGGCCGTCGGCATCGAGGCGCGCACCGAGTCCGTACCGCTGGAGAAGTTCTACGACGGGTACCTGCTGCCCGGGAACTTCGACCTCATCGCCTTCGAGTGGACCAAGTCTGCCTCCCCCTTCGCCCACGACCGGCCGGTGTTCCAGAAGCCGAGCGGCGACGACTACGGGAGTAACTTCGGGCGCATCCATGTCCCGGAGATCGACGCGCTGTACGACCAGGGTCTGGCCGAGCTCGACCCGGCCCGGCGGCGCTCGATCGCCGACCGGATCGACGTACTGGCCTGGAAGCACGCCCATCATCTGCCGCTGTACGCCGGCTCGGGGGCCTATGCGGTCCGGTCCGGGTTGGCCAACTACGGGGCACGGGGCCTGGGTTCGTACGGGTTCGAGCGCGCCGGGTATCTGAAGTGACCCGTCCTGGTGAGAGGGGAGCGGTGGCGTTACGACTGCTGCGGCGGCTCGCCTGGCGGCTGGGGCTGTGCCTGGCGGCGACGCTCGTCGCGTACGTGCTCGCCTCGCTCAGCTTCGACCCGCTCGCCGAGCTGCGGGGCCAGCAGCCGCGGCCGTCCCAGGCGGTCATCGACGCGCAGGCACACCGGCTCGGGTTGGACACACCGCTGCCCGTCCGCTTCCTCGACTGGCTGGCGGGGCTGCCGCGGGGTGACTTCGGGGAGACGGTCGGTGGGCAGCCGATCGCCGACGAGCTGTGGCGGCGCTGCGGCATCAGCCTGCGGCTGTTCCTCGCGGGCAGTCTGCTCGCCATGGCGGCCGGGGTGCTGTGGGGCGTGTGGAACGCACTGCGCGACGGACGGGCGAGCGACCGGCTGTCGCTGCTCGGCTCGCTCCTCCTCCTCGCGATTCCGGTGTTCGTGCTCGGGACCGTGCTCAAGATGGCCTGGCTGCCCGTCAACGAGGCCGTCGGGACGCAGTTGCTGTACTTCTCCGCCGAGACGACCCCGGGATCGTCGCTCACCGGCTGGGCGGAGGTGTCCGACCGGCTGCGGCATCTGGCACTGCCGACCCTGGCCATCGCGCTCCCGCAGGCCGCCTTCTACAGCCGCTACCAGCGGGCGGCGATGCTCGACGTGCTCGGCAGCGACTTCCTGCGGGCCGCCCGGGCCAAGGGGCTGCGCCGACGCACGGCGGTGCTGCGGCACGGGCTGCGCACGGCGCTGATCCCGATGGTCACCCTGTTCGCGTTCACCTTCGGCCTGCATCTGACGGGCGGGGTCTTCACCGAGCGGATCTTCGGCTGGAGCGGGATGGGCGACTGGCTGCTCATCGGCATCCAGCACGAGGACGCCGCGATCGTCGCCTCCGTCACGCTCTTCATCGCCGTCCTCGTTGTTCTGGCCGGCTGGCTCGGCGACGCGCTGCTCGCACTGCTCGACCCCCGGGTTCGGAGGGCGGAGGCGTGGTGAGTGCGGCCGAGGCCGCGCCGTCGCCGCTGCTGGGGCGGCTGGTGCGCACGCCGCTCGCGGTGTGCGGGGCCGTCCTGCTGGCGCTGATCACCGCCGCCGCGGTCGCCGGACCGTTCCTGCGGCCGTACGACCACATCGCCCAGGACGCGGACGCGGCGCTCGTCCCGCCGTCCCAGGACCATTGGCTCGGCACGTCGCGGCTGGGCGAGGACCTGTTCGCCCAGTGCGTCCGGGGGCTGCAGAAGTCCCTCGTCGTCGGGGTGTCGGTGGCCGTCCTGTCGACGCTGCTCGCGGCGGCGGTCGGTCTGACGGCGGGCTACGTCGGGCGGATCGTCGACCGGGCGCTGATGTGGGGCGTGGACATGCTGCTGATCCTGCCGTCCTTCCTGATCGTCGCCGTGCTCTCGCCGGTGCTCCGACACCGGTCCTGGCTGTGGATGGTGCTGGTTCTGGCGCTGACGCAGTGGATGCTGACGGCCCGGGTGATCCGGGCCAGGGCGGTGAGTCTGCGGCGGCGGGAGTTCGTCAGGGCGGCGCGCTGTGCGGGAGCGCCGGGGGGATGGATCCTGCGCCGCCACCTCCTCCCCCATCTGGTGCCGTTGCTGGTGATCGACTGCACGCTCCACGTGGGAGCGGCGATCCTCGCCGAGGCGGGGCTGAGCTACTTCGGCTTCGGCATCCAGCCTCCCGACGTGTCGCTGGGGTCCCTGGTGGCAGCGGGGAGCGGCTCGGCCTTGACGTATCCGTGGGTGTTCCTCGCCCCGGTGGGCTTCCTGGTGGCGACGGTGACGGCAGTCGGACTGCTTGGCGAAGCCCTGCGCCGCGTACTCGACGAGGGGGACAGCAATGGGGACTGACCTGATGGCGCCGACGCGGGACAGGCCTCTCCTGGACGTCCGAGGGTTGTCGGTCGTCTTCGCCTCCGGCACGCACGCGGTCCGCGACGTGAACCTGACGCTCGCCCGCGGCGAGGCACTCGCGGTGGTGGGCCGCTCGGGCTCCGGGAAGTCCGTCACGGCGTCGGCGCTGATCGGGCTGCTGCCGGGCGCGGCGGCGGTGCGCGGGTCGGTGCGCTTCGACCGGCGGGAGCTGCTGGGCCTGTCGGACCGAGAGCTGTCGCGGATCCGAGGGGACCGGATCGGGACGGTGTTCCAGGACCCGCTGGCGGCGCTGAACCCGGTGATGACGGTGGGCCGGCAGATCGCGGAGGCGGTCCTGGTGCACCGGCGGGTGCCCCGCCCGGCGGCCCGGGAGCGGGCGGTGCGGCTCCTGGACCGGGTCGGCATCCCGGACGCGGCGCGCCGCGCCCGGGCTTTCCCGCACGAGTTCTCGGGCGGTATGCGGCAGCGGGCGGCGATCGCGATGGCTCTGGCCAACGATCCGGAGCTGCTGATCGCTGACGAGCCGACGAGCGCCCTCGACATGACGGTGCAGGCGCAGATCCTGGACCTGCTGGACGCGGTGCGCCGGGACACCGGCTGCGCGCTGCTGCTGATCACGCACGATCTGGGGGTCGTGGCCCGGTCCTGCGACCGGGTCGCGGTGATGCGGGAGGGCGCCCTCACAGAGGAGGGCGAGGTGGGGCCGCTGCTCTCCGGCCGTCGGCCGGCTGGCGGGCATCTGGGCGAACTCCTCGCGGCCACCCGGCGGATGACGGAGTCCGCTACGGCGCAAGGCCCGGAAGCGGAACCGCAAACGGAAGCGGAAGGACCGTACGTGCTGCGCGTCGAGGGACTGCGCCGCCACTACCGGGCGGCCGGCGCGATCCGGCTGTCGGGACGCGGCACTCCGGTCCGCGCGGTGGACGGGGTGAGTTTCGCGCTGCGCGCGGGCGAGGCGCTGGCGCTGCTCGGCGAGTCCGGATGCGGGAAGTCGACGACACTGAACGAGATTCTGCGGCTGAGGGCACCCGAAGCGGGCCGGATCGAGGTGCTGGGGCACGACACGGCACGACTCTCCGCCGCTGCCCGCCGGGAGGTGCGGCGCGACGTGGGCGTGGTGCTCCAGGACCCCGCGGCCTCCCTCGACCCGCGGATGCGGGTGGCCGAGATCGTCGCGGAGCCCCTCGCGGTGCACGGCGTCCCGGCCGCCGAACGAGCCTCCAGGGCCGCAGAGTTGCTGCGTCTGGTGGAGCTGCCCGCAGAGGTCGCGGGGGTACGGCCCACCCGGCTGTCCGGCGGGCAGCGCCAGCGGGTGGCGATCGCCCGCGCGCTGTCGACCCGGCCCCGGCTGGTGCTGCTCGACGAGCCGGTGTCGGCGCTCGACGTCGCCCTGCGGGCCGGGGTGATGGACCTCCTCGACGGACTGCGCGCCTCGCTGGGGCTGTCGTACGTGCTCGTGTCGCACGACATCGACGTGGTGCGGCGCTCCGCCGACAGGGTGGCGGTGCTGTATCTGGGCCGAGTGGTGGAGAGCGGCCGGACCCGCGACGTACTGGAGCGGCCCCGTCACCCGTACACCCGCGCCCTGATCGACGCCTCCCCGACGCTCGATCCGGTACGGGAGCGAAGCCGCGAGCGGATCGTGCTGCGCGGCGATCCCGTGGCGCCGACCGGTACGGTCGCGGGCTGCGCGTTCCGGTCCAGGTGCCCGCTGCTGCCCTCGCTCGACGCCGCCGTACGGGAGCTGTGCGAGGGCGCGCGACCCGGCCTGGTCCAGGTCGGCCCGCCCGGCGAGGGGCACGGTCAACTCGCGGCCTGCCACGCAGACATGCAGAAGCGGCGGGTTGCATTCCACAGTTGAAAACGATTCTCGTTGCAGCTTACGCTCGCGTTGTTTCTTCCGGCGCTCTTCATCCTGCCGGGAAAAGCACCCATGACGAGTAGACCAGGAGTTCGCACCTCCATGAGCACTCCGCTGTACCTCGCACCACGACTCGAATCCCGGCTCGCCTCACTGCTCGACGAGGCGGGGTTCCTGCACGAGCTCACGCACGCCCTGGGCTCACCGCTCAACGTCGTCCTGCCGGACGGCATCGCCGACAACGTCGACCGCTTCCAGGAGGTCTACGACCAGCACCGGCTCGCCGGGAACATCTACTTCGCCCACAAGGCAAACCGCTCCAGCGCGCTCGTGCGACGCCTCGCCGCCACCCGGGCGCACATCGACATCGCCTCGCTCGGCGAGCTCCAGCACGCCCTGGGCTGCGGTTTCGCCCCGGACCGGATCATGGCGACGGGCCCCAAGAGTCCCGAGTTCCTGTGGCTCGCCGCACGAACGGGCGTCACCGTCAACGTCGACTCGAGCGACGAACTCGCCCAACTCGCCGCACTGGTGGAGAAGCATCGACTGCCCCAGGCCCGCGTGCTGCTGCGGCTGTCGGACTTCGACAGCACAGGCGTCACGGTGCTCAGCCGGCGCAGCCGGTTCGGCACTCCGGCCGGCGCGGCCACGGAACTGCTCGATCTGCTGGACAAGCACCGCGACTCGCTGGACCTCATCGGTGTGGCGTACCACCTCGACACCATCGGGCCGGCCGAGAAGGCCACCGCCTTTGAGGGCTGCGTCCGCGTCCTGAACGAGTGCGCGGCCCGCGGCTTCCGGCCCCGCGCGGTCGACATCGGCGGCGGGTTCGGCGTGGACTACCTCGCCGACGGCGCCCAGTGGCAGGCGTACACCTCCGAGCTGACCAGCGCCGTACTCGGCCGGCGACCGCCACTGACCTGGCAGGGGCACGGTTACGGGCTGCGCAACGACGCCGGGACCCTGCGCGGCGCGCTCGGGCTCTACCCGGCCCATCGGCCGGTTTCAGGGCCGCGCTACTTCGACGAACTCCTCGCCACCCGGGGGCAGTCCCTCGGCCGTCCGCTGGCCACGCTGCTCCTGGAGAACCTGTACGACCTGCACGTCGAGCCGGGGCGCGCCCTGGTCGACCAGTGCGGTGTCGCGCTCGCCCGGGTGCTCGAGGTCCGCGACACTCCGGCCGGGGAGACCTTCGTCCGGCTGGAGATGAACGCCTCGGACGTGAGTCTGGAGGAGCACGGCGTCCTGATGGACCCGGTGCTCGTCCGCCGCCCGGGGCACGGGGGCGGCGACACGGGAAGCGGTCCGGTCGGGGTGTACCTGATTGGGAACCTGTGCCTGGAAGCCGACTTCATCACCCGGCGCATGGTCTTCCTGCCGGAGCGGCCGCAGCCGGGGGACCTGCTCGCCTTCGCCAACACGGCGGGCTACTTCATGGATTTCAGCGCCGACCACGCACTGCACCAGCCCGTGGCCCGCAAGGTCGCGGCGTACCAGGACGGCGCCGAATGGCGCTGGTGCCTGGACGAGAACTACTGGCCGAACCACTGTACGGGGGAAGACTGTTGAGGTACGACTCGATCACCGACGTCATCGGTGACACGCCGCTCGTGCGCATAGCGCCTGAGATACACGGCCTGCAGAACATCGATCTGTACGCCAAGCTCGAAATGCTCAACCCCTTCGGCTCCGTGAAGGACCGCGCAGCCTGGAACATGGCGCAGCCGCTGCTGGCCGAGGAGGCCGGCGCGGACGGGGGCGCCGCGCGGCGCACGGTCGTCGAGCTCTCCAGCGGCAACACCGCCAAGGCCCTGGCCGTCATCGCAGGCATGCACGGCCTGCCGTTCAAGAGCGTCACCAACCGGATGAAGGTCCCGGAGATCAAGGACCTGCTCCTGCTTCTCGGCGCGGAGATCGAAGAGCTGCCGGGGCAGGCCGAGTGCCTGGACCCGACGAACACCGAGGACCCGCTCACCAAGATCCACCACATGCTGTCCGCCGAGGCGGACACGTACATCCACACGGACCAGTACTACAACCCGCTGAACATCGAGGCGCACCGCACCGCGACCGGACCGGAGATCATCAAGGATCTGGGCGGCGCGGCCCCCGACTACTTCATCGCCGCCGTCGGCACCGCGGGATCCTCGACCGGCACCGCCCGCGCCCTGCGCGACCACGACCCGAGCACCGGCGTGCTCGGCCTGGTCGCCCACAAGTCGGACTTCATCCCCGGCATCCGCAACATCGACGAGGTCCACGAGGTGGGCCTGTTCGACCCGGCGACGTACGACACCATCGAGTCGGTGTCGGCCGACGAGGCGATCGACGGGATGCTCACCCTGGTCCGCCGCTGCGGCATGCTCGCCGGCCCCACCGGAGGCGCCGCCTACTTCGGCGCCGTCCGCCATCTGCAGGGCATCGACGCCGAGTTGACCGAGCGGAAGACCGCCGTCTTCATCGTCTGCGACCGGGTCGAGAGCTATATGAGCTACGTGCGGCAGCGCCGGCCGGAGCTGCTGCGGCAGCCCGCCCGCCGCAACTCCGTGGCCACCTTGACCGAGTCCGAGCTCGTGGCCGCGCCCACGATCGCGTCCGGAGAGGCCCGTCGGTGGATCGACGACGCGCGGCCCCTGGTCGTCGACCTGCGGGGCGCGTTCGCCTTCGACGCGCTGCACATCCCCGGATCGGTCAACATCGTCGACGAGATCTTCGCTGAACTCCTGCACGGCGGGCTGCCGTTCGGCCGCAACCAGCCGGTGCTCCTCGCCTGCCCGGTCGGCGAGCAGTCGGTGCGGTACGCGGCGCTGCTCACCCGGATGGGACACACCGACGTCCGCAGCCTGGAGGGCGGGATCATCGCCTGGCGGGACGCCGGCGGCGAGCTGGTGAGGGACTGAACCATGTCGATCGACACCACGGCCACCGCGCCGTTCAACACCGAACTGCTCGACTGGCAGAACCAGTTGCGGGATCAGTTCCCCATCGTCACCGGACACCCGGACGTTCGCTACCTGGACAGCTCCGCCACCGCGCAGAAGCCGCGGGCGGTCCTCGACGCCGTCCACCACTACCTGACCACCAGCAACGCCAACGCGGGACGCGGCACCTACCCGTGGGCGAACCGCACGACCGAGCTCATCGAGCAGGCCCGGAACCGGGTGAAGGAGTTCTTCGACGACCCGAGCCCGGAGCGGTCCCGGGTGCACTTCACCAGCGGCACCAGCGAAGGGCTGCGCACCGTCGCCCGGGACTGGCTGACCGGCTACCTGCGCGACGGCGACGAGATCGTCGTCCCGTTCGCCGACCACCAGGCCAACGCCCTGCCGTGGCTGGAGGCGCAGCGGCTGCTCGCCGAGCGCGGCGTGCGGATCGTCGTACGGGAGATGCCGTACGAGGACGCTTCGCGCGACTACGACCAGACGGCGCTCGCCGAACTGATCACCCCGCGGACGCGGTTCGTCGCCGCCACGCACGTCCACCACGTGTACGGCGCGGACATGAACGTGCACCGCATCCGCGCCACGGCCGGTCCGGACGTGGTGATCTGCCTGGACGCGGCGCAGAGCGTCGGCCACAAGCCGGTCGACCTGACAGCGCTCGACGTCGACTTCGCCGTGTTCTCCGGGCACAAGGCGATGGCTCTGCCCGGCATCGGGGCGATCTGGTCGCGCGGCGAACGCGGTCCCGCGTTCGAGCCCGGCGGCTGGAGCGGCAGCCCCAACACCAGCGGCGTGGTCAGTCTGCACGCGGCGCTCGACTGGCTCGACGCGGCGGGCCTCGACCGGATCGAGCGGTGGACGGTGGGCCTGGGCGCGCTGCTCACCGACGGGCTCGCCCGGCTCGGCTCGTACGAGATCTTCGGCTGCCCGCTGAGCCTCGACGCCGCGTCCACCGTGCAGCGCCGACAGGGCATCGTCACCTTCCGGCACCGCGACATCGGCTCCAACGACCTGGGGTTCATCCTCGCCAGCCACGGCCTGATGGTGCGGGCCGACGGCCACTGCCAGGGCCATGCGGGCGAGAAGGAGTCCTCGGTCCGGGTGAGCCTGCACGTCCACAACACCCCCGACGACATCGACCGCCTGCTGGACGTCCTGGCCGGCCTCAACCGGGAGAGCTGAGAAACGATGCACGACGTGCGCGACACGCGCGACGACAGGCAACGCGGCGACACGGCCGACGACCGGGGCACGGTCGTCATGGTTGACGTCTACGCGCCGACCCTTCGGTTGTCCCGCGCCTTCCAGGAGGCGAGACATCCGGTGGTCCGGGTGCAGAGCACCCCCGGTGTCCCGCCCGTGTACCAGGGCAGCTTCGACACCACCGAGTTCGCCGACAACATCATCCACACCGGCGACCTCGACGCCACCGTCCGCGCGGTCGCCGCACACCGGCCCGTCGCCGTGCTGACCGGCGGCGAGCTGGGCGTCGAGCTGGCCGACCGACTCGCCGCCGCGCTGGGCCTGGCCGGGAACGGCACCCGACTCAGCGCCGCCCGCCGCCACAAGCACACCCAGATCGAGACCATCAAGGCGGCCGGGCTGCCCGGCACCGCGCAGCACCTGGCCGAGTCCCGCGAGGACGCGGCACGGTGGCACGCGGACCGCGGCGGCCGGGTCGTCGTCAAGCCGGTGCGCAGCGCCGGCAACGACCATGTCACCTTCTGCGGTGCGCCGGAGGAGACGGCGGCCGCCTACGACAAGATCATGGCGGCGACGAACATCTTCGACGTCCGCAACGAGGGGGTCGTCGTCCAAGAGCACTTGGACGGCACCGAGTTCGTCGTCAACACGGTCAGCTGCGAGGGCCGACACCGGGTCACCGACGTGTGGCGCTACATGAAGATCTCCGCCAACGGCGTCACCGACCGGATCAGTGCCGCGGTCTCGGTCCACCCCGGCACCGCGGAGCGCACCCGCCTGGTGGAGTACGCCTTCGAGGTGCTCGACGCCCTCGAAGTCCGGCACGGGCCCGCCCACTTGGAGATCATGCTGACGCCGGACGGGCCCCGGCTCGTGGAGGCCGGCATCCGGCTGTGCGGCGCGGACGCCGCGTACTTCGCCCGCCTCGCGGCCGGCGAGTCGCAGATCGAGCGGACCGTGGACGCCTATCTGCACCCGGAGCGGTTCCTGGCCGCCGTCGGCGACGCGCACCAGGTCGAGCGGCACGTCGCGATGGCGTACCTGACCTCACCGGTCAGCGGCACGCTGGCCTCGTACCCGCTGCTGCCGCAGGTGGAGGCGCTGGAAAGCTTCCACAACGTGCACATCGCGGTACCCGAGGGCGGACAGCTGCCGCTGACCGTCGACGACACCTCCGAGCCGATGATGATCGGCCTCGCACACGCCTCGGAGAGCGTCCTCGCACGGGACCTGAACACCGTCCACTACCTGGACGGGGCCGGGTTCTACGTCCTCAAGGACCCGGGAGGGCCGGCGTGAGCGGCCCGTCCGCGGTGGCCCGGCCGCACCTCGTGGTGCTGCACCGGTGGCGGGCCCACTACGCGCACTACGAGCGGTACGTCGACCACGACGCCCACGCGGTCACCTACGTGACCACCGAAGTCGGGGAGGCGGCCGTGCCCGACGGAGCCGCCGAGGTGGTCCTGGTCCCCGCCACGGACGACCTCGCCCGCGTACGCAAGGAGGTCGACGGCCTCGCAACCCGGCACGGCGCCCCGCGCGCGGTCGTCGCCCTCAAGGAGGACGACCTGCTGGTCGCCGCCGAGCTGGCGCAGGAGTGGGGCTGCGCCGCCCGCCGCCCGGAGGAGTTGCTCCCGTTCCGGGACAAGTACCTGATGACGGCGAGGGTCGCCAGGGCCGGGCTCACCGTGCCGCCGACGGCCCGGGTCGCCGGACCGGAGCAGGTGCGCGCCCTCGCGGACTCGCACGAGCGCCCGGTCGTCGTCAAACCCACGATCGGCAGCAGCAGCGAGGGGGTCGTGCTCGTCGAGGACGACCAGGGCCTGGACGAGGTGTCGTTCGCGGCCGACCGGCCACTGATCGCACAGGTGCACATCCCGCACCCGGTGTTCCACGTCGACGGCATCTTCGACGGGGACCGGCTGCTGTGCTGGAAGGCCTCGCGCTATCTCAACACCTGTCTCGGCTTCCGGCAGGGCACCGCGCTCGGCTCCGTCGAGGAGGACCGGCCCGACGTCACGGCCGCGATCGGCGCGTTCGCGAAACGAGCTCTCAAGGCGCTGACCGGTGCGCCGACGCCGTTCCACCTGGAGGTGTTCGTCGACGCCGACGCGCCCGGCGGTCCGGCCGTCACCTTCCTGGAGGTCGGGGCCCGGGTCGGTGGCGCGGAGATCCCGTACGTGTGGCGGGAGGTGCACGGCTACGACCTCATGGAGGCGGCCTTCCGGATCGCCCTGGGGCAGCCGCCCCAGGTGTGGGAGCCGCCCCCCGGTCCGCCTTCGATCGCCGGATGGCTGCTCGCCCCGGCACCGGCGGCGCGCCCGTGTCTGATCACCGACGTCACGCCGATGACCGGCCGCTCCCCCGGTCCGTACGCGGAGGAACTGCTGCGGCCGGGCGAGATACTGCCGGACGCCGACGCGTACTACGAGCACGTCGGCGGCCGGTTCCGGTTCCGAGGCCGTGACGGTGCGACCGTGGCGGCGGCCGTCGAGGCGACCGCCCGCGACTTCCGGGTGACCGGAGAGAGCTGTGGAGGAGACCGATGACCGCGACCGGCATGGCGCAGTACGCCCGGCTGTGGCGGGTGCCCGGGGCCCCGCTGCTGCTGACGGGCGGGGTGGTGGCCCGGCTCGGTCAGGGCGTCACCGTCCTTGCCTGGCTGCTCCTGGTGAAGGAGACCACCGGTGGCTTCAGCGAGGCCGGCCTGGTCGGCGCGAGCATCTCGCTGGCCACCGCGGCGACCGCACCCGTGGCCGGCCGGCTCGCCGACCGGTTCGGACCGGCCCGGGTGCTTCCGTTGTACGCGACGGCCTACGCGGTCCTGCAACTGCTGCTGCTCGCGGCGGTCCTGGGCCGGCTGCCGCTGGTGCTGCTGTGCCTGCTCGGGGCGCTCTCGGGGGCGGCGTTCCCGGCGATCAGCCCGGCGCTGCGGGCCGCCTGGACCACGCTGACCAACGAGGACAGCGGGCGGGCGAAACTGCGGCAGACCGCGATGGCCGCCGAGTCCACGCTGTTCGAGCTGGTCTTCGTCGTCGGACCGCTGATCTTCTCCGCGTTCATGCTGCTCGGCACGCCGCTCGGCGACGTGTTCGGAGCGGGGGCCGCCACGGCGGGCCCGGCGACGGCACTCGTCTTCGCCTCGCTGTGCACGGGCCTCGGAACGTACGGGGTGGCGCGCGGCCGGGCCATGCGGGCGCTGCCCTCGGGCGGCAGGGCGCCGACCCGCGGCATCGGCCCACTGCGGGAACCGGCACTGCGGATGCTGCTGCTGTGCGCGGCGGGCATCGCGTTCTCCTTCGGGGGGTCGCCGGTGGCGATCGCCGCATACGCCAAGGCACACGACGGCGCGTCGGCGGAGAGCGTGACCGGCGTCCTCATCGCCGTCTGGAGCATCGGCAGCGCGGCGGCGGGGCTCTGGTACGGCAGCCGCACCTTCGAGGGTCCGCTCGCGCGGCGGTTCCTGGTACTGCTCGCCGCACTGGCGGCGGGGTACGCCGCGTGGGCGCTGATGCCGAACTCGTACGCGCTCGGGGCGCTGCTCCTCGTGTCGGGCGCGGTGATAGCCCCGGCGCTGACGGTGGAGGCGGAGCTGGTCTCCCAGACGGTGCCCGAGCCGATGCTGAACGAGGCGTACACCTGGCTCACCACCGTCAACCTCTCGATGGCCGCGCTGGGTTCGGCGGTCACCGGGGTCGTGGTCGACCGTCCCGGCGGGCATGTCTGGGGCTTCCTCGCCGCGGCCGCGGCGACGGCGGTCGCCGCGGCGGTGGCGGCCGTGGGCCGACTGGAGAACGCCGCGCCTGCCACCGGCGGCATACCGGAGAAGGCCGCGAGCTGACACCCGTACCGCTCCGGCCCGCCCCTACCGACCGTTCGACGCACGAGCTCGACGCACGACCACAGCAAGGACGCAAAGCACCATGGCACGACCCCTGACGACCGCCGAGGCCGCCCCGTGGGTGGAGCGCTGGGAGATCCAGCAGCAGCTCTACGCAACCGCCCGTACCGAACGCTTCCACGTCGTCGCCGACGTCGTCGCGCACGCCTGCGGCCGCAGCCATCGGCCCGTGATCACGGACCTCGGCTGCGGTCCCGGCTCGCTCGCCGCCCGGCTCGCGGACCGGCTGCCGCACGCCCGCGTGCTCGGGGTCGACCACGATCCGTTCCTGCTGGCGCTCGGGCGGGCGGTGCACGGCGCGACCGTCGCCTTCGTCGACGCACGGATCGGGCAGGGACCGTGGACCGGGGCGGTGTCAGGGGACGGCCCGCTGGACGCGGTGGTGTCCACCACCGCCCTGCACTACCTGCCGGCCGACGAGCTCGCCACTGTGTACGAGCAGGTCCACGACCTGCTGCGGCCCGGCGGCGTGCTCGTCAACGCCGACCACCTCTTCCAGGACGACGCGCCGGTGCGTGAGCTGGCCGCCGCCGTGGGGCGCGGGCAAGCGGCGCGGCGCGCCGAGCGGCCCGCCGAGGACTGGGCCGGCTGGTGGGCGGCGGCGGCCGCGGCCGGAACGTTCGACGAGCTGCTGGAGGAGCGGGCGCGGCGCGGCCCCGACCCCGGCGGCGACAACGGGCTCGGCGCCCGGGAGCACGCGGAGTTGATGCGCAAGGCGGGATTCGGGGCGGTGGGCACGGTCTGGCAGTGCGGCCACAGCGTGGTCCTGGCTGCTGTACGGCGGTGATCGCGGGTGTCGTGCCTCCGGATGACCACGGTCACCGGCGCTCCTGGCACCGCCGTTCCACTCCATTGAATGAGGGCCGGTGTGGTGGCGGGCTTCCTCCACCACACCGGCCCTCGGGTACGCCTTCGCCGGAACGGGGCCCGACCGGACCGTCGTCGACCTGCCCGACTGCCTCTACCTGCTCACCTGCTCACCTCGCTCGCCTCGCTCGCCTCGCTCGTCTCGCTTCGGAGCCGGTCGACTGTGACCGCCAGCTCTGCGACCGTGCGGGAGGTGAACATCTCGCGCAGGCTGATCGCGACCCGGAACCCGTCGCGGATCCGGGCGACCAGCCGGGTGGCGGCCAGGGAGTTCCCGCCGAGCTCGAAGAAGTTGTCGCGGACACCGACCCGGGGCAGGTCCAGGACTTCGCACCAGAGGGCGGCGAGCCGTTCTTCGGTCGGTGTGCGCGGCGCGACGAACCCGGCCACGTCACCGGCCTGCCTGGGGGCGGGCAGAGCACGTCGATCGACCTTGCCGTTGGCGCTCAGCGGCCAGCTGTCCAGGGTCACCACGTGATCGGGGACCATGTGCGCGGGCAGCCGGTCACCGACCCACCCCCGGAGCCGTTCGGCGAGCGGCGCGGCAGGCCGGGCGGGGACGCTGCGGTCCACGCGGCCGCCGAGCATGGAATGCACCAGCACGTGGCGCTCGCCAAGCCCGAGCAGCCGCCTGACCGGGTCGAAGGAGAGCGCTCCGATCGGGCAGAGGCCGATGTCGGTGCGCGCCGCCCGGTCCATCAGGACCTGCCCCATGTACCCGGCTTCCAGCAGGCACAGCTCGCGGGCGAGCGAGCCGTACATGGGCTCGATCGCGTCGAGGTCGGCGACGAGGAACACGCTGAAGCCGGCTGCCTCGAAGACGGCGCGGTTGTGCGCGGCGTGGATCCCGGCGTCGACCGTCGCGCCCTCGTCGAGGGTGACCAGCGCGTTCTCCTGCGGGTCGAGGTAGTACGTTCCCGCCGGCAGGCCGGACACTGCACCTGCCTTCACATGCAGGTACGTCTGGACCGGGTAGAGCCCGCCGGGGGACGGGTAGCGGCACTTGGCCAGCCCGTCCACCTCGTCCTGACGCAGGACGCCCAGGCAGTCACTCAGTTCGGCGAGGGCGATCGGCTCGGCGAGGAACGCCCGGTCACTGCGGCGCGGCGACGGCTCGTCCGGCACGCGCGGAAGGACGACCCTGGGCCGTTCGGGTTCCCTGCGCAGGCCGTGCCGGGCGAGCTTGAACGTGGCCCGGCTCAACGGGTCGAGCAGGGTGATGCCGCTGCGGCGGGCCTCCTCGACGTCGGCCGTGTCCGGCCCGGCCGCATCCGGCCCGGCGGCACCGGCTGACGGGGCGATGACGTAGGCGACCAGGCCGTCGTGGCCGGGCCGGTCGTGGCGGCCGGTGGCGGTGACGACGGCCGAGGCGACGGCGGGGTGGGCGAGCAGTGCCGCCTCGATCTCGCCGAGTTCGATGAGCTGGCCGCGGATCTTGACCTGGAAGTCGGCCCGGCCCATGAACTCGATGGTGCCGTCCGGCCGCCACCTGCCGAGGTCCCCGGTGCGGTACATCCGCTCCCCGGTGTCGGGGTGTGCGGTGAACACCGCGTCGGTGCGCTCGGTGTCGCGCCAGTAGCCGTCGGCGAGGCAGGTGCCGGAGACGTACATCTCGCCGGTCACCCAGTCCGGGCACTCCCCCAGTTGCTCGTCGAGTACGTGGTAGGCGACGTTGGCGATGGGGGTGCCGTACGGAATGCTCCGCCAGGCCGGATCGACCTCGGCGACGCGGTACCAGATGCTCCACACGGTCGTCTCGGTCGGGCCGCCGACGGAGACCACCTCGATGCCCGGTGCCGACTCCGCCAGTCGGCGCGGCACGGTCAGGGGGATCCAGTCGCCGCCGAGCACGGCCAACCGGAGCGAGGTGAGCCGGTCGCCTGCGCCGCCGCTCTCCAGGAGCATGTCCATCATGGCCGGCACCGAGTTCCACACCGTGACCCGGTGCGTGACGATCAGTTCGGTCCAGTGCACCGGGTCGCGGCGGTCGGCGACGGCCGGCACGACCACCGTGCCGCCCGCGCCCAGCACGCCGAAGACATCGAAGGCGGACAGGTCGTGGTGGAGCGCGGTCACCGCGAGACAGCGGTCGCCCTCGGCGATCCGGAACGCCTCGATGGTCTCCACCAGGCAGTTGACGAGTGCCCGGTGGTTGACCATCACGCCCTTCGGCTCGCCCGTCGAGCCGGAGGTGAACATCGTGTACACGAGGTCGGTCGGGCTGCCGCCGGAGGGGAGCGGTGCGCCGGTGACGGCGGGCAGCGGCCGGTCAAGGCAGAGCCGCAGCGTTCCGGTCGGCCAGTCCAGGGTGTCGTCGAGCGATGACTGGGTGAGGACGAGGTCCACCTCGCCCTTGTCGAGCAGCCGACGGAGGCGGGGGCCGGGCAGGTCCGGGTCGATCGGCAGGTACGCGGCGCCCGAGAAGAGCACCGCGTAGGCGGCGACGATCTGCTCCCAGCCCTTGTCCATGACGATGGCGACGAGTCGGCCGGGCCTGGCACCGTGCGCGCGGAGCCAGTCGGCGGCCTGCCGGGCGGCGGTGTCGAGTTGGGCGTAGGACAGGGTCCGGTCCGGGGCGATCACCGCGGGGGCGTCGGGGCGGGCGGCCACGTGTCGTTCGAACAGGTTCTGCACCTGGATGTCCGGGACGGCGCGGGTCGGTCCCGCACTCCTCCGGCGCCGCTCCCCCTGTGCGGGTGGCAGGGCGAGCGGCCTGCTCCGCGACCAGGTGCGTTCGTCGGTCGCGAGCCGGTGCAGCAGTTCCGTGTGCGCGGCGAACGTGTCGTCGAGGAGTCCGGCGGGGAAGAGCTCGTCGACCGCGTCCCAGTTCAGGAGCAGCGCACCCTCCTCTTCGTGAACCTGCTCGTCGAGGGAGACCTGCGGGGTCTGTGAGACGGCGAAGACCGGGGTGAGCAGTTCCTCCAGCGGTGTCCTCGCCGCGGTGGCGAAGGCGAGGTTGCTGGTCATGACCACCGGCATGAGCGCCTGGTCGAATCCGCCCTGGAGCCGCATCAGTTCGCGGAGCACCTCCACGCCGCTGACGTCCTGGTGCCGTAGGTCGGACCTGAGCTGCCGCTGCAGCCCGCGGGCCCGGTCCCGGAAGGTGGCGCCGGTGCGGAAGTCGACCTCCAGCAGGGTGAAGGACGCGAACTGTCCGAACACCTCGTGGTACCCGGGGTCGTCCACGGGCCGGGTGAGGCGCGGCACGTTGAGCGTGAAGTGCCGGCTGGTGCTCCAGCCGGCCATGACTTCGGCGTAGGCCGCGAGCAGCAGTCCGGTCGGGGTCAGTCCGGCCCGTCCTGCCCGTTCCTTGAGGTCCTGCCACAGCTCGGCGGGCAGTGTGGTCTCCCGCCGGGTGAACCGCGGCCGGTCGATCGATCCGGCGCGGGCGGCGGCGGGCAGCTGCGGTGCCGGGGGCAGCTGCGGCAGCCTGCTCCACCAGTAGTCGCGCGAGCGCCGGTACGCGGCTCCGTCGCGCCGCTCCGCCTCGGCCCGCACGTGGTCGCGGAAGGTCTTCTCCGGGGCCGGCGGCCGGGCGTCCGGTTCGTCGTAGAAGCGGGACAGGTCGTCGAACAGCAGCCGCCCTGAGGAGAAGTCCGCGATCAGCGAATCCACGCTGAGGTGGATGCGCAGGCCCTCGTCCAGCCGGGTGGCGGCGACCTCGAACAGCGGCCACCGGTCGGCCGGACGTACCTCGTGCGACAGCCGGTCCCGGGTGGCCGCCAGCTCCGCCTCGGCCTCGTGCCGTTCGCGGCCGCGCAGATCGGTCACCCGGATCTCGTACGGGGGCACCTCGGAGAGGATCCGCTGCTCGTTGCTGTCGGGCAGCATGACGGCCCGCAGCATCTCGTGCCGGTCGATCACCCGCCGCCAGGCGTTTTCGAACCGGGGCAGGTCGAGGTCGGGGGCGTCGAACTCCAGATAGACATGGGTGGAGACGTTCCCCAGCTCGAAGGCGCCCGTGCGTCCCAGGCAGTACGCCTGCTGGGTGTCGGTCTGGGGGAAGGGGGTGTGCGGGACGGCGGGTTCGGCGGCCCCGGCGGTGGCCGACGTGGACACGGCCGAAATGCCGGTGGCGCCGGGTTCGGTGGTGGTCGCTGTGGTGGAGGGCGGGGTTTCGGCCGGAATCAGCAGGCCGCCGTCGGTGAGGGGGAGCCCCTGCGGACGCCGCTGGAGGACGGTGGCCGCGAGTGTGGCGATGGTCGGATCGCCGTCGAACACGGCGTCGGAGACGTCCACGCCAAGGTCGCGCTCGATCCGGCCGACGAGCCGCAGCGTGGCCAGCGAGTCCAGGCCCAGTTCCAGCAGCGGGCGCTCCCGGTCGGGTCCGTCCGCGCAGTCCGCCACCAGGGTCGCCATCAGGCCGCTCAGATATGCCTCGACGGCGCTGTGTCGGTGGCCGGCGAGAGGCTGTAACGGGCTGGTGGCCGCACCGGCGGTCCACTCTCCGACGACGGTGAGGGTGCCGTCGAGGAGGGCCTGCCGGGTGGCCCGCCGCTGGATCTTGCCGCTGGAGGTCTTGGGGATGGTGCCGGTACGCACGAGGACCAGGCCGTGGAGGCGGACGTCGAACTCCGCGGCGATCGCCCGGCCGAGGTCCCGTGCGACCTCGGCCGCAGGCGGCAGCTCCGCCCCGCGTCGGATCTCGGCGATGAGTACGAGGTGTTCCGCCCCGTCGTCGTCGACGGTCACGGCGGCCGAGGAGTTGGCCTGCAGAGCCGGATGGCTCTGCTCCGCGCAGCGCTCGATGTCCTGCGGGTAGAGGTTGCGGCCCCGGACGATGATCAGGTCCTTGCTGCGGCCGGTGACGAACAGTTCGCCGTCGCGCATGAACCCCAGATCGCCGGTCCTGAGGAACGGTCCCTCTCCGGTGGCCAGTTCCGCTTCGAAGGCTGCCGTGCTCTCCTCCGGACGCCCCCAGTACCCGTGGGCGATGTTCGGCCCGCTCACCCAGATCTCACCGACCCCCTCGGGGCCGCAGACCGCCGCCGTGGCCGGATCGACGACGAGCAGCCGCTGCCCGTCGACGGCGGAGCCGCATCCGACGACGTCCCGGCTCCGGCCCGGCCCGGCGTCGGCGGAGCCGGGGACGACGCGGTGCGCCTCCAGGGCGGGGACGTCGACCGTGAAGGCGGACGAGCGGGTGAGGTGATCCCCGCAGGACACCATCAAGGTGCCCTCGGCCAGCCCGAAGCTGGGCCGCAGCGCTTCCCGGCGCAACCCCCAGCAGGCGAAGCGGTCGGCGAAGCGGTCCAGCGTCGCGACCCGTACGGGCTCCGCGCCGACGACGACGGTGTCCAGGGTGCTCAGGTCCAGGGGCTCGTCGTCGGCGGGATCGATCCGTTCGACGCAGAGGTCCAGGGCGAAGGGGGGTGTCGCGGAATCCGTGGCGCCGTAGGTGGAGATCGCGCGCAGCCACTGGCGGGGGTCGAGTACGAAGGTGCCGGGCGCCATCAGGACTCCGGGGCATCCGGCGACGAGGGGTTGCAGGATGCCGCCGATGAGGCCCATGTCGTGGTACGGCGGGAGCCAGCTCACCGTGCAGGAGTCCTCCGAGGTCCGCGTACGCCGCAGGATCTGGGCGGAGTTGTGCAGCAGGTTGCCGTGCGAGACCATCACGCCCTTCGGCGCGGCGGTGCTGCCCGAGGTGTACTGCAGGAACGCGAGGCTGTCGGTGCCGACGAGCGGATCGGTCCATTGCCCGGCGTCGCCGGTGAGGGCGCCGGTCGGCAGCCAGGTGACGGCTCGCAGCTCGGGTGCGTCGAGGAGCTGCCTGCGGACGCCGACGGTGATCCGGTCGCCGGTCAGTGCGGCGGTGGGTGCCGCGTCCGCGGCGACGGCCCGGAGCCGGGCCAGGTTGCGGGAGTGCGGCGGGTGGCAGGGTACGGCGATCGCCCCCGCGTACAGGCAGCCGAAGTACGCGCTCAGGTAGTCCGCGCCCGGCGGGTGCAGGATCAGTACCCGGTCGCCGGTCTTGCCATCCGCCTGGAGGGTTGCCGCCACCACCCGTGCGCGGTGGTCGAGTTGCGCGTAGGTGAGGCGGGACTCCTCCTCGCCGTGGCTGTCGAGGAAGACGTACGCGAGGCGGTCGGGCTGTCGCGCGGCCCGTGACCGCAGCAGGTCGACGAAGCTGCCCGGCCGACGGCCGTGCGCTTGCGGGAAGGGTGCGGAGAGGTTCATGACTGCTGCTTCCCGTCTCGGTCGTCGTCACCGGAGTGGCCGGCCGGCTTCTCCGCGCTCACCAGCAGGGTCCGGGCCCAGGGCCCGCTCCACCACATCCGGTGTCCGGCGTCGGTGCAGGTGGCGTTGACGGCGCCCGCAGCGAGCAGGGTCTCCAGGTAGCGGCGGGCGTGGAAGATGTCGGCGATGAGCATCCGGCCGCCCGGCCTGAGGACCCGGTAGGCCTCACGCACGGCCTCCTCGCGCCCTCGTACGCCGGTGATGTTGTGGATCGCCATGCTGGACACCACGACATCGAACGTGCCGTCACTGAGCGGGAGTTGTCGCATGTCCGCTGTGACCAGGTCGACCTGGTCGGCGACCTGCTCGAGCTCGGCGTTGCCGGCGGCTGCCCGTTGGCCGTTGCCGGACTGGTCGACCGAGCGCCAGATGTCGACGCCGGTGACCCGGCCCTTCGGCACCCGGCGCGCCACAGCGGTCAGCACCGCTCCGCGCCCGCAGCCCAGGTCCAGGACCTTTTCGTCGCCCTGCAGGTCGAGAGCGTCCAACTGCTCTTCCCAGAGGAGGAACTTGCCCCGAACGGTCGCATGCAGGTACAGCCCTGCCGGGACCGCCAGTACCGCTGGGATCGACAGCAGCCGGCGGGGTCCGCCCGCGGCGACCGCCGCCAGAGGTGCCACGACCCCGCCGCCGAGGGCGAGCAGCCAGCCCGGGCCGTCGACGCCGTAGCGCCCTCGTCGCAAAGATGTGTTGCTCATGAAAGACATTCCTTGATTCACGATGCCGATTCGGATGGGGCGAGGATCAGCGGGCGCGGCAGAGGGCCGACACGAGGGCGAGGACCTGGTCGGTCGACTCGAAGGGGAAGAAATGGTCGCCGGCGAAGATCCGGACCGTCACATCGGTGCCCAGCTCGCGCCAGCGTTCGACCTCGGCGGGCGGGGCCGCCGGGTCGTCGGCGCCGCCGAGGGCGATCAGCCGCACACCGGGCGACAGCGTGTTCCTGGTCCGGTAGGTCTCTGCCGCCTCGAAGTCGGCGCGCAGCACCGGAAGGAAGAGCTCCAGCCATTCCTCCTCGGCGAGCAGCTCCGGCGGAATGCCGCCCAGCGCGCCGAGACAGCTCCGGAACTCCTCGTCCGGGAGCAGGTGCATCGCGGGGGTGCTGCGGGAGACATGCGGCGGAACGCTGCCGGAAACGACCACGGCCGCCGGTGGACGGGGACCGTCCTGGAGGGCCAGGCCGAGTTCGTAGGCGAGCAGGGCCCCCATGCTGTGGCCGAACAGCACATAGGGAAGTCCGTCGGCCCGGTCGGCGATCGGCCCGGCAAGCCGCTCGCCGAGCCGGACGATCGACGTTTCGGGAGACTCCGTCATCCGGATCCCGCGCCCTGGCAACTGAACGGGCACGACCTCGATCCCGGGACTCACCATGCTGTGCCAGGACCCGAACACCGACCCGTCCGCCCCGCCGTGCGGGAGACAGAAGAGTCGGGCACCGAGCGGGCCCCCCACGGAACGTTCAGAGGGAAACCACAGGTTTTCGGAGATGACATTCACGGATGGCACACACTTTCGACTCGCTGGTGACGCTCAGTCACCCCAATGGATCTTTGGGTGCAACGACCGCTCCGGTCGTAGGAAACGGTGATCTTCAGGCAGCCTCGCGCGACCACAGGTTCCGGCCAGGCCGACAACGCGCGTCACGTGTACTGCCGCACGTCCGAGAACCGGAGGTCCGGATAATGGCAGCAGCCGGGTCCTCCACGCGCGCGTGCCGCGGCCCGAACCAACCGGAGAGATGAAGGATCGATGGCGCTCAAAGACGGCCAGCGGGTGAAGCTGGCGGCAGACCTCAGGCTGACTGGTTCGGTCACCCTGGCCGAGGACGCGTCGACGGGGGCCGTCGTCGGGTTCCTGTCCCTGGCAGCGGGCACCGAGGGCACCGTCGAGCGGGTGGACCGACATCCTCAGGAGCAGAGCCAGGAGGTCCGCGAGTACGTACGGCTCAAGTCGCTCCTCGACGATTTCGGTCCGCAGATGCCCCCGGGGAGCAGGAAGCAGCTCGAGGATCAGGTCGGCTCCTTGGAACCCGCGTGGATCGTCTACCAGGAGCACAAACTCAGCGTGACCGTCCGCGTCCGCCTCGACAACGGATTCGTCCTCGACGACGCAGACGAGACCCTCTTCACTTCCTAGCGGAACCCTCCAAGCCCGGCTGGACATCGTTGTGCCGGTCAAGATCACCGTGTTCATCCGTACGGCCGCAGACTGGCGGGACGGGGTGGCCGAGGCGGCCGCCGCGTCCTTGTCCGTGACGACACACCTGGGGCACCACACCGTGAGCGAACGCGTCATTGCGCCGAAGAGCCGGGGCTTCCTGTTCCTCGATTCCCATCCCGACGGCTGCCGACAGCTGGTGGACGAGATGTGGCAGGCCGTTCCCGCGCCGGTCGCCGCCGGGGGCGAAGGGCCGGTGGCTCTGGTCATCGGCTCGTCCGCCGGGTACGGCCTGGCCGCTACGATCGCGGGCCTGGCCCGGGTCGGTATCCGTGGCATCGGCGTGTGCTTCGAGAAGGCGCCCGCGCGGCGCACCGGCACGGCCGGCTGGTATCGCACCGCCGCCACCGCCCGGCTCGCCCGACAGCACGGGCGGGACATGGTCTTCGTCAATGGCGACGCGTTCAGCGACACGGTGAAGGAGCAGGTCGCCGACCTCCTCACCGAGCGGTTCGGGGGACGACTCGACTTCCTGATCTACTCGGTGGCCGCGCCTCGCCGCACCGAACCGGACACCGGCCACGTGTACGCCTCGGTCCTCAAGCCGATCGGCTCGCCGTACACCACCAAGACCCTCGTCTTCGACGAGTCCGGTGCCCCGGAGGTGAAGGAGGTCACCACCGCTCCGGCCGAGGGCGACGACGTCGAGCAGACCGTGGCGGTGATGGGCGGCACCGACTGGGAACGGTGGATCACGTTCCTGGCCGACCGGTCCCTGCTCGCCGACGGCTTCACCACCGCCGCACTGTCCTACATCGGCTCGCCGCTCACCGCGGCGATCTACCGGCAGGGCACCATCGGCGCCGCGAAGTCCCATCTGGAAGCCACCGCACGCACGTTGGACGAGCGCCTCGGCAAGACCCTGGGCGGCCGGGCCGTGACCTCGGTCAACGCCGCCGCCGTCACCCAGTCCTCCACGGCCATCCCGGGCATCGCCCTGTACGTCGGGCTGCTGCGCGGCGTCCTCGGCGACGCCATGGTGGCCCCGATCGGTCAACTGGTGGAGCTGTGGGACCAGCTGACCGGCGCCCGCCCCCTCGACCTCGACGACGAGGGCCGGGTCCGCCTCGACACCTGGGAACTCGACCCCGCCGTGCAGAACGCCGTCGCCGAACGCTGGTCCACCGCCACCACTGACACCATCACCGAACTCGCCGACCTCGACTGGTTCAGCGACGAAGTCCGCCGCCTCTACGGCTTCTCCGTCCCCGGCGTCGACTACACCGCCGCCGTCGAAACCGACGTCCCCTGGCCCACTCTCACCTTCTGACCCGCGCGGGCGGGTCCGTCTCGGCACGGCCGTCGCACTGGTCGGGTGCGCGGCCACGGCCGGCGTGGCCCGTTGTCAGTGTCGTCCGTCATGATCGGACGTATGAACGAGATCGACACGGCCGCACCCCACGCTCCCTACACCCCCCGCAGGTGGAGCGGGTTCGCCTCATCCGCCGCCCTGCAGGGTCTCGTCGGGGCCGGGGGCTGCTGGAACGAGGACTCCTTCGCCGACATCAGGCGCATCGGCCGCTATATCGAGGGCAGTTGGGCTCCCGAGCCGGGCGAGCGGGAGGTCCGTCCGCCCGCGGCCGGTAGTTGGACGGAGCTCATAGGGCGTATGGGCGCGGTCGCGCTGCGGGCGGCCGCCCCGGCGACCCGGCCCGAGCGCCGTGAGGTGCTGCTCGACTTCCTGGAGATGTGGGCGCGGACGCCGTTCGCCGACCCGGCCTACCGCTTCCGTCTGGGCCGGCTCGCCGGAACGACCTCGTTCACCGTCCGCGACCAGCAGGGCGCCTCCTTCGGCCAGCACCTGCCGGCGCGGCGTGAGACCCGCTACTTCGAGGCCGTGCTCCCCGGCGGCGAGGCCGCCCCGCGCCCCGAGGAGCCGCTCTACGCCGTGGACTGCCACCGCGGTTGGGGCACCTCGGGGCAGCTGCGGCGCCTCGTCGAACTCGTCCGGGAGCGCGGCCCGGTTCCCTGGGACGTGGACGCGGCACTCGCCCTGAGCGAGGCGACCGGCCTGAGCCGCCCCGCCGCGGCCCTCGTCCTGGCCGGCAACCCCGGTGCGGGCAGCTACTACACGCCGTTCCTCGACGCGCACGAGCGCGCCGCGTACGGCTTCAAGCTCGGCGAACTCGAGTCGGCACGGTCCGAGTTGTCGATGTTGCACGACGACGACCGACTCGCCCTGCTCGCCGACGTGATGCCCGCGGACGTCGCGGACCTCTGGGAGCCGGGCGGCCTCGCCCGTGTCGCGGAGCGCATCGCAGCGGCCTGGGCGGAGCAGCACGGAGCCCGCCCGCACCCGCCGTGGAGCACCTGGCAGTCCGCGGTCGCCCTGGAGACCCGGATGCCGGCGACCCACCTGTGCCATCTGTTCCTCGACCCGTCGAACGCCACCCTGCCGCCGGGCTTCTACCTGCGGATCTGGCCCTGTCCGCCCGAGTACCGCCATCTGCGCACGGCATGGGACGTCATGGGAAGCTACGACGGCGACACCGTCGCGGACGCCGTCTTCGCCGGCCTGCCGTGGGCGTACGCCGACCTCCCTGCCGGTGACCCCGTACGCACCGGGGCGCCGGAGGCCGTCCGCCACCTGCGCAAGGTGCTGGCCGGCCGCGACTCCCCGGCCCGGGTCCTCTGCGCGGGCGTGACCCACGGCGACAGGGGGAGCCGACGCTGGGACTGGCTGACCGACGGCACCTGCGACCGCGTCATGGCCCGCATCACCGCCGACGACCTGCCTCCGGGACGCTACGAGTCCGACCCGCGCGCCTGCGCCCCCGAAGTGGTCGCCGACGTCGTCGCCACCCTCGACCTGGCCGAGGACGCCGCCACCCTCTACCTCCAGCTCCTGGTCCTCCCCGTCCCGTCGGACCGGAACGTACGGCGCTGGAACGCCTGGACACCGGCCCGCCACAAGGCGGCCGCGGCGGAGCTGGTGGCACGCGGCCTGGCGGTGGAGGACCGCCGTGCCCGCGCGGGCCGCACGCTCTTCCTGCCGGGCCCGTGGGCGCACGCCAAGAAGCCGCTGCCTCCGATGGAGTCCTGGAAAGCGCCCCTGATCGGCGCGCAGCTGAGCGCCGACGGGAGCGAGGTGAGGGCTTTCGAGCTCTTCCCGGGCACGCTCCCGGAGTTGTTCACCGAGGCCTGGCAGCTGGTCTGCAGGAGGGAGGGGCCGACGGCCTGACCTGTGGCGGCCGGATGGTCCAACGGTCGCGAACGGGACGCTGAACAGTTCCGGGCCGCTCCGTGAAGTCGATCAGTACCGACGGGTAACCCGTCAGCGGATCAATAGCCTCCGCTTCATGGATCACATACGCAGAGCAGCCGGGCTCGCCCTTGCGCTGCTCTTCCTGATGCTGGGCATCGGCGCCCAGCCCGCGTTCGCGCACGTCTCGCGCGAGCACGCGGAACTCGTTGTCGCGCCCGGAGACGACGTCACCAGCGGCCGCCTCATCGTGCACCACGCCGTCGTGGCTCCCGAGCAGGCCGGTGCGTGGGCGTCCGCGCTGCTCTCGGCCCCCTGCCCGGTCACCGGTTCCGGCGTGCCGGGCGACGACGGCGGTGTGCCCGGCGGCGTCGTCGTCGAACTGGCGTGGAGCTGCCACGTCGACGCGCTCGACCTGAGCCCGCTCATCGACAGGGGCGGACTGACCCAGGTAGTCGTCGAGTTCGACGGCACCGCGGTCGACGCCTCCGCCGCCACCCCGCTCGTCGACGTGCGCGGCGCACACGCCCTCCCGTCGTTCCCGTGGTCGACCGTCGCGCTCGTCACGGCCGCCGGCGTCGTCCTGGTGCTGGTCGCCCTGCGGCTGCCCGCCCTCGTACACGGAGTGCGCCGCTCCCGGCGGCGTTGGCAGCTCGCGACGGCCGGCGCCGTCGCCCTGTCGTTCCTGGCGCCCCCGGCGGCCTTCGCCGACGACACCGCGGAGCCGGACGCCACGGTCACCGTCGAGGGCACCGTCTTCAACGACCGCAACGGCAACGGCAAGCGGGACACGGGCGAGCAGCCCATGCCCGGCGTCGACGTCACCGACGGGGCCGGATGGACGACGACCGGCGCGGACGGTGCGTACAGTCTGAGCATCGACCCGAAGCGGCGCGAGACCGACCTCGTCGGCATCGTCTCGCCCGACGGATACACGCCCGCCCTGCGCAAGGACTACATCCCGCAGTTCTTCCGGAAGGTCCCCGAGACCGGCGGCACGGGCGTCGACTTCGCGCTCGTACCCGACCGCAACGCCTCGAACCCCACCGAGAAGTGGGTGATGAACTCGGACTCCGAGGTCGGCAACCGCACCGACGACGAGGCCCGGCGCGCCCTGCCCCAGTGGACCGGCCAGGTCCAGGCGATGAGCGAGGTCGACGGCGCGACGATGCAGATCGCGACCGGCGACCTCACCGTCACCGACTACGCCGCAGAGCCGCGCCGCCAGGGCGCGTACGACCTGTTCAGCAAGGGCCTGGAGGAGGGCCGGCTCGGCCACCCCTTCTACCCGGTGATGGGCAACCACGACTTCGGCGGCACGGCGACCTCCCAGGGCTACGCCGGCAGCCTGGAGTACTACCGCCGCAACCTCGCCCCCGAGTGGTACAGCTTCGACCGCAACGGCCGTCACATCGTCGTCCTCGAGGACAACTACGACGCGAGCGGGCTGAAGCCGCAGCTGGAGTGGTTGCGCCAGGACCTCGCCCGGCACGCGGTCGGCAAGCAGGTGTTCGTCTTCGCGCACCGCTCGCTGTTCACCCAGTGGGGCCCCGGCGCCGGCATGCAGCCCACGATCGACGAACTCGCCAAGTACGACGTGCGGATGGTCGCCGCCGGCCACAACCAGCAGGCCGAGTTCCGGCGCGGCGCCTTCAAGCGGTCCGTCGAGATCAACAACCAGGGCACGTACGGCATCGACGGTGCCCGCCCCGACTACAAGGTCCTCGACTTCAGCGCCATCACGGACGATCCGCGCACGCACCGCAACGAGGACACCGGCCATGTGACCGGCATCCACCGACAGTTCGACATCGACGACGACGCCGCGCTGGTCAGCCCCGCGCAGGGCAGTGTGCACGGCACCAAGGCCGGAGTCCCCGTCGAGGTGTACGCGGAGGACGACGGCCGTACCCCGGCCACGGCGGTACTGACCGTCCGTGACGGCCGCGGCCACCTCGTGAAGCGGACGGACGTGCGCTTCGGCAAGGACAGGTCCCGCCCCGGCATCGAGAACTGCTACACCCCGCCCGGCGGCACGCCCGAGCCCTGCCCCGAGACGCGCGGCGCCTGGACCCGCGCGAGCGGCGCCCTGCACGGGCTGCGGCCCGGAACGTACACCGCGGAGTCGGTCGCGTACGACACGCGGGGCAAGCGGTTCCCCGTCGTCAGGAGCACCTTCGAGGTCGTACGGGACTCCGAGCTCGCCGAGCCGAAGACCGGCCAGGACTGGCTGCGGCAGGGCGGCGACGAGGCCGGGCGGTCCGCGAGCGGCGACGAGCCGGGCGCGCAGCTCGACCTCACGTGGGCCCGCCACACCGGCGAGCAGTTCAACCTCAACGGCTCGGTCGTCGCGGACGGCAGGCTCATCGTCTCGTCCCGGGCCTTCGACTCGCCGTACAGCATGATGCTCGCCTACGACCTCGCCTCCGGGCGGGAGCTGTGGCGCACCTACCTGGACGGCGACGCCGAATCCGCGCCGACGCTCCACGGCGGCAAGGTCTATCTGACGACCGGTGTCGGGCGGGTCTACGCGCTCGACGCGGCGAACGGACGCATCGTCTGGCAGTCGATCGACCGCGAGGAGACCCACGGGGACACCGTGCGCCGCTACGGCCGAGCGGGCGGACCTGTCAGCGTCTTCGCCCTCGCGGGCGGTGGCGACCGCACGGTCGCCGTCTACCAGGACGCCTCCACGGTCCGCTGCCGGGACGCGAAGACCGGCGGGATGCTGCCGGGCGGCTTCGGCGCCGCGTTCTCCTGGGGTCAGGCCCACAGCACGGTGATCCGCGAGCCGGGTACCAACACGGCCTACCTGCACTCCATGTCGAGCAACACCGTCATCGCCATGGACCTCGCGACCTGCGCCCAGCTCTGGGTGAAGGACACCGGGGGCGACATCGACAGCCACTCCTCGCCCGTACTGACCGACCCGGCCGAGGGCGGCCGGACGAAACTGGTGACGTTCACGGCGTACGGAGCCCGGGGCCACGACCCGAAGACGGGCGTGGTCACCTGGGAGTCCAGGCTCGGCGGCGGCAGCACCTGCGAGCCGGGGCGCGCCCCGCTCACCAGCCCGGCCGTGTGGGGCGAGACCGCCTACGTCGCGGGCCGGGACGGTGTCGTACGCGCCTACGACACGAGCGCGGCCGATCCCTCGAAGCCGGTGTGGGAGGCCGCCTCCGGCTATCTGCCGGGGGAGAGTCCTCTCGACGACAAGTGGCGTGTTGCCATGGGCTGTTCGGTCGGTGCGGGCTCGCCGACCATGCACCCGCTCGTGACGAAGTCCCACGTGTACGTCGGAACGTGGGACGGCCGCCTGCTCGTCCTCGACCGGGTGAGCGGCGCGCAGGTCACCGCGTACGACCTCGGCGCGGGAGTGGCCTCGGCCCTCTCCGTGAGCGGTGACCGGCTCTTCGTCCTCACGGACGACGGCACGGTCCACGCGCTCGCCGCCCGCCGGAAGTAGAAGGGACGCACCACCGTGCGATCACTCCGCACCGGGGTGCTGCTCCTGCTCGCCGCCGTCCCCGCGCTGCTCCTGGGCAGCGCGGGGACGGCGCAGGCGCACCCCTTCGGAACCCCTCCTGTTGTGAAGATCGAGGCGACGGGCACCACCGTCGACGCCACCTGGTCCGCGCAGCGGGACGACGTCGCCGTCCTGAAGGACGTGTCCGGCGGCGACGAGGCAGGCTATCTGCGCGCGCACATCGTCGTACGCCAGGACGGCCGCCCCTGCCGCGTGGACCGGGCGGACGACACGAAGGTCCACTTCGTCTGCACGCGGCCGGTGGACCGCATCGAACTGACGGTCACGGCGCTGACGGACGTCGACCGGGCGTACCGGACGCTGTCGGTGACGGACACGGGCGCGGGCGGGCTGCACACGGCGCAGGAGCCGACGCGGACGCTGCCGCTGACACCGGCGGCCGCGCAGGCCGCGGCCGGACCCGCCGCTTCCGGCTGGGCAGCCTGGAGCACCGACCTGACGTCACTCCTTGACCACGGCGCGACTCTTCCGGTGGCCCTGCTCATCGCCGCGGCCGTGGGCGCGCTTCACGCCTGCGCGCCGGGACACGGGAAGTCGCTGGCCGCCGGGTACCTGGTGGGCGCCAGGGGCAGGCCGCGCGACGCGGTGTGGCTGGGCGGCATCGTCGCCGTGATGCACACGCTCTCGGTCGCCACGCTGGCGGTCGGCTGGTGGCTGGCGGCGAACAGCACGCCGGACATCGCGGCGCTGACGGGGTGGCTCCAACTGCTCGCGGCGCTCGTGGTGGCGGGGGTGGGCGTGAGCCTGGTCCGGAGGCATCTGCGCCACCGGAAGCACCACCATCACGGGCACGCACACGACCACAGCCACGCACACGACCATGGGCACACCCACGACCACGACCATGGCCACAGCCATCACATCCCGGCCGCGCCGTCACTCCTCACCTGGCGCGGACTCCTGCTCCTCGGTGCGTCGGGGGGCCTGCTGCCCTCGCCGTCGGCCTTCCTCGTCCTGCTCACCGGACTGCTGACCGGCAAGGTCGGCATCGCACTCGCGATGGTCGCCGCGTTCGGAGTCGGCATGGCCCTGACGCTCGCCGGCGTCGGTCTGATCGTGCTCCGTGGACGGGACGCGCTGCTGGACCGCGTCTCCCGCTCCCGCACGCTGCGCACGTGGACCCCGAGGGTTCCGCTGTTCGCGGCCTCGGCGGTGGTGGCCGGAGGGACGGTGGCCTCGGCGGTCGCCGCGGGGCGACTGCTGAGTCCGTGATCACCGCGGCCGCGCCCCGACTTGGCGAGGCCGGCCTCTTCGGCGATATCCTGGAACGGAGTCTCCGTCTCCGCCGGTCCCTCGTCGAGCAGGTCGACCGCGGTGGGCCACATCCGGTGCTGTCGCTCGCTGTTGGGGTGCTGCTCCCGGCGGGCATCCGGTCGCCACACGATTGCACACGATTGTCGTCGTGAGGGAGATCAGTTCCCATGGATCTCAACACCGTCACCGAAGTGGTCCGGCGGCCGTCCGATCGGCCGGGCGGGGACTGGCGCGAAGGCGACGCCTGGCTCGCGGGCGGCACATGGCTGTACTCCGTCGAGCAGCCGGAGGTGCGCCGCCTGATCGATCTGACGGCGCTGCGGTGGGATCGTCTCGTCCCGAGCGGCACCGGCCTCGAAATCGGCGCCACATGCACCATCCGCGAGCTGTACGCCTATGTGCCGCCGCGTGACTGGACCGCGGGCACGCTCTTCGCCCAGAGCTGTGAGGCGTTCCTGTCCTCGTTCAAGGTCTGGAACGCGGCGACCGTCGGCGGGAACATCTGCATGTCCTTGCCCGCCGGCCCCATGATCACCCTCACGGTCGCGCTCGAGGCACAGTACGAGCTGCAGGCGCCCGACGGGTCCGTGCGCACCGTCGACGCCCTCGACTTCGTGACCGGCGACCATCAGAACGTACTCACCCCCGGGGAACTCCTGCGCCGCATCCAGATTCCGGTGCGCGCCCTGAGGAAACGCACCGCGCACCGCCGCTTCACGCTGACCCACCTCGGTCGCTCGACGGTGTTCCTCGTCGGCACGCAGACGCCGGGAGTGAACGACATGACGCTCACGGTCACGGCCGGCACCACCCGGCCCGTACGCCTGGCTTTCGACCCCCTGCCCGACGCCGGAACCCTTCAGCAGAGCATCGACGCCATCCCCCGCGACGTCTGGCTCACCGATCCCAACGGGACCCCCGATCACCGTCGCCACCTGACCAAGCACTTCGCCGAAGAGATACGGGGCGAGCTGATGGCGGGGAGCCTGTCATGACCTATGCCGTGAACGGCAAGAGCTTCGACGCGGAACCACGACCCGGCCAGTGCCTGCGCACGTTCCTCCGCCAACTCGGCCACTTCGGCGTCAAGAAGGGGTGCGACGCGGGGGATTGCGGTGCCTGCACGGTCTGGTTGGACGGTGAACCGGTCCACAGCTGTATCACCCCCGCCTTCCGCGCCGAAGGGCGTCAGGTGACGACGATCGAGGGGCTCGGAGCACCCGGCGGCCTGCATCCGATGCAGCGGCAGTTCCGCGACGCCCCGGGCTTCCAGTGCGGGTTCTGCACCGCTGGGATGATCATGACCTCGGCGACGTTCACCGAGGCCCAGAAGGCGGACCTGCCGCGGGCGTTGAAGGGCAACCTGTGCCGCTGCACCGGCTATCGCGGGATCGAGGATGCCGTCAAGGGCGTCGTGGGCGTGGAGACTGCGGCGCCGGGAAAGGCCGTCGGGACGAGCGTCGGCGCACCGGCGGCCGACGACGTGGTGACCGGTCGCGCCGAGTTCACCATGGACACCCACATCGAGGGGATGCTGCACCTCAAGGTGGTGCACGCACCGCATGCCCACGCCCGGATCGTGTCGATCGACAAGACCGCCGCGCTCGCGGTGCCCGGCGTGCAGCGCGTCTACACCTGGGAAGACGTCCCGCGCAGGCGCTTCACCACGGCGATCCACACCGACCATCTCGTCGATCCGGACGACACCTTCATTCTCGACGACACCGTCCGTTTCATCGGCCAGCGGGTCGCCGCGGTCCTGGCGGACACGGTCGGAGCCGCGGAGGAGGGCTGCCGACAACTCGTCGTCGAGTACGAGGTGCTCCCGGCGGTGTTCGAACCCGAAGAGGCGATGGCCGAGGGGGCGCCGCAGCTGCACGGCGCGGAGCACGATCCGTTCGCCCTCGATCCCGTCCACAACATCCTCCTCGAGATCCACGCGGACATCGGTGACGTCGACGCGGGCTTCGCCGAGGCGGACGTGATCCACCGGGGCACGTACTCCTCACCGCGCGTGCAGCACGCGCACCTGGAGACCCACGGATCGATCGCGTGGATGGAGAACGGCCGTCTGAACGTCCGTACCAGTTCGCAGTCGCCGTCGATCGCGAAGGTGAAGCTGGCCTACCTGTTCGCGCTCCGCCCGGACCAGCTCCGTGTGTTCTGCAAGCGGGTCGGCGGCGGCTTCGGCGGCAAACAGGAAGTGATCTCGGAGGATCTGGTCGCCCTCGCCACCCTGGACACCGGACGGCCCGTCTCGTTCGAGTACACCCGCGAGGAGGAGTTCACGACGGCTTCGCCCCGCCATCCGATGACGCTCACGGTCACGCTGGGAGCGAAGGCGGACGGAACGCTCACGGCGTTCCAGGTCCGCAACGTGTCGAACACGGGCGCCTACGGCAATCACGGGGGCGAGACGCTGTACGCGGGCGGTGCCGCGGTCATGCTCTACCGTTGTCCGAACAAGAAGTACGACGCGTACTCCGTCTACACGAACACCGTCCCGAGCGGAGCGCTGCGCGGATACGGGATGACGCAGCCGGCGTTCGCCGTGGAATCGGCCATGGACGAACTGGCACGCGCCCTGCACATCGATCCGCTCGAACTGCGCCGACGCAACATCGTGCGACCGGGCGATCCGCTCGTGGCCCTGCACGACGGCCCCGATGACGTGATGTTCACCGAGGACGGACTCGCCCGGTGCATCGACCTCGTGGACGCGGCGATGGCCCGCACGGCGGGGCAGTCCTCCCCCGGCCCGGAGTGGTTCGTCGGGACCGGTGTCGCGAGTTCCCTGCACGAGACCGCACCCCCCACCGAGCACATCTCGGAGGCGTGGGTCACGCTCGGCGACGACCTCGTGTACGAACTGGCTGTCGGAACGGTCGAGTTCGGCGAGGGGACGTCAACGGCCCATGTCCAGATCGCCGCCGGCCAGCTGGGCACGACGCCCTCGCGCATCCGGCTCGTGCAGTCCGACACCGACCGCACGGGATTCGACACCGGGGCCTTCGCGAGTGCGGGTCTCTTCGTGTCCGGCAACGCGGTCCTGCGAGCGGCCAACGCCGTACGCGACCGCATTCTGGAATTCGCCGCCGCCCACACAGGGGTCCATCTCGTCATGTGCGCGATGGACGACGACGGTGTCGTCTGCGGCGACCGGCGCGTGTCGCTGGCCGAACTCGTCGCCCTGGCCCGGGCACGCGGCATCCGATTCACCGCGGCCCGCAAGGCGTACGGATCACCCCGGAGCGTCACCTCCAATACGCAGGGGTTCCGCATCGCCGTCCACCGGGTGACGGGTGAGATCCGGATCCTTTACAGCGTCCAGGCGACCGACGCCGCGGTGGTCATCAACCCCGCGCAGGTCCGCGGGCAGGTGGAAGGCGGCGTGGCCCAGGGAATCGGTTTCGCGTTGACCGAGAACTTCCACGTCGACGCGCACGGCGTCATGGTCAACCCGAACCTCCGCAACTACCGCATCCCCACCTACGCCGACATCCCCCGGACCGACGTGCTCCTGGTGGAGTCGACGGACTCGTACGGGCCCATGCGGTCGAAGGGTATGGCGGAATGCTGCATCAACCCGGTGGCGCCCGCGCTGGCGAACGCGCTCCACGATGCCACGGGCATTCGCTACCGCGCGCTGCCCCTGACTCCGGAACGCATCTACAGCCGGCTGAACGAGAGTCGGTCGGCACAGTCGGCGGCCTGAGCACATGAACACCATGAAGTTCGAAGACACCGCCGCGACGGCGATCATCGGCCAGAAGGTCCTCCCCGGGGCGGAGCGGGAGTACGAGATGTGGCAGGAGGACGTCAATGCCGCGGCCGCCCATTACGCCGGATTCCTCGGAGCGGAGATCGCCCGGCCGACAGCCCTGCAACCCGACTGGGTCGTCGTCTACCGCTTCGACTCGATAGCCCATCTGCAGGCTTGGATCAACAGCGCGACCCGGCAGCGGTTCCTCGACAGCGGAAGCAAGTACTGCGACGGCCCCGCGACCCAGCAGGTGGTCAGTGGGGGTACGGAACCGACGGATCCGCTGGTGACCGTGGTGGTCACCCACCGCATCCATCCGCACAGCGTCGACGACTTCCTCGACTGGCAGCATCGCATGGCCCAGGAGGAGAGCAGATTCGAGGGCTTCCGCGGCACCGAGCTCTTCCGTCCGATCGAGGGACTTCAGGACGAATGGACCACGCTGTACCGATACGACAACGCGGAGCACCTCGACGCCTGGCTGACGTCGACCAGACGGCAGGAGCTGCTCGCCGAGGGCGAGCGGTTCAGCGAGTACAAGCTGCGCACCATCGACAACTCGTTCGGCAGCTGGTTCGCCTTCGACCAGAACGGAAGGGAAGCGCCTCCGCCCTCGGAGACCAAGACGTCCATCGCGGTCTGGGTCGGCCTGTACCCGACCGTCGTGCTGCTGTCGCTCGCCCTCCATCCGCTGGGGATGCCGTTCTGGCTCGGGCTCCTGGTGGGCAACCTGCTCTCGAGTTTCCTGATGAGCTTCGTCACGATGCCCTACTACGTGAACCGACTGCTCAAGCGCTGGTTGCGGCCGTCGCCTGACGAATCGCCGACGAGGACCAACCTCATCGGCCTTGGAATCGTCGCCGCGGTGACCGTCATCTGGGCGGTCGTCTTCTACCTCGTGACGACCCAGATCTGGACGCTCCCTTGAGTACGGCAGACAGGGGACGGGGCCCGTGGGCACCCCACAGAGGCTTGACCGATGAACCTGCGGCAACGTAGCTTCGGGCGCACCGACTCGCGAGCTGCTGGAAGGAGGCGAATCGGATGTCGACCATCTCCGTACTCTCTCGCCTCTCCCACCAGACTGCCTGGGCTCCGGGTCTTGTAGCACACGGCTGCTGACCAGCCCTCTTCCGGCGTGCCCGATTGTGGCCCCGGCACCTTCCCCTCTCTGTCACCGCCTGCGGCACGTGTTGCGTGCCCGTGTTGCGCGCTGCGTGTTCTCGAGCTGCGCCACCGAAACAGAAAGCTCCTGAAATGGCGACTACGAAAGTCGGATCGACCGCGCCCCGAAATGAGGACGTGCCATGGTAGCGGCGCGGATCACGGTCAATGGGAAAGAAACACCGATCTCACCTGCCGCACCCCACACCACGGTGCTGGATTTTCTGCGCGAGCGTGGCCTCACCGGCACCAAGGAGGGCTGCGCCGAGGGTGAATGCGGCGCCTGTTCGGTCCTGGTGGCCCGTCCCGGGGTGAACAAACCCACTGACTGGGTGGCGGTCAACGCCTGCCTGGTCCCGGTCGCGGCGCTCGACGGTCAGGAGGTCACCACCTCCGAAGGTCTCGCCACCGCCGGCGAATCCGGCACGCCGTCCACGCTGCACCCCGTGCAGGAGGAGATGGCGGTCCGCGGCGGATCCCAATGCGGGTACTGCACACCGGGATTCGTCTGCAGCATGGCCGCCGAGTACTACCGACCCGACCGCTGCGCGCACACGGACTCGGACTCGGACCCGGCCGACGGCACCGACTCCGAGCACGGTCCGAACGGTTTCGATCTGCACGCGCTGAGCGGAAACCTGTGTCGCTGCACCGGGTACCGCCCGATTCGCGATGCCGCGTTCGCGGTCGGTACGCCCACCGCCGACGACCCCCTGGCGCAGCGTCGCGAGCAGTCCCCGCCCGAACCGGTCGCCACCGAATACACCCAGGACGACAGCACGTTCCTCCGGCCGAGCACCCTGGCCGAGGCGGTGCGGCTGCTGCGCGAGCGGCCCGATGCGGTGGTGGTCGCCGGAAGCACCGACTGGGGTGTGGAGGTGAACATCCGTTCCCGCCGGGCGAATTGCGTGGTCGCCGTCGACCGACTGCCCGAACTGCGGGAGCTGCGAGCCGAATCCGACCACATCGAGATCGGGGCGGCGCAGACGCTCACCGAGATCGAACGCCGCCTCGACGGCCGCGTACCGCTGCTGGCGGAGCTGTTCCCGCAATTCGCATCCCGGCTCATCCGCAACAGTGCGACGCTCGGCGGCAACCTGGGTACCGGCTCCCCCATCGGTGACAGCCCGCCGGTGCTGCTCGCGCTGGAGGCGTCGGTGGTGCTCGCCGACGCCGACGGTGAGCGCGAGGTCCCGCTGGCGGACTACTTCACCGGCTACCGGCAGAGCGTGCGCCGTCCCGGGGAGCTGATCCGCGCGGTGCGCATCCCGCTGCCTTTGTCACCGGTCACGGCCTTCCACAAGATCGCCAAGCGGCGCTTCGACGACATCTCCAGCGTGGCGGTCGCTTTCGCGCTCGACATCGAGGACGGGATCGTCCGCAAGGCACGCATCGGCCTGGGCGGCGTGGCCGCCACCCCGATCCGCGCCCTCGCCACCGAAGCGGCCCTGGAAGGCGAGCCCTGGGCGGCGGAGACCGTCGAGGCCGCGGCCCGGGTGCTTCAGGCCCAGGGCACACCGATGAACGATCACCGTGCCAGCGCCGACTACCGCTCCGTGATGCTCGGCCAGAGCCTGCTGAAGCTGTACGCGCAGACCACCGAGGCGGTTTCGTCATGAGTCATCTGTCCGAGCGCCCCGAGAAGCCCGTCGTCGGCGTCTCGATGCCGCACGAGAGCGCCGTCCTGCACGTCACGGGCGCCGCGCTCTACACCGACGACCTGGTCCATCGCACCAAGGACGTGCTGCACGCGTACCCGGTCCAGGTCATGAAGGCCCACGGCAGGATCACCGCGCTGCGCACCGAGCCCGCGCTCGCCGTGCCCGGCGTGGTCCGCGTGCTGACCGGTGCCGACGTGCCCGGCGTCAACGATGCCGGCATGAAGCACGACGAACCGCTGTTCCCCGACGAGGTCATGTTCCACGGCCACGCCGTCGCCTGGGTGCTCGCCGAGACCCTGGAGGCGGCCCGGCTCGGAGCGGCGGCCGTCGAGGTGGAACTCGATGAACAGCCCTCCCTGATCACGCTGCGGGAAGCGATCGCGGCGGAGAGTTTTCACGGCGCCCGGCCCGTGATGCTGACCGGCGATGTCGACGCCGGCTTCGAGGACTCCGCGCATGTGTTCACCGGCGAGTTCCAGTTCTCCGATCAGGAACACTTCTATCTCGAGACGCACGCGGCGCTGGCGCACGTCGACGAGAGCGGGCAGATGTTCATCCAGAGCAGCACCCAGCACCCCTCGGAGACACAGGAGATCGTGGCGCACGTGCTCGGCCTGCACAGCCACGAGGTGACCGTGCAGTGCCTGCGGATGGGTGGCGGCTTCGGCGGCAAGGAGATGCAGCCGCACGGGTTCGCGGCCGTCGCCGCGCTCGGCGCCAGGTTGACCGGTCGGCCGGTTCGGGTGCGGCTCAACCGGACCCAGGACCTGACCATGTCCGGTAAGCGCCATGGGTTCCACGCCGTGTGGAAGATCGGCTTCGACGCCGACGGCCGCATCCGGGCCCTGGACGCCACCTTGACCGCGGACGGCGGCTGGAGCCTGGACCTGTCCGAGCCGGTGGTGGCCCGCGCGCTGTGCCACATCGACAACACCTACTGGATTCCCAACGCGCGCATCGCCGGTCGCATCGCCAAGACCAACAAGGTCTCCAACACCGCCTTCCGCGGCTTCGGCGGACCTCAGGGCATGCTGGTGATCGAGGACATCATGGGCCGGTGCGCGCCGCTGCTCGGCCTGGATCCCATGGAGCTGCGCGAGCGCAACTTCTACCGGCAGGGCCAGTCGACGCCGTACGGACAGCCGGTCACTCACCCCGAACGGATCTCGGCGCTCTGGCGGCAGGTTCAGGACGACGCCGGCATCGCCGATCGCCAGCGCGAGATCGCGGCCTTCAATGCCGCGCACCCGAACACCAAGCGAGCGCTCGCGATCACCGGGATCAAGTTCGGAATCTCGTTCAACCTCACCGCCTTCAACCAGGGCGGCGCGCTGGTGCTGATCTACAAGGACGGCTCGGTCCTGATCAACCACGGCGGCACCGAGATGGGGCAGGGCCTGCACACCAAGATGCTGCAGGTGGCCGCGACCGCGCTGGGCATCCCGCTGCACAAGGTGCGGCTGGCCCCGACGCGTACCGACAAGGTCCCCAACACCTCTGCCACCGCCGCCAGTTCCGGGGCGGACCTCAACGGTGCGGCGGTGAAGAACGCCTGCGAGCAGTTGCGCGAGCGGCTGTTGCAGGTGGCCGGCACGCAGTTGGGTGCGAACGCCTCGGACGTACGCATCGTCGAGGGCGTCGCGCGCGTCATCGGCAACGACAAGGAACTGGCCTGGGACGACCTGGTGCGCACCGCGTACTTCCAGCGGGTTCAGTTGTCGGCGGCCGGCTTCTACCGGACCGAGGGCCTGCACTGGGACGCGACGACGTTCCAGGGCTCGCCGTTCAAGTACTTCTCCTACGGCGCCGCCGCCACCGAGGTGGAGGTGGACGGCTTCACCGGCGCGTACCGCATCCGGCGGGTGGACATCGTGCACGACGTCGGCGACAGCCTGTCCCCGATGATCGACATCGGTCAGGTCGAGGGCGGCTTCGTCCAGGGCGCCGGCTGGCTGACGCTCGAGGACCTGCGCTGGGACGCAGGTGACGGGCCGAACCGCGGCCGGCTGCTGACCCAGGCCGCGAGTACGTACAAGTTGCCGAGCTTTTCGGAGATGCCCGAGGAGTTCAACGTCAGGCTGATGGAGAACGCCACCGAGGAGGGCGCGGTCTACGGGTCCAAGGCGGTGGGTGAGCCTCCGCTGATGCTGGCGTTCTCGGTCCGAGAAGCGCTGCGGCAGGCCGCCGCGGCATTCGGGCCCGTCGGGGTCGGCGTGGAGCTCGCCTCCCCCGCGACACCGGAGGCGGTGTACTGGGCGATCGAAGCAGCCCGCAGGAGCGACGTGCAGAGCAACGGCCACGCTCGCGGGGGCAGCGAGATCCCCGCCGACGCAAGTGCTTTGAGCGATGCCTGACATGACCTGGGTGGCCGCGGTCGCGCGGTTGCGAGCCCGCCGGGAGCCCGGCACGCTCGCGACCATCGCGACCGTGCGCGGCCACGCGCCCCGTCGGGCCGGTGCCAAACTCGTCGTGGGACTGACCGAGACCTGGGGTTCGATCGGCGGCGGCAACATCGAGGCCGTCACCATCGATCGGGCGCGGGAGCTGAACGTCACGGCCGATCCGGAGCCGGAGCTGATGGAGTTCGCCCTCAACGACAAGGTCACCAGCCGGCACGGCGTGCAGTGCTGCGGCGGAGCCGTCACCGTGCTGCTCGAACCGCTGCCGGTGGTCCAAGCGGTGGCGGTCTTCGGCGTCGGGCACGTCGGACTGGAGTTGGCGCGGATCCTCGCCCGCCACGACCTCGATCTGCACCTGATCGACACCCGCCCCGACGTACTCACCGACGAACGGCTCGGCGTGCTCGCGGATGCGGTGGCGCAGATCCACGTGCACCACACACCGCTGCTTCCGGAGGAGGTCCTCGCGGAGCTCCCGCCCGGCACCCACGTCCTGATCATGACCCACGACCACGCCGAGGACGCCGCGCTGTGCGACGCCGCCTTGCGCACCGCCGGTCTCGGCTCGATCGGATTGATCGGCTCGGCCGCCAAGTGGGCGCGGTTCCGCCGGCGCCTGGCCACGGAGGGCGGCCACGACGCCGCCACCATCGACCGGATCAAGACCCCGGTCGGAATCAGCGAGATCACCGGCAAGGAGCCCGCCACGATCGCGGTGAGCATCGCGGCGGACCTGCTTCGGACCTTCGAAAAGGACGCCGCTGAACGCTGCCGAACACGGTAGCGGCGGTCCTCGCAGGCTCCACTGCGCTCATCCCCGCCCTCCCCACCCTCGCGTCCGTGATACTAATACCGGTATAAAAATTGGACGCGAGGGTGGGACGAGGAGTCGCGGGACATGGTGGAGATCAAGACCGACACGGCGCTGGACGCGATGCGGGAAGCCGGGCGCATCGTGGCCCAGGCCCTCGCCGCCGCCCGGGAAGCGGCAGGCGTCGGGGTATCCCTGCAAGAACTGGACGAAGCAGCCCGCACGGTGCTGACCAAGGCCGGGGCCCGCTCGCCCTTCCTCGGGTACCGACCCTCCTTCGCTCCCACCCCCTTCCCCGCGGTGATCTGCACCTCGGTCAACGACGCCGTGGCGCACGGTGTCCCCACCGGCTACCGGCTGCGCGACGGCGACCTGGTCAGCATCGACTGCGGCGCCGAGCTCGACGGCTGGACCGGGGACGCCGCCATCACCTTCGCGGTCGGCACCCCTCGGCCCGCCGACCTGAACCTGATCAACGCCACCCAGCAGGCTCTCGACGCCGGCATCGCCGCCGCCGTCCCCGGCAACCGCATCGGCGACATCTCGCACGCCATCGGCACCATCGCCGCAGCGGCCCGCTGCGGCATGCCCGCCGACTTCGGCGGTCACGGCATCGGCCGCCGCATGCACGAAGACCCCCACGTCCCCAACCGAGGCCGCCCCGGCCGCGGCTTTCCCCTCCGGCCCGGCCTGACCCTCGCCATCGAACCCATGCTCATGGCCAGCGGACAGGACGACTACTACACCGCACGCGACGGCTGGACCCTCCTCACCACCGACGGCAGCCGAGCAGCCCACTTCGAGCACACCATCGCCGTCACCGAAGAAGGCCCACGCGTCCTGACCCTGCCCTGACCGGTTCTCGATCGAGGCGCCGGGAGATGTCGGCGAGAACCGCGAGCACCGTGTCGGCGCCGGGTTCGGAGGGTCAAGTCGATCACGGCGGTGGCCGACCAGGCCGCCTGGTGCCGGCGGCCCGGCCAGCCGCGCGATCTCGACGCTTCAGGCGCTGTCCGCCGCGCCTGTCGTCTTCGCGTAGCGCACCAGGGTCGAGCCGGCCAGTACGACCACGGCCACGGCGCTCAGCAGCGCCGCTGCCTTCGCCCAGGTGAACGTGAAGGCGAGGCCGCTGTTCAGCAGATCGACCGTGCCGGCGCTCTCCAGTGCGTGGAGCACGATGACTCCGGCAGCGAGCCCCGTAGCGGCGCCCCAGACGATCATGGTGTCCCGCACCGCGAGCCATACGCCGCACAGCAGGCACAGCACGGTGACGACAACGGACAGCATCTCCGCCTGGCCGCCCGCGCGCAACGCCGCGAGATCCGTGGGCACATGGACGAGGCCGCAGACGAGCATGGCGGCCGCGGCCGGCCAACGGAGCGCCGACCGCATCGCCGGGGAGGCGGTGTGGCTGCCGGGACCTGCGGCCAGTGCGCCGTCCAGGACCGACCTCTGCTGCTTCGCAGATCCTCGCGGCCGCTTCGAGGAGGCGGGGCCGACCGCGGCAGCGTCCTGGCCGCGCCAGACGTTCCGCTCCTTGGTATCCGCGCCGGCGGGGCGCCAGTCGCTGCTGTCGGTGCCGAGGATCGTGACGAGCGCCACCACGTCCTCGATCGGCCGCCCGACGGCCGCGGCGCGCAGCGTGGTCTCGGCCTGCCGGAGGTCGTACCCCGATTCGTTGAGCAGCGCGACAAGCTGCCGCACTTCGTCCAGGGGGCGGGAGACGGCGGCTGCGCGGAGAGCCACGTCCGCGGGGCTGGACAGTTCCCCGGTCTCCTGGAGGCGGGCGACCAGCGCGGCGACTTCCGTCACGGGCCGCTCGGTCGCCGCTGTCGAAAGAAGGGTGCGTATCGCCTCGTCGCCCGTCTCGGACGGGTCGGGCGCCTCCGGGGCACTCCGCACGGCGGCTCTGTCGTCTTCGGCCCGATTGCTGTTGAAGGGGTCGGGGTCGGGGGTCATGATGCGGGCTCCGTTCGTGGAACAACCGTCAGGCGTCCACCGTGACTGTCTCGTGAGCACCAGAATGCGCACACTCGAATACAAGTAGTGCTCAGGTCGTGACACTGCGCCATCCGGGGGCGGCCCCACTGGGCCGACCGAGCGAAAAGTACGTCCCGCCCGCCCGACAGGATCGCTCGTCCCGGAGCAGGCCGACGAGGTCGGTCCCGGCTCTCACGCCGTCGCGGCGCCGGTTCGGCTCCAGGAGCCGCGGGCCGCCCCTCCAGGGTTGCGCCGTATGCGAGAACGTCACAGAAACGTCTCCTCCTGGCTACACGGCCACCCCCTCCTCCATGCCACTCTCCTGGCTGCACGACATCAACACGCGTAGACAGCCGCTCCGTTGAGTTGAGCGCCCCGTCTCACGTATGCCGCCCCCGGGAAAGGGAACCCCCATGTTCGCTGTGCAGATAGGCAGATGGAAGGCGTTGGCGACAGCCCTGTCCGCCGTCCTCGTCGGCCTCACCCTTCCGACGGTCGCCGCAACTCCCGCGAGCGCCACGACGAACGCGTACGACAGCACGTACTACAAGAACGCGATCGGCAAGACCGGTACGAGCCTGAAGTCCTCGCTGCACACGATCATCAGCAGCCAGAACAAGATCTCGTACGACGCGGTCTGGAACGCGCTGAAGGTCACCGACCAGGACCCCAACAACAGTGCCAACGTGATCCTGTTGTACAGCGGCACCTCGCGGAGCAAGACCCTCAACGGAGGCGACGTCGGCGACTGGAACCGCGAGCACGTGTGGGCCCAGTCCCACGGCAGCTTCGGCACCTCGGCCGGCCCCGGCACCGACCTGCACCACCTGCGCGCCTGCGACGTCCAGGTCAACAGCACCCGCGGGAACAAGGACTGGGACAACGGCGGCAGCCCCGTCAGCGGCGCCTCGGGCAGCTACACGGACTCCAACTCCTTCGAGCCGCGCGCCGCGGACAAGGGAGACGTGGCCCGCATGATCCTCTACATGGCCGTCCGCTACGAGGGTGACGACGCCTGGGCCGACCTGGAGCCCAACGAGTCGTCCTCCAACGGCAGCATCCCGTGGCACGGCCGTCTCTCGATCCTGAAGCAGTGGAACGAGCAGGACCCGCCGAGCGCCTTCGAGGAACGCCGCAACGACGTCATCTACGGCACCTACCAGGGCAACCGCAACCCGTTCATCGACCACCCCGAGTGGGTCGAAGCGATCTGGTAGAGCTGCACCGAGTCACTCCCGCCACGGGCGGCCGCGCCCCGCGGACGGCCGCACGGTGATCACCAGGTGACCACCGTGCGGCCCTGTCAGGAGCCTTGGATACGCCGGAAAGGGTGTTCGGCCTCCAGCGCGAACGCAGCCTCCAGCAGCGTCCGTTCACTGCCGGGGCGGCCGGAGAGCATGACGCCGACCGGCAGCCCGTCCTCGGTCGCGCTCGGGGCGGGCACCGAGATCGACGGTGTGCCGACGACGTTGTCGATGGGCGTGAACGCGACGTACGCGAGGATGCGTTCGATCAACGTCGGGTAGGGAACGGTGGGGCCGAGGTGACCGATCGGGGGCGTGGTGTGGGCGAGTACGGGGGAAAGGATCAGGTCGAGCCCGCGGAATGACGCCGCGTACGCCTCCCTCGTACGCTTGAGCCTCCGCAGCACGCCCGGAGTGCGCCGCCAATTCCGGAGGTACGCGTCGCGTAGCCCCCGACTGAGGCCGTCCATACGGTGCCGGTCGAAGTCGGCGCCCAGGGTCCGGCCCGTGGTACCGATGAGGAAGGACAGCAGACCCCAGTAGGTGAGGAAGTCGTCGGTGAAGCGGGGGTCGATCGCCAACTCCACCGGCTCCACGGTGTGACCCAGCCGTTCGAGCGTCGCCGCGGTCTCCGTGACGGCCGCCCGGGTGGCGGGGTCGGAGCGGACACCGTTGGGCGAGTCCAGCAGGAACCCGACGCGCAACCGTCGCTCCGCAGGGCCCTCGATCCGGCCCACCGGCGGCAGTTCGGGGTTGCGCCAGTACGTCTCGGCGGCGGCGAGGAACGCGGCGGTGTCCCGCACGGAACGGCTCACGATCCCGTCGGAGACGATGTCAAGAGGCAGTTGACGGCTCTGGGCGTTCGCCACGACCCGGCCACGGGTGGGCTTGAGACCGACGAGACCGCAGCAGGCGGCGGGGATACGGATCGAGCCACCGCCGTCGTTGGCGTGCGCGATCGGCACCGCGCCGGCGGCGACGAGCGCCGCGCTGCCGCCCGACGAACCACCCGCCGAGTACCCCGTGTTCCACGGGTTGCGAACGGGCTCGGCGCCCTCGTACTCCGTGGTCGGGCTGAACCCGAACTCGGGCAGCCGGGTCTTGCCCAGCACCGTGACGCCGCTGCCCAGGAACTGCCGGGCGAACGGCGCGTGCCGCCGCGCGGCCCTCGGAGTGAAGGCTGCGCTGCCGTGACCAGTGGGCAGACCCAGATAGTCGGTGTTGTCCTTGATGAAGGTCGGCACTCCGGCGAAGGCGCCGCCCGCGCCGGTGACGGGCACCGGGACGTCGACGTGCGCCTGGACGGCGTTGAGTCGTGCCTCGACCGCCCGCACCCGCTCCGCCGCATCCCTGGCGACCTCGGCGGCACCGACCTCACCCCGGCGGATCGCCGCGGCGAGACCGACGGCGTCGTGATCTCCCAGGGCGTCGTCCCGGAAGGCGTGCACCCTGGTCCGTTCCTCGAAAGTCGTCACCGCTACCTCAGCCCCCGCGTGTGGATGGTTGTCCCGACATCATTGCTTACCGACAAGTAACACGGGAGGGGTTCCGCACAGGCAAGGGCCCAGTGGCCGAGCCAGGCCGATCGTCGGGTCCGGCGGGCTCCATCGCCGTCCGAGGCGGGCATCATCGAAGGTGGGGAGACCATCGACGAGGAGTGGCGATGAGGTTGTCGTTCCTTGAGCCCCTCTACGCAGAGCCGGGCCCGTACGCCTCCGTGTATCTGGACACCTCCCGGGACGTCGAGCATCCCGAGCGGGCGATCGAGCAGCGCTGGCGGCGGCTGCGGGCGAGCCTGTCCCGTCAGGGAGCGGACCCGGCGCTGCTGAACGTACTGGAGGAGGTGGTCGGCGCCGACACCGAGGTTCCGGGGGTGCACGGGCAGGCCGTCTTCGCCGCCCACGGCACGCTCGTCCTGGACGGGGAGCTGCCCAGGCCGCCCGAGCACGACTCGGCGCGCTACAGCACCCTGCCGGACGCGATGCCCCTGGTCACCCAGCACGTTCCGGAGATCCCGTACATGGCCGTGGTCGTCCACTACGGCGGCCTTCCGACCGCTGAGACCCACGGCTGGGTGGTGCTGGAGGCGGAGACGGGTACCTGGCCCACGTCCACCGTCACCCCGGGTGCGCGGCTGCACCGCAGGGTCGCGGTGGCGACCTGGCACCGCACCTGCGTCCGGCTCGGCCACCGGCTGGACGAACGGGCGCGGCGCGCCCATGCCGATGCTGTCGTCGTGGGCGGGGACGAGTGGGCGTGCAACGTACTGATCCGCCGGCTGCCGCACACCCTGCGGGACAAGGTCGTGCGCGTGGGCGGCCGGACACCCACCGACACCGGACGCGCCCTGTTGGAGCCGCAGCTCGACGGCGTCTTCCGGGGCCGCATGGCCGCGCACGACCGGGAACTCGTGGACATCTTCATCGGTCGGCGTGCCCTGGACGGGCCCATGACGGAGGGGCTGGCCGCCACCGTCGCCGCCCTCCAACGCGGCCAGGTGGCGGCACTGCTGCTCAACCGGCCGCCCGGCTCCTCGCTGCGGCTCTGGGTGGGTTCCCAGCCCACTCAACTCGCCCTGACCGAGGCGGAGCTGACGTCCTTCGGCGTGCGGGCCCCGCGCGAGGAACGCGCCGACGAGGCACTTGTCCGTGCCCTCGTCGGCACGGGTGCCGAGCTGGTCGTCGTACCGGAGGGCGAGCTGAGACTGTACGAGGGCGTGGGCGCCTTGCTGCGGTACGCCGACCCCCAGTGGTCCGATGGCCCCTGAAGGCACCCCCGAGAACCTGGTCCGCGCGGCCCGCGTCGTGGGCGTGACCGACGACCGTCTCCTCGAGGCCGTACGGAGCGTCCCCCGGGCCGACTTCGTCCCTGCGGACGAGGTGGCGTCGGCGTACTGGGACACGCCTGTTCCGCTCCCCCACGGGCAGGTGACCACCCAGCCCTCACTGGTCGCCATGATGGTCTCCGCGCTCGGCCTCACCGGTGACGAACAGGTCCTGGAGGTCGGGACCGGGTACGGCTGGCAGACCGCGCTGCTGGCCCGCTTGGCCGCCTACGTCGTCAGTGTCGAGCGCTGGCCCGACCTGGTCCACGAGGCCCGCCTGCGGCTGGCCGGGCGGGGCGTCGGCAATGCCGAGGTCGTACTGGGCGACGGAACCCTCGGTATGCCGAGCCGTGCCCCGTACGACGCCGTGATCGTCTGCGCGGCCTTCCCGCAGGTGCCGGAGCCGCTCGTGGAGCAGCTCCGCACCGGTGGCCGGCTCGTGCAGCCGATCGGGCAGGGCGGGCAGGAGCACGTCGAGCTGTACGAGCGGGAGGCCCGCGGCCTGGTGCACCGCAGGACGGTCGCCGCGGCCCGGTTCGTCCGGCTGTACGGGGCCCACGGCTACGACCGGCGGTGACACGCTCAGCGCTGATAGGTCCCGACCAGGGTGCCGGAGGCCAGCTCCCTGCCCTTCAGGGCACGATGCACGTCCTCGACGCCCGGATGGTCGTGCAGCGGCAGCGGCTCGGACAGGGCGTACAGGCGGAAGAAGTAGCGGTGCGGACCGTGCCCCGGTGGAGGCATCGGCCCTCCCCAGCCCATGCGCCCGAAGCCGTTGGGCCACGGCAGGCCGCCGTGGGGCTTCTGGCCCTCCGCCACCCCGGTGGTCCCCGGATCGATGCCGGTGACCAGCCAGTGCAGGAAGGTCGCCCCCGGCGCGTCCGGGTCCTCGCACAGCAGGACCAGCTCCGTGGCCTCATGGGGCACCCCCGACCAGGTCAGGGGCGGTGAGAGGTTCTCGCCCTCCCCGCTGTAGCGGAGGGGGATCACCGTGTTGTGGTCGAAGGCGGTGCTGCTGAGTTCCATTTCGCTCATGGGCGCCGCCCTACCCGCGACGGAGGCACCGGCACCGGTCCGCACCTCAAAACCCCCGTTCGGCCGCGCCCACTCGGGCCGCCTGCGGAAGCGGGGGGAAGATGGCAGTGTGCCGACAAGGATCCTGCTCGAGGGCCGCCCTGGCGCGGGCAAGACGACCGCCCTCCGTCGGCTGGCCGCGCTGTTGCCCTCCCGCGCGGCCACCGGCTTCACCACGGAGGAGATCCGGCAATCCGGCGCCCGGGTCGGTTTCGCCCTGGAGACGCTGGCGGGCCGGCGGGAGGTGCTCGCCCATGTCGACCTGCCCGGTCCGCCGCGGGTGGGGAAATACGGCGTCGACCTGGGCGTCATGGAACGGCTGGCACTGCCGTCGCTGAAGCCGACGGCGACCGGGGAGGCAACAGGACGGCTGGTGCTCGTCGACGAGCTGGGGCGGATGGAGCTGGCGTCCACGGCCTTCCGTGACGCGGTCGAGGCGCTGTTCGTCGCGGAGGTCGACGTCGTCGCCACGGTCCACATGCACCGCGATCCGTTCACCGACGCCCTCAAGCGGCGCCCCGACATCGACGTCGTCCACCTCACGCCGGCAAACCGGGACGTGCTTCCCGGGGAGCTCGCGGCTCGGCTGCAGGAGCCCCGGACGCCCGCGACCCCTTGACCGCGATTCCCGTACCGGGACGCCGTTGCGGCGCTCAGGACGAGGGCGGCCGGGCGTCAGGTCCTGCGAGGTGGAGGAAGCGGTCCGAGAGGGCGTGCAACCACTCGGCGCGTTCCGCGGCGATCTCCTTCAGCCGTGCGGTGTCGCTACGGGCGACGAGGTGGCCCATGTAGCGCTCGTTGAAGTGGGCGTACTCCTGGTGCAGGGTGCGCAGCGCCTGCACCACGCTGCGCTCGGGTGCGCCGACGAGCCGCGCGAGCGGGGCGGTGTGTTGCTTCCAGCGGCCTTCGACGGCCTGGCGGAGCAGGCCGTCGAGTTCGCCGGCCCGGCCGATGACGCGCCGCAGTTCGCCCGGTTCGAGACCGAGGGCGTCTGCAAGGAACAGTGTCTGCCGGTCGGTTCCGCTCCAGTGGTGGTCGTTCTCGGCGCGGGCGTACGCGTGTACGTCCATGCCGATGCGCTGGGCCAGGCGCTCCGCGCTGAAGCGCCGGGCCAGGCGATGCTCGCGCAGGGATCTCGGCTGCAGGGCCATGAGCTCCGGTACGGGGCACCACAGGGCGTCGGCCAGCGCGAAGAGTTCGGTTTCCGAAGGCGTCACTGCCCCCGACTCCCAGGCGATGACGGCCTGCGCCAGGCGGCGCACCCCCAACTGGGCCATGGCTGCCACGACCTGTTCAGGGGTCAGGCCGATGCGGAGACGGGCGGCCCGGGCCTGGGCGGGAGAGAACGGGGGGTGGGACACGTGCGGATCACCTCGGTGGGCGGCTCCGCGGAGCGGCGGGCTCCGCGGAGCGGAAACGGGGTCAGCGGGCCGTGGCAGTCTGCGGACCCGTCCCGTCGTCGTACGCGGCAAGACCGTCCCAGTCGATGTCCTCCCGTTTGCGGCGGCTCTCGAACACATGGAAGAACAGGTTCAGCAGGACCGCCGTCAGCGTGCCGAGGGTTATCCCGCTGCCCAGGACGGCCCGCACCTCGGTGGGCATGCGTTCGAAGAACGGCGCGACGGCGGTCGGGAGCATCGCGGCGCCGAGACTGACGGCCAGGATGATGGAGTTGCGTTCCTCCCGCAGGTCGACCTTGCCGAGGATCTGGATGCCGACGGTGGCGACCATTCCGAACATCACGACGGCCGCCGCGCCGAGCACCGGGTGGGGTACGGAGGCCACGACGGCGCCGGCCTTCGGCACCAGGCCGAGAAGGATCATGAAGACACCGGCCGCGACGATGACGAACCGGCTGGTGACGCGGGAGATCCGAACCAGACCGATGTTCTCCGCGAACGCCACGTACGGGAAGGAGTTGAGCACTCCGCCGAGCACGGTGGCGACGCCGTCGGCCCGCAGCGCACGGCTGACCGTGTCACCGTCGACCTTCCGGCCGGTGATCTCGCCCATGGCGTACACGTCTCCGGTGGTCTCCACCACGGTGATGAGCATGACGACGACCATCGCCAGCATGGGGAAGACCGAGAAGTGCGGCATGCCGTAGTGGAAGGGCGTGCTGACACCGAGCCAGTCGGCCTGGTCGACCGCCCCGAGGTCTGCGTCGCCGAGCAGCCAGGCGACGGCGGTTCCGCCCACCAGTCCGAGCAGCACCGCGATACTGCGAAGGAACGGGCCGCCGAACCGAACCACCAGAAGGATGAACAGGAGAGTCCCACCCGCGTAGGCGAGGTTGACGGGGTCCCCAAAGCCGGGCCCGCCGTGCAGCGCCGAACCGCCGCCGACATCCTGGAGCGCCACCGGGATGAGGACGATGCCGATGACCGTGAGAAGGGTGCCGGTGACGATCGGGGGGAAGTACGCGGTCAGCCGCCCGGCGAACGGGGCGAAGAGGAAGGCCGCGACACCGCCCGTGATCACGGCGCCGTAGACCACGAGCAGCCCGGCGGTGCCGCCGCCCGCGCCCTGACCGATGGCGATCATGGGGGAGACGGCCGTGAACGTCGCGCCCTGGACGAGCGGCAGCCGGGCTCCGATCCGCCAGAAGCCCCACGCCTGGATGATGGTGGCGATGCCGGCGGTGACCAGGTCGGCGTTGATGAGGTAGACGAGCTCCTGCCGCGAGAGTCCCAGGCTGTTTCCGAGGATCACCGGTACGAGCACCGCACCGGCGTAGAACGCCAGGACGTGCTGGAATCCGTAGAGCGCGAGGCTGGGGAACGGGAGGACCTCGTCCACCGGGTGGGGGGTGGTGTGGGGTCGTCGGCGCGAGGCCAGTGGTGCCATCTCTGCCTTGCCTGAGGGTAGGTGAATGAGAGGGAGCGCGACGCGGGTCGCGCAGAGAGCCTCGACGGGTCGTCCGGGCGGCCGCGCGGATCAGGCGGTTCACCGGCTGGCGGCACGGGGTTACCGGTGCGCGGCCAGGCGTCCAGACATGGAGGCGTGAAGGTGCCAGGGCGAACAGCCCGGGCCGGTCACAGATCCTTCCGGACAGGCATGGCACCACGCAAGACGGAGGGTCATGCTTTTTTAAGCAAAACCCTTCGGTAACTTTTGAATCGATGGCCGAAGGCCGCCTCGGGTGCGGATTTCGTTGTCACTCTCACGCCGCGAAGCGAGCGGCGGCGGACCGCCGCCGGGGTCAGCCCCCGGATCCGCCGTTCGTGGGCGGGTACCCGGGGCGGGCCGGGATCGGCGAGCGGGCGGGCGGCGGGGAGGGCAGCGGCGGGAGGGCGGGCTCGTGGAGCCAGGACGAGAGGAGGTCGTCCAGCGGCTCGGCCGCGTAGCGGGCCACATGGGCGGTGAAGCCCGCGGTGGTCACCACGCCGTGGCGGTGCACGGTGGCCCAGTCGCGCAGCATGCGGAAGAACGCGCCGTCGCCCAGCGCGCAGCGGATCGCGTGCACCGCGAGACCCCCGCGCTGGTACAGGCGGTCGTCGAACATGAGCTTGCGGCCGGGGTCGGCCAGCAGCAGGTCCTGCGGCTGGGAGGCCAGCAACCGGTGTGCGGCGGCCGCCAGTTCCTGCGCGGTGCGACCGCCGGAGCGCTCCGACCAGAGCCATTCGGCGTACTTCGCGAAGCCCTCGTTCAGCCAGATGTGCCGCCAGTCGGCGATGGTCACGCTGTTGCCGAACCACTGGTGCGCGAGCTCATGGGCGATGAGCCGCTCCGAACCCCGTACGCCGTCCACGTGGTTGGCGCCGAAGAGGGAGAGCCCCTGGGCCTCCACCGGCACGTCCAGCTCCTCGTCGGCGACGACGACCACGTACTCGCCGAGGGGGTAGGGGCCGAACAGCTCCTCGAAGAGCTGCATCATCGCCGGCTGGCGGGCGAAGTCCCGGGAGAACTTCGGCAGCAGATGCGCCGGTACGTGGGCGCTCTGCGGAACACCGCCGAGCCCGGGGTCGCCGAGCAGCACGGTCTGGTACATGCCGATGGACAGGCCGACCAGGTAGCTGGGGGTCGGGGCGGTCTGCTCGTACACCCAGGTGGTCGTGGAGGCCTTGGTCGTCCGCGTCAGCAGTCGGCCGCCGGCCACCACCGTGTACGAAGACGGGGTGTTGACCGAGATCTGGTACGAGGCCTTGTCGGCGGGCCGGTCGTTGCACGGGTACCAGGACGGCGCGCCGACCGGCTGGCTCGCGACGAGCGCGCCGTCGGTCAGCTCCTCCCAGCCGAGGCCGCCCCAGGGGCTGCGTACCGGCTTGGGGTTGCCCGACCAGTGCACCTCCACGGTGAAGGCGGCTCCGGCGGCGAGGGGCTTGGTGGGCCGGATGCGCAGCTTGCCGCCCCGGTGGGTGTAGTGCGGCGCCCTGCCGTTCACCTGGACCCGACCTATCTTGAACTCGGCCAGGTTGAGCGAGAACTCGGTGAGCGGCGCGCGGCCGGCGATCGCGCTGAGGCGGGCCGTCCCGGCCAGCCGGTTGGGGCCGGGACGGTAGTCCAGTGCGAGTTCGTACCGGTGCACGCGGTAACGGGGATCGCCGTTGGCCGGAAAGTACGGGTCCGACGCCGTTGTCCTCTGGCCGCTCACTGCCGCTTCCGCTCCCTGCGCTGTGCTCGTACGCCGTGGCCCTTTCAGGACCGCCACGCCTCGATCGGATTGCCCAGCCAGCGGGTGTCGGCGGGGACGGATTCCCCGGCCATCACGAGAGAGGCGGGACCCAGTGTGCTGCGGGCCCCCACCGTGCTTCCGGGCAGGACGATTCCGCCCGGGCCCAGGGTGGCGCCCTCGCGGAGGACCACAGTATCCGTCCTCAAGATCCGGTCGTGGAAGAGGTGTGTCTGCAACACACAGCCGCGGTTCACCGTGACCGCGTCGCCGAGGGTCACCAGGTCCATCTCGGGCAGCCAGTAGCTCTCGCACCACACGCCCCGGCCGATCCGCGCCCCGAGGCCACGCAGCCACACCGCGAGGAGCGGAGTCCCGGGCACCGATCCGGCCAGCCAGGGCACGGCCAGTACCTCGACGAACGTGTCGGCCAGCTCGTTGCGCCACACGAAGCCGCTCCACAGCGGGTGCTCCCCCGTCCGGTGCCGGCCCACCAGCAGCCATTTCGCGGCCACGGAGACCACCGCGGCGGTCGCACCGGCGGCGAGCAGGACCACCCCGGACAGCAGCGCGGTCCCCACGGTCCCCAGCTCGCTCGTCGCGATCAGAGCACAGAGCGCGGCCGTGGTCAGCACGGCCAGCGCGACCGAGCAGAACACCGGGACGAGCCGGCACAGCTCCACCAGGCCCCGCGCCCACAGCAGCCGCGCCGGCGGGTCGTAGGTACGGCTCCGGTCCGCGTCGGCGGCGGATCTCGGCAGCTTGACCGGCGGCAGGCCCAGGTACGAGCTCCCCTTCTTGGCCTTCTTCGGGGTGGCGGACAGCACGCCGACAAGACCGTCGTCGGGCACGCTGCGGCCCGGCGCGGTCATTCCGGAGTTGCCGAGGAACGCCCGGCGGCCGATCTCGGAGTGTCCGATGCGCACCCAGCCGCCGCCCAGTTCGTACGGGGCGGTCAGGGTGTCGTCGGCGAGGAACGCGCCTTCGCCCACGGTCGTCAGGCTCGGGAGGGCGAGCACCGTGGACACCTCGGCGCCCCGGCCGATCTTCATGCCGAGCAGCCGCAGCCACACGGGGGTGATCAGCCCGGCGTACAGCGGGAAGAGGGTCTCCCGGGACAGGTCCATCAGCTGCGTGACGGTCCATGCCTGCCAGCCGACCCGGCTGTGCGTGGGGTGGTTCCCGGTCCGCAGCCCGAGGCTGAGCAGCCGCACCGAGACCAGGAGCAGCAGCGCGTACGCGAACCCGAAGGCGAGCGCCCCGGGCACCACGCCGAGCAGCGCTCCCCGCAGCGCCTCGGCGAGCCCGGCGTCGGCGGGCACGAACCGGCCGACCACGAGCAGCGCGGGCAGGGCTGCGAGGACGGGCAGGGCCGTGAGGCAGAAGCCGGTCGCTCCGTACATCGCGCGCCAGTGCACCGCGCGCGGCGGGCGCTCCTTCGGCCAGTTGCGCTTGGCCTTGCCGAGCTTGCCCGCGGGCGCTCCGGCCCAGCGCTGGCCGGTGGGGATCTGTCCGGCCACGGCGGAGCCCGGTGCCACCTCGGCCCGCTTGCCGACCCGCGCGCCGGGGAAGAGCAGGCTGCGGGTACCGACCACCGCGCCCGCACCGACCTTGACCGGGCCGATCTCCAGCCGGTCCCCGTCCAGCCAGTGTCCGGAGAGGTCCACCTCGGACTCCACGGCGCAGCCGCGGCCCAGCTTGAGCATGCCCGTCACCGGCGGCAGGGAGTGCAGGTCCACCTCGGGGCCGATCTTGGCGCCGAGAGCCCGTGCGTAGCGCTCCAGCCAGGAGCCGGTGAGGGAGGTCGCGCCGACGTACTCGGCCAGCCGCTCGGCCGTCCACAGCCGCAGGTGCACGCTTCCGCCGCGTGGGTAGCGTCCCGGCTTCACACCGCGCAGCAGCAGACGTGCGCCGCCGGCCGCGATCGCCAGCCGGCCCGGCGGGCTGTGGAGCAGGGCCGCGCCGACGGCGACGAGCCACCACGAGGCGGTGGGCGCCCACGGGTAGGGCCCGAACCAGTGCAGGACGTTGCACAGGGCCAGCAGTGCCACCGTCCAGCGCAGGCCGACCAGGGTCTGGAGCGGGAGCAGCAGCAGCGACTGCGTCACCTGGGACCGGAGCGGGACCGGCGCGACGGTCCTGGCCGCGCCGTCGTCCTGCACGGACTTCTCCAGGCGCCTGGCCAGCTTGCGCAGGGTGGGCTGCTGGTAGATGTCGACCACGGCCGCGCTCGGGTAGCGGGTGCGCAGCCGGGTGGTGAGCTGGGCGGCGGCGAGGCTGCTGCCGCCGATCGCGAAGAAGTCGTCGGCGGCGCTGGTGACCGCCACCCCGAGGGTCTCGCTCCACTGCTCGGCGAGCCAGGCCTCGGTGCCGTACAGCTGCTCGACGGGCCCTGTGGTCTCCAGTTCGGGCAGGGGCCAGGGCAGCGCGTCCCGGTCCACCTTGCCGGAGGTACGGGTCGGCAGGTCGTCGACCGGTGCGAGGAGCGGCACGAGGGCCGCGGGCAGCTCGGCGCGCAGCCGCTCGACGGCCGCGGCGTGGTCCCAGCCCTCCTGGGTGACGAGGTAGCCGACGAGGAGCTGGTTGCCGCTGCGGGCCGTGCGGACGGCGGCGGCCGCGCCGGCGACGCCGGGCAGGGCCTGGAGCGCGGCGTCCACTTCGCCGAGCTCGATCCGGCGCCCGCCGAGCTTGATCTGCTCGTCGCCGCGGCCGAGGAAGACCAGGCCTTCCGGTTCCGCGCGGACGAGGTCGCCGCTGCGGTAGGCGCGCTGCCAGCCGAGGGATTCCAGCGGGGCGTACTTCTCGGCGTCCTTCTCCGGGTCGAGGTAGCGGGCCAGGCCGACGCCGCCGATCACGAGCTGGCCGCTGCCGCCCATGGGCACCGGCTCGCCGGACTCGTCGACCACGGCCAGTTCCCAGCCGTTCAGCGGGAGACCGATGCGAATCGGTTCCTCACCGGTCAGGAGCGAGGCGCACGCGACGACGGTGGCCTCGGTGGGGCCGTACGTGTTCCAGACCTCGCGGCCCTCGGTGACCAAGCGCTGGGTCAGCTCGGGCGGGCAGGCCTCGCCGCCGAAGATCAGCAGCCTGACCTCGTTGAGCGCCTCGGGCTCCCAGAGCGCGGCCAGGGTCGGCACGGTGGAGACCACGGTGATCTCCTGTTCCACCAGCCACGGGCCGAGGTCGGCGCCGCTGCGCACCTGGGAGCGCGGGACGGGCACGAGGCAGGCGCCGTAGCGCCAGGCCAGCCACATCTCCTCGCAGGAGGCGTCGAAGGCGACCGACAGTCCGGCCATGACCCGGTCGCCGGGTCCGATCGGTTCCTCGGTGAGGAAGAGCGCGGCCTCGGCGTCCACGAAGGCGGCGGCACTGCGGTGGCTGACGGCGACGCCCTTGGGCTTGCCGGTGGAGCCGGAGGTGAAGATGATCCACGCGTCGTGCTCCGGCCCGGGGCGCGCGGCGGGGGCGTGGCCGGGCCCCGGGTCCCCGGTGACCTCGACGGACTGTCCGGCGCCGAGCACCGCGCGCACCCCGGCTTCGCCGAAGACCAGCTCGGCCCGCTCGTCCGGGTCCTCAGCGTCGACCGGCACATAGGCCGCCCCTGCGGCGAGCACGGCGAGGATGGCCACGTACAGCTCGTTGGTCCCCGAGGGCACGCGTACGCCGACCCGGTCGCCGAGCCCGACGCCGGCGGCGGCGAGGGCGCGCCGCCGGCGCTCGACCTCGGTGGCCAGCGCGCGGTAGGTCAGCTGGGTGGAGCCGTCGTCGAGGGCGAGCTCGTCGGGGTACGCCCGGACGGTCGCGTCGAGGATGTCGACGAGGGTACGGGTCGGGGCGGCCGGCCCGGCCGAGAACCGGGCCGCTTTGCCGGACTCTCCGTACGTCTCCCCGCCGTCGAGCAGAGTGAGTTCACCGCGCTCAGGTGTGGCTGACATCGGCCCTCGCGTCTCGTTCCCGGAACGTCCGGGTCGCCGGTGGAGCCCGGGTCTGCCCAGGTTGTTCCGGTCCAGCGCCAAACAGCCCGCCAGTCTAGTGCGTCGACCGGGATTTCCTTGTCGAAGCCCTTGCGCGTGGCCGAGGAAGGGCGGTAATGCGTCAGCTCTTCGTGGGGTTCCGTCAGGGCCTGAGCGTGCCCAGCTCCGCCGCCGTCGGTGGGTCGGCTCTTTCGTGGGCGCAGGTGTACGCGGCGGCCCGGGCGGCCAGGCCGAGGGCGCCGGCGAGGGGCAGCTCAGCGCGGGTGCGGCCGGCCATGGAGCGAGTCCCGATGACCGGTTTCGGGCTCCTGCGGTGCCGGATCGCCCGCCGGGGCGACGCCGTCGCTCCCCGGACCTGTTCGGTCCGGCTCTGTCCAGCCGTGTCGGACGGCGTAGGCGCCGAGCTGCATCCGGGTCCGGACTCCGGCGATGTCCATGAGGTGGCGCAGGCGCCGGTGCAGCGTGCGCGGGGACAGACCGAGCTCTGTCGCGGCCGTCAGGTCCGTCAGGCCGGCCAGGAGGAGCGCGAGGATCCTTCGGTCGAGGTCGCTCGGTCCCTTCTCGCCGTACTCGACGGTGGGTTCGGCTCCTCCGCCGGTGCCCGACAACTCGAGCGGGTGGGCCGCGTGCCACACCGTCTCGAACAGCGCGTCCAGCGCGTCCAGCAGGCCGCTACGGTGCAGCAGCACGGCGCCGGGCTCCCCGTCCGGGGTGACCGCGAGCGGGACGAGTCCGAGGTCGGCGTCGGCCAGCACGAGTTTCATCGGCAGCTGGTCGGCGACGCGCAGTTGCACGCCGTTGCGCAAGGAGTCGACCGCGTCCTGGACGATGCCGGGCTCCGACAGCACGGCCCGGTCCAGTACCGCTCGGAAGAGCACTCCACGGCCGAGGGCCATGGGTTCGGCCGTGTTCTCGTCGGGAGGCAGGGCGACGAACGGTGCGGTGATGAAGGAGCGGACCTGCGTGCGGGCTGCCTGCTGGACCTGGAGGAAGCGATGACGGATGGCGTCGACGCCCGTGACGACCTCGATCAGATCGCTGATGCTGCTCCCGGTCATCGCCGCCCGGTGTTCCTCGGCGAAGGTCACCAGCGCCTGCTCGGCCCTGCGCAGTCCGTCACGGCGCTGGCTGATGAGAGCGCCCAGCGCCATGGCCGGCGGCGCGGCGGTGAACTGCTCATCCGCCGACCTGGTCGCCAGTCCCCACTCGACGAGCCGGGTCAGTGCCTCGTCGACGTGGGTCCGCGCCAGAACGAGCAGGTCGGAGAGGAGGATCGCGGTGGAGTTCGGCCGCCCGAGAAGCGCCCGGTAGACGCGCTCGTCTTCGGGTTCGAGGCCCAGGACATCCAGCATCGGCGATCGACTCTCTTCCGCTTGCCGCAGCGGGGAGAGTATGTGCGATGGCGGCAGACCTTGAATAGTCCCTGCTGGGAGCAGGTGTGAGGGGAAGAGCCCCGGGGAGTCGCCTCCCCGGGGCCCGACAGTGCGGCTCATCGCAGGCCGTACGCCCGGATGATCTCGTTCGTGACGCTGAAGCCGCTGCCCGTCTCGGCGCTCGCGCGGACCGAGACGAAGCCGCCGGGCTTCTTGGCCGTCCGGAACGAACCGGTCCAGTAGCCGTCGGCGCCCTTGGTCACGGTCACCTTCTGCCAGGTGGCGCCGTCGTCGTACGAGACGTCCAGCTTCACCGAGGTGGCGGTGCCGGGCGCGGTACCGAGGCCCATCGACACCGGCTTGAGCGCGATCTTCTGCGTCGCGTTGGCCTTGACGTCGCCGTGCAGGTCCGACTCCAGCTTGTAGTCCAGGTTCAGCACCGAGAACGGCGCGAAGAAGTCCGAGTCCACGGTGTCGGACATGAACGTCCACTCGGTGTGGGTGCGCGTCGACAGCCGGAAGACGTCAGCGGGCCGCTCCGCGTCGAGAACGGCGCGGTAGGGCAGATTGCCCGCCGGCACCTCCACCCACTGCATGTCCGTGCTGTACGGGTTGTCGTGGATCAGCCTGTCGCCCTGGAAGACCTGCAGGTGGGTCGGCGTCTCACCCCACTGCAGGAAGCCGCCCAGCCGCATGGTGTCGCTGGCGGAGGCCCAGGCCTGCACGTTCCAGGTCATGTAGTTCTGCCAGCGGGAGTTGTACACGCCGAAGGACTCGCTCTGGCCGGGCCGGGTCGCCGGAGCGAACCAGTCGAGCCGGGTGGTGCTGCCCTTGGCGTACGTGTTGTCGCCCGACACCATCACCCACGGCAGGGTCCCGTCGACGCCCTGCGCGTGGAACTCCCTCCAGACCTGGCCCGGGGTCACCCACTCGGTGCGGGTGCCCGGGTGCCACTCGCGCTCGGGGAAGTTGAAGGACGGGCTGAGGGTGAAGTCGGACCGGTAGCCCTGCGCCGCCTGGCCAGTCGTGGCCGAGTAGTAGCGGGCATCGATCCGGGCGAGGTCCGCCTTGGTCGGCTTGTAGACCAGGGCCCGGTCCGGAACCCGGCCGGGGTACTCCCGGGTGAGGTCGTAGACGAAGGGCGTGTACTCGGTCTGCCTCACGGTCAGCTTGAGGCTGCCGGCCTTGGCCATCGAGACAAGGGCCTTGCCCGCGTCGCGGTGCACGGTGGCGACCGGGACGGCCGACTCGCCGACGTACTCCATCAGGGCACCGGCACGGTCGTTGACCACGATCAGCGCCTTCGCACCGGCCGCGACCGCGGCCTCGGTGCGCTCCTGCGGCGAGACCTCGTCGCTGCGTTCGACGACGACGAGCTTGCCCTTGGCGCTCACGTTCTCGTAAGCGGCCGCCGCGCCGGTGCCCGCGTAGACGGCGTTCAGCGTGTCCGTGGCGGTGCCCAGGGCGCTGCCCGCCTGCACCAGTGCCTCGAACGGGAGCCGGCCGCCCATGGTGCTCAGGGCGAGCTGCGGCTCGCCCTTGCGCCAGCGGGTGGTCAGCATGAACTCGCCCTGCTTCATAGGCTCCGTCGGCGCGACGTAGACGTCGTCGTACGTCGGCGGCAGCACGTACGCGCTGCGGTAGTCCATGAACGGGTCGAGGCCCTTGTAGTGGACGTTGAAGTCGACCTTGCGCTGTCGGTCCTCGGTGCGCTGCGGCGCCTCGGTCTGCAGCAGGCGTGCCTTGCTCGCGTCGAGCACCACGTCCGCGGAGCCGTCCTTGAGCACGGTCTCCGGGTCGACGAGCACGGCCAGACCCGAGCGGTCCGCCTTCTCGCCTGCCACGTCGAGGTACGCCGCGACGGTGTAGTGGCCGGGTGCCATGCGCATGGTGGTCGAGCCGTCGACGTAGACCTGCCACGGCCAGAAGTCGCCTGCCAGGTTGATCGTGACCGAGCCGGCGGCGGGCTTGCCGTCCCGGCCGACCAGCTTGATGTTCAGGTCGTAGCGCTCCTCCTCCTTGAGCAGCGCCACGGACGTGCGGGTCACCGGCTGCCCGGTGGCCGCGTCGGTGGCTGTCACGTAGTCGACGTGCCGGCCGGCCGAGGCGGCCTGCGGGTCGCCGGTCACCGGGACGGCGGCGGTGCCGCCCGCCGGGACAGTGACCGAGGCGGCTCCCAGCGCGAAGGGGCCGCCGTCGTCGGTCAGCGCCAGGTTGAGCGTGACGTCGGCGGAACCGGTGTTGGTGAAGGTCAGGTCCTTGGTGACTGCCTTGTCGCTCGGCTCGTGCGGCCAGGCGTAGTTGCCGAAGAAGAGCGATCCGGTACCGCGGACCGTGGTGCGCACGGCGGCGGTCACATCGAGGCGGCCGGTGCCGACCTCGTACGGCGAGTACCCACCGTCCAGGCCCTTCGCGGTGCTCGTCAGGTGCTCCTTGAGCTGCGCGCCGGTCCAGTCCGGGTGCTGCTGGGCCAGGATCGCCGCTGCACCGGCCACGTGCGGGGTGGCCATCGACGTGCCGCTGATGGTGCGGTAGAGGCCCTCACCACCGTCGGTCATCTCCTGTGAGCGGGCCGCGGTGATGTCCACGCCGGGCGCCGCGATGTCCGGCTTCATGCCACCGGAGTGGGCCAGCGGCCCGGTGCTGGAGAAGGAAGCGAGCCGGTCCTGCTTGTCCGTGGCGGCCACGGTCAGCGCCGAGGCGGCCGCGCCCGGAGCGGAGATGCTCTCCGGGCCCGAGTTGCCGGCGGCTATCACGAACAGCGTGCCGTACTGCGCGGACAGCGCGTCGACCGTCTGCGACATCGGGTCGGTGCCGTCCGTCGGGTAGGAGTCGCCGAGGCTCATGTTGACGACGTCCGCGCCGGACTCGGCGGCCCACTGCATGCCGGCCATGACCCAGGAGTCCTGGCCGTAGCCCTCCTTGCCGCCGAGTACCTTGCCGACGTAGAGGTCGGCGCCGGGGGCGACGCCCTTGTGGTCTCCCGCGGAGGCGGCGCCCGAGCCGACGATGGTGCCGGCCACGTGCGTGCCGTGCCCGTTGACGTCGGTGACCGTCTCACCGGGCACGAAGCTCTCCGTGCCGTCGATCAGCCCCGCGAAGTCGGGGTGGTTGACGTCGACGCCGGTGTCGAGCACCGCGACCTTGACGCCCTTGCCGTTGTACCCGGCGGCCCAGGCCTCGGGCGCGCCGATCAGCGGCACGCTCTCCTTCAGGCTGGCCTTCACGCGACCGTCGAGCCACAGCTTCGCCACACCCGCGCCCAGCGTCGCGCTGCCCTGCGGCGCGACGGTGTTCCAGAATGTACGGGTCTGCCGCTTCTCGGTACTGAGCGCGGCACCGCGGATGCCCTTGAGCTTGCGGGTCAGATTGCTGCCCCGGGGGGCCGTCGGCTCGACGGCCGCGCGGGACTTCGGCTCGGTGTACGTCGCGATCAGCGGCACCGCGCCCGACTTCGCGTCGTCGTAGCCCATCTCGATCAGGTCGGTGACGTTGAACAGCCGTCGGTCCAGCTTGTTCGTGCCCAGCAGGGGCACCGCCTCGTCGGGGATGACGAACAAGTCACCCTTGATCTCCTGGAGTTTCACGCCGCCGACGGCGCTGTCAGGCCGGTCGACGTCGGCGATCTGCTTGCCGTCGGCCGTGGTGGTGACGGTGACGACGTCGCCGGTGACCAGGGTGACCTTGTGGGTCGCCGTGGGTGTGCCGGAAACGGTGGGCTTGCTCGGAACGGCTTGTGCGGGTGCTTGCAGGACTGCGAGACCCGACGCCAGCAGGGGCACCGCGGCGGCGGCCGAGATCAGCCGTCGACGCCTGCGCCGGAAGGCGGAAGCCTGAGAAGGGGAGGACATGCCATGGGTCTATCGACTGGCAAACGCCGTCGTGAAGACCCCATGACGGCAAGTCCTCGCCATGGCACATACTTGTCAGCCGTACATCGCGCGATGCCGGGCGGGCTCGCGTGGTGTGAACGGCCCGAACCTCTCCCCCGGTCCGTGCACCGCGCTGCCGAGTCAGGACCTCAGAGCGCGAGGATGCGGCTCTTCTGGGTCTCGAACTCGGCTTCGGTGAGCACCCCTTGTTCCTTCAGCTGTGCCAGCTCCTTCAGCTGGCCGATCTTGGTCTCCATCGACGGCGCCTCTGCGGGCGCGGGTGCCGGCGCGGGCGCGGCGTAGCCCTGCTGTGGTTGCGCGGCGGCCTGCCCGTAGTCCTGCTGTGCCCAGCGGCCGGCCTGACGGCGCGAGACCCGGTTGGAGACGGCAGTGGCGGTACCGGCGACGACTGCGGTGCGGGCGACCCCGCGGAGTAGACCTGGCATGACACGCGTCCTTGTCGTAGAGGCGGCCGTCGGCCGCTAGGAGGCGGACCCGGCTTCGGCGGCCTCCAGGCTCGCCAGGAGGGCCTGGACCGGAATCCGTCCGTTGGCCACCATCCGGGCCCCGCTGCGGCGCAGAGCCGCTGCCAACGGCCCGGCCCACACGTTCTCGTACACGATGATTCCGGCGGAGTTGCCGGGTTCGAGGACGGCCGCGGCCTCCTGGAGGTCGTCCTCGCCGAGCAGGCCGGAGGAGGCTCCGTCGAAGACGGCGAGGTCGAGTGTGCCGTCGCCGTCGAAGTCGCTGATCTCCAGCGCGCTGACCGTACCGTCCGCGTCCTTGCGGATGAAGGACAGGTCGAGGATGCGGATGATGCGGCGGTCGACAAGATCCAGCAGCAGTGGCAGGCCCTCACCCGTCATGCGATTGCCAGGAAACTCCAAGATCAGGTAGTCGACAGGTCCCATTTCGGAGAATTCGTCGACGCTCATGCTCTCTCCTCGCCTGGCTCGATCCCCCACATGCGACGGGCGGACCGCACTCGTCGCCGCTTTCCATTGCAGCATCGCGGCGCCGTGGCCGCACATCGGTCCCGGTCGGTCGCCGCTCGTGCGGAGCGTCGGGGTGGCTCGTTCGGCCGACATGCGCCGCGGGGCGGCGGGGGTCAGATTGGAGGTATCCGACCCACCGGACGGAGACACGTCGGCGGGCAGGCCAGACGACAGGGAGGAACCTGTCATGACGACTCACGTGAGCGAACCCGGCTCGCGAGCGGACACGCACCTGAGCGGTTGGTTGGTGTTCGCCGCCGTCATCATGATCTTCAGTGGCATCATGACGCTGCTCGGCGGCATTTCGGCCATCGCCGAGGACGACGTGTTCCTGACCACGCGCAACTACGTCTACGAGCTCGACCTCACCGGCTGGGGCTGGGTCCATCTCATCCTGGGCATCGTGATCGCCCTCACCGGCATGGCCCTGTTCACGGGCGCCACGTGGGCCAGGGTCGTCGGCGTGGTGCTGGCAGGTCTCAGCATGATCGCCAACTTCATGTGGCTCCCCTACACGCCGTGGTGGGCACTGTTGATCATCGCGATCGACGCCCTCATCATCTGGGGCCTGTGCGTCGCGCCCCGGCCGACGAGGGTCTGAGGGACCCACGTCCAGGGATGCAGCGCCACGCGGGACGGGCACCGGGCAGCTGCCGGACCTGGTGCTCGTCGTCGGTGTATCCGGGTCGGGCAAGACGACGGTGGCGCGCCTCCTCGCCGAGCGGCTCGGCCGGCCGTACCGGGACGCGGACGAGTTCCACTCCGAGGCCAACCGCGCCAAGATGGCCGCCGGTCACGCTCTCACCGACAGCGACCGGGGGCCTTGGCTCGACGCCATCGGAGCGTGGATGGATCGCGAGCTCGCGGCCCGTCGCCGGGCCGTGGTGACCTGCTCCGCACTCAAGCGGGACTACCGGGACAGGCTCCTGGCGGGGCGCCCCGGAGTCCGTCTGGTCTACCTGCACGGATCGCCCGAGCTGATCCGCTCCCGGCTGGCCGCCCGGCACGGTCACTTCTTCCCGGCGGACCTGTTGGACAGCCAGCTCGCGGATCTGCAGGAGCCGGAGCCCGACGAACACCCGTTGGTGGTGGAGATCGACCAGCCTCCGGAGGCCGTCGTCACGGCGGTGCTGTCGCTGATGCGCGGGGAGTCCGCCTCTGCCGGTCCGTCGGCCGGAGCCGGCACCGAGCGAGCGGACGTACGTGAGGAGCCTTCCGTGTCCCCCAGCCCCACGGGTACGCAGTGGCAGTTGACCCGCGACGGCCAGAGCGCCGTGGTCGTCCAGTTGGGCGGAGCTCTGCGCGACTACGCCATGAACGGCAGACCGCTGCTCGACGGGTTCTCCGCCGGGTCCGCCATCACCGGCGGGCGGGGGCAACTGCTCGCCCCCTGGCCGAACCGCGTCGGCGGCGGACGCTACCGCTTCGGCGGCCAGGATCTCCAACTCCCGCTGACCGAACCGGAGAAGAACAACGCGATCCATGGACTCCTTCGCTGGACCCTGTGGAAGCTGCTCGCCCATACCGAGGACGCGGTCAGAATCGGCACGACCCTCTGCCCTCAGCCCGGATATCCCTTCCTTCTCGAGGTCTGCGCGGAGTACCGACTCGGTCCCGAAGGGCTCGAGACCGCGATCTCCGCCACCAACTCCGGTACGGGGCCGGCACCTTACGGAGCCGGGCAGCACCCCTATCTGACGGTCGGCACCGACCTCGTCGACACCGTGCTGCTGACCGTTCCCGCCCGGTACCGGCTCCGTACCGACGACCGGGGACTGCCGACCGGCAGGGAACCCGTCGACGGCACCGCGTACGACTTCCGCACCGCCCGCCCCATCGGCGATCTACGACTGGACACCGCCTTCACCGGACTCGACCGCGACGCGCGCGGCCGGGCGATCGTCAGCCTGGCGGACCCCTCCGGGCTACGGGGTGTCGATCTGTGGCTCGGCGAAGGCACCCGGTACGTCCAGGTGTACACGGGCGACACCCTGGCCGACCCCGAACGAAGGCGGCGCGCAGTGGCCGTCGAGGCCATGTCCTGTCCGCCGGACGCCTTTCGCAGCGGCACGGATCTCACCGTCCTGGAAGCGGGCGCCACGCACGTGCTCCGCTGGGGCCTCAGCCCATGGGGGTCCCTGTGACGCGCGCTCGGCCCCCGGTCGTATCCGGCATGAGCGCGCACGACTTCCGGGCGCTCTACGAGCGACTGCGGAGCGACGGTCGGCGTGGCGCACTCCGCCATCTGACGCCCGAGCGCGTCGTGGCAGCCGGTGCGGAGGTACGCCTCGGACGCACGGTGTCGCTGGCAGCTCCGATCGAGACCGTGCCGGGCCCCGACGACCCCGAGCCCGCGGAGCACCGGATGACCGGACCCGCCCCGGGTGAACTCGCCGCGGACGGGCTGCACTTCGCCACCGACCGCTTCGCCATGAACGTGCACGGAGACGCGGACAGCCATCTCGACGCCCTCTGCCACGTGGTGTTCGACGGGGAGTTGTACGGCGGGGTGCCGGCGAGCAGCGTGACGGCCGAGGGGGCCGGTGCGCTCTCCGTGGGCCTGGTCGCGGACGGCATCGTCGGCCGTGGTGTGCTCCTGGACATCCCCCGGCTGCGTGGCGTGCCCTGGCTGGAGCCGGGCGACCATGTGACGTCCGACGATCTGACGGCCGCCGAGGCCTCGCAGGGGGTCCGCGTCGGTCCGGGGGACCTGCTGTTCGTCCGCGTGGGGCATCGCCTCCGTCGTACGGAACTCGGGCCGTGGGACGCGTCGACGGCACGGGTCGGCCTCCACCCGACCGCCGTGGGGTTCCTGGCCGAGCGGGAGGTCGCGGTCCTGGGTGGCGACGGCAACAACGACACCGCGCCCAGTGCGGTGGACGACATCGCCTTCCCCGTCCACGTCCTGGCGATCCACGTCCTGGGCATCCATCTGATGGACTACCTGCAGTTCGAGGACCTGGCCGCCGTCTGCGCGGAGGCGGGGCGCTGGAGCTTCCTGTGTGTGGTCGCCCCCCTGCGGCTGCCCGGAGCCACGGGCTCGCCCGTGAACCCGATCGCGGTGCTGTGAGCACAGGTGCGGTCGGCCGTCTCCCGGTCGCCGTTCGGCAGAAGGGCGGATACGTTCGTCTGGGTGGGAAGGCAGGGTCTCCGCAGCGCGGAGTGACAGGTCCTGGCGCCAGGGCAGGGCCATGAGCGCAAGGACGGTGGTCGCCGTGGGCGACGCCCCTCACTACGACGTCATCATCATCGGGACCGGCGCCGGCGGCGGCACCCTCGCCCATCGGCTCGCGCCTTCCGGCAAGCGCGTGCTCCTCGTCGAACGCGGCGACTACTTGCCACGTGAGCGGGACAACTGGGACTCGACGGCCGTGTTCGTCAAGGGCAAGTACCGGGCACCGGAGTTCTGGCTGGACAAGGACGGCGACGAGTTCCCGCCCGAGGTCAACTACTACGTCGGCGGGAACACCAAGTTCTACGGCGCCGCCCTCTTCCGGCTGCGGCCCGAGGACTTCGGCGAACTCCGTCATCACGGCGGCCTCTCCCCCGCCTGGCCGATCCGGTACGAGGAACTGGAGCCGTACTACACGCAGGCCGAGCACCTGTACCTCGTGCATGGACGGCACGGCGAGGATCCCGGCGAGGGTCCGGTGAGCGCGCAGTACGCTCATCCGCCCGTGGAGCACGAGCCGCGCATCCAGCAGTTGAGCGACGACCTCGAGAAGCGCGGTCTGCACCCCTTCCACCTGCCGATCGGTGTCAACCTCGTCCAGGAGAACGGGGGGCGGGCCACCCACTCCAGTGTGTGCATCCGGTGCAACCGGGTGGACGGTTTTCCGTGTCTGGTGCGCGGCAAGTCCGACGCCGAGGTCATCTGCGTGGAGCCGGCTCTGCGGCATCCCAACGTCGAGATGGTCACGAACACGCAGGTGGTCCGCCTGGAGACCGATGCGAGTGGACGCACGGTCAGCGGGGTCGTCGGCCGGTCGGCCGACGGCTCGGAGGTCCGGTTCACGGCGGACGTGGTCGTCGTCTCCTGCGGAGCGGTCAACTCCGCCGCGCTGCTCCTGGCCTCGGCGAACGAGCACCATCCGAACGGCCTCGCCAACAGCTCCGACGTGGTCGGCCGGTTCTACATGCGGCACAACAACATGGCCCTGATGGCGGTGTCGAAGGAACCCAACGACACCCAGTTCCAGAAGACCTTGGCCCTGCACGACTGGTACCTCGGCGCGGACGACTGGGAGTTCCCGCTGGGCGGCATCCAGATGCTGGGCAAGTCGGACGCCGAGCAGATCCACGGGGAGGCCCCGCGTTGGGCCGGTGCGGTCACACCGGACATGCCGTTCGAGGTGATGGCGCATCATGCCGTCGACTTCTGGCTGTGCGGTGAGGACCTGCCGCTGGCCGACAACCGGGTCACCCTCGACGGCGACGGCCGCATCCGTCTCGCTCTCGACGAGAAGAACAACGTCGAAGGCCTGAAGCGGCTGCGGCACAAGCTGCAGGGCATGCTCGGCCACCTGGGCATGCACGAGCACCACCTGTTGTCCCGCAGCCTCTACCTGCACAAGGGCATGCCGATCGGTGCGACGGCGCACCAGGCGGGCACCGTACGCTTCGGCACCGACCCCGCCGCCTCCGCGCTCGACGTCAACTGCAAAGCCCATGACCTCGACAACCTGTACGTCGTCGACACGAGCTTCTTCCCGAGCATCGGCGCGGTCAACCCGTCCTTGACGGCCATCGCGAATGCCCTGCGGGTCGGCGACCACCTCCTGGCCCGGCTGGGCTGAGACCAGGGCTGCTGGCCCGATCGGACGAAGACGCTCGGCCCAACGGCCCAACGGCGGTTCTCCCCGCGCGCCGCGCGCCGCAGTCGGTGATTGCGTGACCTCCGTGCCCGCCCGGCGGCAGCCGGGCGGGGCGCAGCGGCGCAGCGAGGAGGCAGGGCAACATGGGTTCCACCGTGGAAGCACCGCAGGGTGTGATCCCCGCACGTCTGCTCAAGGGTCAGAAGGCACTGGTCACCGGAGCCAATTCGGGCATCGGCAAGGCCACGGCCATCGGCTTGGGCCGAGCCGGCGCCGACGTGGTCGTGAACTATGTGGCGGGACGTGAGGCGGCCGAGGAAGTGGTCGAGGAGATCGCTTCGTTCGGGGTGCGTGCGGCGGCCTACGAGGCGGACGTGTCCCAGGAGGACCAGGTCACGGCCATGACGGACCGGATGGTCGAGGAGTTCGGGACCATCGACATCCTGGTCGCCAACGCGGGACTGCAGCGGGACGCCCGGCTCACCGACATGACCCTCGCCCAATGGCAGAAGGTCATCGACGTCAATCTCACCGGTCAGTTCCTCTGCGCCCGGGAGGCGGCCAAGGAGTTCCGGCGCCGCGGTGTGGTGCCCGAGGTGTCCCGCGCCGCCGGGAAGATCGTCTGCATGAGTTCGGTGCACCAGATCATCCCCTGGTCGGGCCACGTCAACTACGCGTCCTCCAAGGGCGGTGTGCAGATGATGATGCAGACCCTGGCCCAGGAGCTCGCGCCGGAGAAGATTCGGGTGAACGCGGTCGCCCCGGGGGCGATCAAGACGCCGATCAACCGCGCGGCCTGGGAGACGCCCGAGGCCCGGGAGGACCTCCTGAGGCTCATCCCGTACGACCGGATCGGCGACCCCGAGGACATCGCCCACGCCGTGGTCGCGCTCGCCTCCGACCTCATGGACTACGTGGTGGGGACCACCCTGTACGTCGACGGCGGGATGACCCTCTTCCCGGGTTTCGCCACCGGCGGCTGACCTCTCCCGGACCGTCACGAACAGCGAAGGCGTGTATGTCCACCTCGTTCCACCTGCTGGCGGATGCCCCGGCCCAACTTCTCCCGGCCCGGGAACTCATGGCCTTCACCCTGGCGTCCCACATCATCCTGGTGCCCCTGGGCGTGGCCTTCCCCTTCATCACCCTGGTCATGCACTACCGCGGGCTGCGCCGCAAGGACGCGACGGCGCTGCTCCTGGCGCGGCGCTGGTCGGCCGTCATGGCGGTGCAGTTCGCACTCGGCATCGTCACCGGCACGGTGCTCTCCTTCGAGTTCGGCCTGCTCTGGCCCGGGCTGATGGGCAGGTGGGGTGACGTCTTCGGCATCGGATTCGGTGTCGAGGCCTGGGCGTTCTTCCTGGAGGCCGTCCTCATCGCCATCTATCTGTACGGGTGGCGGCGGCTGAAGCCCCGTACGCACTTCCTGCTCGGGCTGCCGCTGCCGGCCGCCGCGCTGCTCGGGGCGTTCGGCATCCTGGCCGCCAACTCCTGGATGAACACGCCGCAGGGCTTCTCCCTCGACTCCGAGGGCAACCCGGTCGACGTGAACGTCTGGAAGGCGATCTTCACCCCGATGTTCGGGCCTCAGTACTGGCACTTCGTCGTGGCCATGGTCCTCACCGCGGGCTTCATGGTGTCCGGTGTCTACGCCGTGGGCTGGCTGCGCGGCCGCCGGGACCACTACCACCGGCTCGGTTTCGCGGTTCCGTTCACGATCGCCGCGGTGGCGGCGCCGGTGCAGTTCGTCCTGGGCGACGCGATCGCCCGGTCGGTGTTCCACAAGCAGCCGGTGAAGTTCGCCGCGCTGGAGATCGTCTGGGAGACCGACACCCGGGTACCGGAGTACATCTTCGGGCGTCTACAGGAGGACGGGTCCGTCAAGGGCGGCATCAAGATCCCTCTGCTCGACTCCTTCCTGGCCGGATTCAGCCCGAACACCAAGGTGGTGGGACTGACCTCCGTCCCGGCGGACCAGCGCCCCACGGCCACTCAGGCGACCATCGCCCACTGGGCCTTCGACATCATGGTTCTGATCGGGTCCGCCCTGGTGCTGCTCGCCCTCTGGTACGGCCTGGTCTGGCTGCGGCACCGCCGGCTTCCCGCCTCGAAGTGGTTCTACCGCTCCGCGGCCTGTGCGGGCGTCGCCTCCGTCGTGGCCGTCGAGTCGGGTTGGATCGCCACCGAGGTGGGTCGTCAGCCCTGGATCGTCTACCAGAACATGCGGGTCGCCGAGGCGGTGACCTCGACCCGCTCCACCACCCTGTGGATCATGCTGGGCGTGGTGATGGCGGTGTACGTGTTCCTGTTCGGATCGTTCCTCGTCATCCTGCTCAAGATGCGCACGCGGTGGCGGCTGGCCGACGAGGAGCGGGCCGCGGGAGGTGCGGTTCATGCGCCGGAGGCGGACACCCCGTACGGGCCGCGGGCACCCGTCCCCGCGGGTGACGCCCCCGCCGCGGACCGCGGAGCCGCCGGGGCCGAGGACGGCCGCCCATGACCGCCGACCTCATCGCCGTGGTGCTGCTCCTCGCCGTGGCCGCGTACGCCTCCGCGGGCGGCACGGACTACGGGGCCGGCTTCTGGGATCTGACGGCCGGCGGCGCGGAACGCGGCAAGCGTCCCCGATGGCTCATCGACCACGCCATGGCTCCCGTGTGGGAGGTCAACAACGTCTGGCTGATCTTCGTCTTCGTGATCATGTGGACCGGCTTCCCCATCCTGTTCCAGACGGTGTTCACGGCGATGTGGCTCCCCCTGGTCCTGGCCGCCATCGGCCTGGTGCTGCGCGGCGCCGGTTTCGCGTTCCGCAAGCCGTCGCGGCGGCTCGCGGGCCGGCGGCTGTACGGTGCCGTGTTCGCCGTGGCCTCGGTCGTCACGCCGTTCTTCCTCGGTGCCGCCGTCGGCGGGGTCGCGTCGGGACGGGTGGCGCCCGGTACCGAGGCCTCGGCGGACGCCTGGTCCAACCCCACCTCCCTGATGTTCGGGCTGATCGCCATCGCGACGACCGCCTTCCTCGGCGCGGTGTTCCTCACGGGGGACGCCCGCCGGTTCGAGGCGCCCGATCTGGTCGGCTACTTCCGGTGGCGGGCGCTGGGCAGTCTCGCCGTGCTCACCGTCCTGGCGGTGATCACCGGGTTCGTCACCCATGAGGACTCCCCGCACGTGTGGCACGGACTCACCCACGGCCTGGGGCTGCTCTTCGTCGTCGTGGCCGGGGTGGCCGCACTCGCGACAGTGTGGCTGCTCCTGCGGACGCCGGGCGCGTGGATGCGCGTCGCGGCGGTCGGGGTCGTCGCCTCCGCCGTCATCGCCTGGGGCATGGCCCAGCGCCCCTACCTCATCCCCACGTCGCTGACCGTGGCCGACGCCGCGGGCGCACCCGCCACGCTCACGTGGCTGGCGATCGTCACCCTGGTGGCCCTCGTGCTCGTCATGCCGGCCGTCGTCCTCCTCTACTGGCTCGACACGCACGGTGAGCTGGAAGAACTCACCGACGCCGAGCTGCGAAGAGGCAGCGGCACAGACGGTGGCGGTGCGGGCCCCGGCGGCTGACCGCCCGGACCCACGCCGGCCCTCCCCCTCGCGCCCGGACTCCGACGAAGGAAGCCGCTGTGACCGACGACGAGATCTTTCTCGGACTCGCCCTGACGGTGGTGCTCGCCACCGGCTCGCAGATCCTGGCGAGCAAGCTGCGCGTCCCGGCCCTGATCATCCTGCTGCCGGTCGGGTTCGCCGCCGGTGCGATCACGGATGTCATCCATCCGGACAAGTTGCTGGGGCCGGCCTTTTCCGACCTGGTGTCGCTGTCCGTCGCGGTGATCCTCTACGACGCCGGCCTGGGGCTCAACCTGCGCAAGCTCACCGGCCGCACCCGGGGGATCGTGGGACGACTGCTGGTGTACGGGGTGCTGCTCACGTTTCTGGTCATCGCGGCGGTGTCACCGGCGATGTTCGACATGCCGCTGCGCGTGGCCGCGATGCTGGGCGTGATCCTCGTCGTCTCGGGTCCCACCGTCGTGGGTCCGCTGCTCGACTTCGTGCGGCCGACCGACAAGGTGCGACGCATCCTGATCTGGGAGGGGACGCTGACCGACCCGATCGGCGGCATCCTCGGCGCGCTCACCTTCCACGCCATCGCCACGACGCACCAGGTCGACATCGGCCGTGGATACCAGCTGGGCCAGTTCGCCATCAGCCTGGCCGTCGGGCTGGTCGGCGGGGCCGTGGGAACCGCGCTGCTGTGGTTCACTCTGCGGACCCTTCGGCTCGGCGAGACCCTCGGTACGCTGGCTCAACTCGCCACTGTGATCGCCGTGTCGGCGGGCTGCGACATCGTGCGGGACGACACGGGGCTCATCGCCGCGATCGTCACGGGACTGGCCGTCGCCAACATCCGCGGGTTCGACATGCCTGCTCGGCGTCCCTTCTTCGAGACCCTGGTCCAGCTGATCATCGGGCTGCTGTTCATCTCCATCTCCTCCACCGTCACCCCCGCATCCCTGGTGCCGGTGCTCCTTCCCGCGCTCGCCCTCATCGCGATCCTCGTCCTGGTGGTGCGGCCGCTCGTGGCCCTCGCCGCGACGGCGCGATCGGGTCTGGTCCGAGGGGAGCGGGCCTTCATCGGGTGGATGGACCCGCGCGGCATCGTCGCGGCAGCCACGGCATCGGCCTTCTCCGCCAGCCTGGTCGACCGGGGGGTGAGCGGGGCCGGGAGGATCCTTCCCGTCACGTTTCTGGTGATCGTGGGAACCGTTCTGCTCTACTCGCTGACGGCGGCGCCCATGGCCAGACGGCTGGGCGTCGTCAAACCGGCGGGCACGCGCATTCTCCTGGTGGGCGGGGAGCCGTGGGTGGTCGACCTGGGAAGAGCCCTGCGGTCCGCGGGACTTGACGTGCTGATGTGGGCGGGGCTCGACGCGCAGCGGGAACTGATCAAGGCGGCGGGGATCGATCTGGCCAAGGGCGATCTGCTGGCCACGGCCATCAACCCCGGGGCGCGGCTCGAGGGAGTGACGGCCGTGTTCCTGGCCACCGACGACGACGACTTCAACGCGCTCGCCTCGGTCGTGATGGAGGACAACGTCGAGGGGCCCGTCTACCGGGTCGGGCCACCGCACGACAGCCATGGCGTGGTCGCTCCCTACACCGGCGGCGACATCCTCTTCGGCCGTCCCCTGGTCCGTCATGTCCTGGCGGAACGCTACGAGCGGGGCGCCCGGTTCGTGGTGCAGCCCGCCTCCTCCCCGCTGCCGCCGGAGCACGACACGCTCTTCGTGGTGCGGGCCGACCACCGGCTGGATCCCGTCACGGAGAGGCAGCAGACCGTCCCGCAGGAGGGTGACACCGTCGTCCTCCTCGGGCCCGTCCCCGACCACCCCTAGAGCATCGCGTCCAAGGTGATCGCCGCGTCGATCAGGGCAAGGTGCGTGAAAGCCTGCGGGAAATTGCCCAGCTGTCGCCCCGTCAGGCCGACCTCCTCGGAGTACAGGCCCAGGTGGTTGGCGTAGGTGAGCATCTTCTCCAGCACCAGCCTGGCCATGTCGGTGCGTCCGGCCCGCGCCAGGGCGTCGACGTACATGAACGTGCACAGGGAGAAGGTCCCCTCGGAGCCACGCAGCCCGTCGGGTGACGCCTCGGGGTTGTAGCGGTAGACCAGACTGTCGCTGACCAGCTCACGGTCCATCGCGTCCAGGGTGGACTTCCACATCGGATCGTCCGGCGTGATGAAGCCGACCGTCGGCATGCGCAGCAGCGACGAGTCGAGTACGTCGTCGCCGTAATGCTGCACGAAGGCCTGCTTGTTCGGGTCCCATCCCTTGCTGAGCACCTGAGCGTAGATCTGGTCACGCGCGTCCCCCCAGCGGCCACCGGCCGCGGGACGGCCGTCGTCCCAGGCGATCCGCAGGGCGCGGTCGAAGGCCACCCAGGACATCACGCGGCCGTAGGTGAAGTGCTTCCGGCCGCCGCGGGTCTCCCACAGGCCTTCCCCTGCCTGATCCCAGTGGTCGACCAGCCAGTCGAGCAGCGTGTGCAGCGCGGTCCAGCCCCCGTTGTCGAGATGCATGCCGTGCCGGTGCGCGAAGTAGATGCTGTCGAGCGCCTCACCGTAGATGTCCAGTTGCAGCTGGCTCGCCGCCCCGTTGCCGATGCGGACGGGGGCGGAGCCGCAGTACCCCTCCCAGTGCTCCAAGGTCTCCTCGACCAGGTCGGAGGAGCCGTCGACGCGGTACATGATGTTCAGGGGACCGGTTCCGTTTCCCTCGCCGGCCTTCTCCTTGACGCGGTCGTGCAGCCAGTTGATGAACGCCTTCGCTTCTTCCTTGAAACCCAGGCCCAGCAAGGCGTACACCGAGAACGAGGCGTCACGGATCCAGGTGAACCGGTAGTCCCAGTTGCGCTCGCCGCCCAACTGCTCGGGCAGACCCGTCGTGGGGGCGGCCACCAGGGCGCCGGTCGGCGCGTACGTCATGAGCTTCAGCGTCACCGCCGAACGTTCCACCGCCTCCCGCCAGCGGCCCGAGTACGTGGACTGGCCCAGCCACGAGCGCCAGAAACTGACCGTCTCGTGGAAGAGCCGCTCGAACTCCGCCACCCGGACCTCGTGCGGCGGCCCGCCGGGGGACGACTCGAGGATCATTCCGCGCTGCTGCCCCGCCTGCAGCGTCAGGGTGAAACGCAGGTCCTTGTCACCCGAGAGGATGTTCAGCAGCCGCTCGTCCTGCGGCTCACGGACGCCGTGGACGGCGAGGTCCATGTCCTCCGAGGTGAACAGGGCCCCGTGCTCCGAGAGGTGCAGCTCGTGCGGCTTACGGCCGTAGTCGAAGCGCGGAGCGATCTCCCCTTCGAACGTCATGCTGCCCCGGACACACCGCAGCATGCGGACCAGACGGTGCCGGTCCGTCACGGTCGTTCCGGTCACCGGCATGAAGTCGACGACCTCGCCCGCGCCGGCCTCGGTCATGAAACGCGTCACCAGAACGGCGGTGTCCGGGTGGTAGAGCTGCTTGGTCGTGTACGTGTCCGCGGCCGGCCGTACGGTGAAGTGGCCGCCCTTGCCCCGGTCGAGCAGGGCGCCGAAGACGCTCGGTGAATCGAAACGCGGACAGCAGAACCAGTCGATGGTCGCATCGGTGGTCACGAGAGCCGCGGTCTGCAGATCGCCGATCAGGCCATGGTTCTCGATCAGGGGGTAGTCGTCCATCGTGAGCCCCTTTCGGCCCCGGTCGACCCCGGTCGACCCCGGTCGACCCCGATCGACCACGCTCGGGCAGCGTTACACGGGGGCAAGGCGAACCGGGCGCCACTCGGTCAGCTTAGGCCGACGATGCCGGTCCGTCCTGACGAGGACATCGCACGGGGTGGCGGCGGGAGCGCTGCCGCTGCGGCGGTCCGGGAATCGCTCTACCGTGTGAGGGCGGCGGTCCCGTCGAGGGAGCCCGCCGTCTCGTGTGCCTCATGAGCATCGGAGTCCTCCGGGTGAAGGAGGCGTGACGTGGGTGTCCTGACGTCCTGGGCGGCCAGATTCAGGTTGCGGCAATACGTCAAGGCAAGCCTGTGGATCGTGCCGATGTTCGGACTCGTGCTCGGCGCCCTGCTCGCTGAGCTCGCCCTTGCCGCCGATGGCGCGGACTGGCCGAGCGGCTGGCACTACTCCGCGACGACGGCGAGCGGCGTGCTCACCGCCATCGTGGGGGCGATGGTGGCGCTGCTCGGATTCGTGGTCACCATCGGCGTACTGGTGGTGCAGCAGGCCACGGGAACCCTCTCCCCGCGCTACATGCGCCTGTGGTACCGCGACCGGCTGCAGAAAGCGGTACTGGCAACCTTCACCGGGACGTTCTCGTTCGCCTTCTCCTTGCTGCGCAGCATCGAATCCGACTCCGTCCCCGACCTCGGGGTCACCCTGGCCGGGGCGGCGGTGGGCGTCAGTCTCGTGCTCCTGCTCATCTACCTCAACAGGTTCACCCACAGTCTCCGGCCGGTGGCCATCGCCGAATTGGTCGCACGCTTGGGAGAGTCCGTCTTCACGAGCGGGGCCGCGGCGATCCGGAAGGCCGCGCCGCGCGGAAACGCATCCGGGCCGTCCGGCGGTCCGGTGATGCGCATTCGTACCGGCCGAGGTGGAGCCATCCAGGCGTTCGACGTTCCCGGGCTGGTCGCGGAGGCAGCGCGCCACGACTGCGTCTTCGTCGTGACCCGGCTGATCGGCGACTTCGTCCCGCCAGGCACCGTGCTGGTCGAGGTCCACGGGGGCACGTCGAAACCGGACCCGGACCGGGTGACCGGTCGCATCGCCCTCGGGGCCGAGCGCACCATCGAACAGGACCCCGCCTTCGCCCTGAGGGTCCTCGTCGACATCGCCATCAGGGCCCTCTCCCCAGCGGTGAACGACCCCACGACCGCCGTGCAGGTCATCAATTACATCGAGTGGTTCCTGCACACGGTCGGCCACGAGCGCCTCGTCGGCCGCTACGTTCTGGCCGATCGCGACGGGCATGCCCGACTCGTGCTGCCGGGGCGGGACTGGGAGAACTACCTTGAGCTCGCCGTCTGCGAGATCCGCGACTACGGAGATTCTTCCGTGCAGATCTGTCGACGGCTCCGCGCCATGCTCGACGACCTGCTCGAGGCCCTGCCGCCGCAACAGCACGCCTCGGTGCGCGCGCAGCTGGGCCTGCTGCAGGAGTCGATCGAGCGTGAGTTCACCGACCCGGCCCGCCGGGCCATCGCGCAGCAGGCCGACCACCAGGGCATCGGCGGACGGCACTCCTCGTAGCCCCGCTCCTTCACGAAGCCGGGCTCAGCGACGATGAGAACACCGTCTTCCGTCCTAGGTGTTCGACGGGAGAGGTGCGGAGGTGCGCAGGCTCTGCGTCGGGCCGGGCCAGGCGTGGCCGGCCTCGGGCGCGATGCGACGCCGTGCCCTACGCGGGGCAGGGTCCGTCGAGGAAGCGAAGCAGCACGGCGGCCTCCGCGCGGAGCTGCGCGGCTCGGTCCGCGTGCGCGGGCGCAGTCAACTGCGCGGCAACCTCGAGTCGCTCGGCGGCCTCGGCGCGCACGACATCCACCACGTCGGGCTCGCTCAGCTCACGCCGTACGGCTTCGGTCGCGCCGACACCCACCGGCGCGTGCTCAAGGGCCACGCCGCGGAGCTCTGCTTCGCCCACGGGCACCGCCTCAGCGTTGTCCAACGCGGCAAGCGTCGAACGCAGGGCGCTCACCGCGGCCTTGTCGCGGGCGCGCATCGCTTCGGGCAGTGCTTGACGCATACGAAGACGTAGAGACATGCAGGTGACCCTATGTCCGTGCCCGGGGACCCACAACGCGATATGGGCGCAGCGCCGAAGGACGGCGGCCGGCGTCGGACTCGCGAGCCCCAGGAACCCCGGGATCCCGCGTGCGCCATCCGCGGGAACGGCCTCGGCCCGGGAGCCTGGACGGACGCTGCGCTCGGCTCAGGACTCGGTGGATACGGTTTCGACGAATTCTCCGACCTGGGGGTCGGAAAGGGTCCGGGCGACATCGGCCTGGGAGATGATGCCGACGAGGACGTGGCCGTCGATGACGGGTACGCGCCGGATCTTGTTCTCGCTCATGACGCGCAGCACCTGCTCGGCGGTGTCGTCCACGCCCACCGTGATGATCGAGTCCTGGGCGACATCGCCGGCGGTGCAGGCGGCGGGGTCCTTGCCCTTGGCGATGACCTTCACGACGATGTCACGATCGGTGAGCATGCCGTGAAGCCGTTCGTCCGGGCCACAGATCGGCAGGGCTCCGACATCGAGGTCCGCCATCTTCCGCGCAGCGTCGACGATGGTCTCGCTTGCGCGGACGCAGCTCGCGTCCGCGGTCATGAGGTCGCGTGCAGTGGTCATGGGGTATCGCCTGAACTCGTGTCGTGGTCCGTGGTCCGTGGTTCGTGGTCCGTGGTCCTCAGGGCGCCTGCCCCGCCGAATCACCGCCAACCGTGCCGCGAGGCAGCATCGCCGTCCGAAGGCCGCGGTCGAGGGTGGACCGACCGGCCAGGGTCGCCCCCATGGGCGTAGCGCGTGAGGTCGAGGACGTCCAGCCGTGTGACTGGTCGGACGTGTCGGCACGACCGTCCACGGGGCGCGCGCAGGATGGGGTCACGCTTCCCCCTTCCGGCGTCGACTGGAGACATTCCTCGTGCTCGAACGCAAGCAGCGCAAGAACAGAACCGAGATCACCTTCGTGCTTCCCGCCGACACCCCACCCGGGCCGGTGAGCGTCGTGGGTGACTTCAACGGCTGGGATCCGCATGCTCACCCTCTCCGTGACCGGCAGGACGAGACGCGGGCGGTCACGGTTGCGCTGCCCCGGAAGACCAGCCACTCCTTCCGCTACCTGGCAGCCGGTGATTACTGGTTCAACGAGGACTCCGCCGACGGCTTCGACGGCCCCAACAGCCGATTGAACACCTGAGCGCCCGGTTCAGCTCCCCTGCTGGGAACCACCTTCCTGTGCGCATGGACAGGAAGGTGGGAGGGAAGTCGCGCCCCGCGATTCAGTCTCCCCTCGCCTCGGCGAGGCGCCGGCGTGCGGCGTGCGGCGTCGAGCGAACGACCGCGCGGCGCGGCGTGCCAGGGGTCCTGCTTGAGGAGCCGGCCGGCGGTGGACAGGTTCCAGCGCCGCGAGGTCAGGTCGGGATCCTGGACGTCGTCCCAGGCCAGCGGCGCCGCGACCGGTGCACCGGGGGCGGGCCCGGACGGCGTAGGGGGTGACGGATGTCTGGGCGTACGCGTTGCGCTGGATGTCGAGGTAGAGGCGGCCATCACGGGCTTCCTTGGCTTCCTTACGGACAGCGGTGGTGAGCTCGTCCGGCCGGCGGGCGGCCGGCAGCTCGGCGACGTCGCGGGCGAAGGCCCGTACGTCGTCGAACGGGGCGCGCCCATCGAGGGGGACGAGGTCCGCCTTGGTGATGCCGTCGTCCGGGAACAACTCCTTGTCCGGGCAGGTCAGTTCCACGGTCCGGCGGCCGACCCGGATGCTGGTGGTCGCGGTCATCGCACTCTCCTGACCTCCCCCGCTCGTCGCGTGCCTCGTCCACGTCTTCCCGCGGCTACCCGCAGGAAGACGTGGACACGTTTACGGGCCTCGGAACGGGCTAGCCGCGCCACAGCGAACGATGACGCACGAGAGGAGCGCAACCGTGTCGGGTGAGCAGAAGATGCAGGCCAAGAAGGAACAGGCCAAGGGCAAGGCCAAGGAAGCGGCCGGCCGGGCCGTCGGGAACGAGCGCCTCACGGCGAAAGGCCGCGCGGAGCAGGTCAAGGGAGACACTCGCGAGGCCAAGGAGAAGATCAAGGACGCGATGAAGGACTAGCACCGCTTCAGTGCGGGGCGGGTTCGGACGCGGGCAACCGGTTCCGAACCCGCCCCCGGTCCGCCACACGCCGTCACCCGCCCTCGGTCTGTCACTGTGGGCCCGCCGAGAACGGGCTGTGGCCGAGACGAGCCAACAGGTCCGCCGGATCGCTGTACACGGCGGCAGCGCCCGCCTCCTCCAGGTCCGCGCGCGGGATCCCGCCGCAGAGCAGCCCCACGCAGGTCACGTCCGCGCGGGTGGCGGCTTTCATGTCCCACACCGTGTCGCCGACGAACACCGCTCGATCGGCCGGAACGTGTACGAGCCCCAGGGCGTGCCGGACGGGTTCTGCTGCCGGCTTCCCGGTGTCGACGTCGTCCGAGGTGGCGGTGTCGGTGATGGCGTCGTCCGCGTCGATGGCCCTACGCAGGGACGTGAGTTCCCGGTCCTTGGCCGAGGTGACCAGTACGACCTTCCAGCCCGCGCCCGCCAGCTCGCGCAGGAGAGCGGCGGCTCCGGGCAGGGCGGCCAGCCGGTCGAAGTAGGTCGCGTACAGGGTGTCGTGCGCCGCGCTCAACCGCTCGTCGCCGCCGTGGTCGCGGTCCTCGCCGAGCAGGTGGTCGAGGAGGTCTTCGCCGGGCAGGCCGACGGCCCGGTGGATCGCATGCGTCGAGACGTGGTGCCCGGCCTGCCGTAGCGCCTCCCACCAGGCCGTCACGTGCAGGTGGTTGGTGTCGGCCAGGGTGCCGTCCACATCGAAGAGCGCCGCGCGGTCCATGGTGGTGGCCTCACAGTTCCGGGGATCCCACCCGCGGGTTCCTGCGTCCGATGCGCATCATGTGGGGCGCCTTGCCACCTATCGGCTCTTGAAACCTGGGCCGAGGGGGCGCCGTCACTTCGCCCGCATAGTCCGACAGGCCATGGGAAGGCGCAGAGCGTGGGCACCAGCCGAGCGCGTCATGCGCACGCACCGGGGGCCCACCGCGAGGTGATGATCCGTATGGAATCGACGAACGCACCAGAGCCCGAGGGCCCCGGCCGCACTCCCGAAACGCCGAGCCCCGTCCCGCGCGAGCCGCAACCCCGCAAGAAGTCCGGCACACCGCCAGAGGTGGCCCATCCGGATCCCGAGCCGTCTCCGACGGAGCAGCCGGCGGTCAAGGAACCCCCTGACTGAGGTCAGCACTCGAGGCCGGCAAGCCTTGGACGCTATCGCTACGGAGCGGGCCGGTCTCGAACGCCTCGGTCCGGCCGACCCAGCCGAGCTTCAGTGCCCGAGGGCGCGCTTGAGTTCCGCCTTGTCCATCTTCGAGCGGCCCTCGATGTTGCGCTGCTTCGCCTCGTTGTAGAGCTGCTCCTTCGTGGGGCCCTGCGAGCCGCTGTGGGAACGCTGCCCGCCGCGCTGGGCGGACGACTTGTCCTGGGTCGAGGAACGGCTCGCCGTCTTCGACTCGCCGGAGCGGGCGCGCTCCTTGTTCACGGTGCGCGCCGCGATTTCCTTGGCCCGCTTGGTGCTTTCGCCACGCTGCTCGGCGCTCTCCTTGATGTGTTCGTACTGGCGTTCACGCTTGGCGCTGGATCCACTAGGCATGGTGACTCCTTGGCCGGTGTGCGTTCTTGATGGCGAATCCGCTGCGGGGCCGTGACGGGACCCGGCTTCTGGCGGCGTCCCTCGTGCGGCAGCCCGTCCAGGGTGTGCATCGCGCCTACCCGGGCAGGACTGACGCATTCGCCGGCTCGCCGTGCGGCTTGACTCCGGCACGCGGATCCAGCGAGGACGGGGGTCACCTCTCCCGCCCGCCGTGCGTGCTCGCGCGCCACTGGTTGGTCCAGTGGTCAGCGGTCCGTGCCGTCCTCGCCCTTCGCCTGCTGCTCCCCCGCCGAGGCGACGCCCTGCTGCGCGGTGTCCCTCGCGCGAGCGGCGGCATCGGCGCGGAGGGACCCGACGACGGTGTTGCCCACGGCGACGAGCGGCACCGCGACGACGGCCCCGCCGATTCCCGCGACGGTGCCGCCCGTGGCGACGGCCAGGACGACGGCCAACGGGTGGACCCGGACGGCCCGGCCAAGGATGAACGGCTGGAGCACGTGTCCTTCGATCTGCTGCACCACGAGGACGACCATGAGCGCCATCAGCGCGGTGAAGACCCCTTCGGTGACGAGCGCGACGACGACCGCGAGGGCTCCCGAGACGACGGCACCGACGAGGGGCACGAAGGACGACAGGAAGATCACCACGCCGATGGGGACGGCGAGCGGCACGCCGAGGAAGTAGATGCCCACCCCGATGAAGACCGCGTCGATCATGGTGCCGCGCACGTACGCGGTGAGTGTCCGCCAGGCGCGCGGGCCCGCGCCCGCGACGCCGGGGCGGGCTCCCGCGGGGACCAGCCTGAGCGTCCACAGCCAGATGCGCTTGCCGTCGTACAGCAGGAAGAGAGTGGCGAACATGGCAAGCAGCAGGCCGGTGATCACCTCCACCAGCACGGTCACGCCTTGGAGGCCGGTGGAGGTGAGCTCACTCGTACTCGTGCCGATGGTGTCGCTCAGGGTGTCGGCGATGTCGTTGATCTGCTCTTCGGTGACGTGGAGCGGGCTGTCGATCAGCCATTGCTTGAGTTCGTCGATGCCCTCCTGAACGCGTTCGGAGAGGTTGCCGAGGTTGTCGAGCACCTGCCAGACGACGAACCATCCGACCAGCCCGAGGAGCACGAACCCACAGGTCGCCGTCAGCGCCGTCGCCAGGCCCCGGGAGAGTCCGCTCCGGTGGAGCCGGGCCACTGTCGGCTGGAGCAGCGCGGTGACCAGGAGCGCGACGACGAAGGCGAGCACGACGAGCCGTACCGCCCCGATGACCCGCATCAGCACCCAGAGGGTGGCGGCGAGCACGAGGAACCGCCAACCGGCTTCCGCTGCGACCCTCACCGACCAGGGCACTGCCGCCGCGGGCCCGCGCGTTCCGGTGCCGTCACCGCGTCGCGTTTCAGGAGGAAGAGAGTTCTCCCACGCTCCGTCGTCCTCCGTCTCCCCTTGGGCTTGGAGCCGCGCTCGACGCTCGCGGAGCGCCCGCGCACTCTCCTTCACACGCCCGAGCCGGCCGCGCAGGTTGGGCCATCGAGGTCGGTCCACCGAGGAGCCCCTCCCAGTCGTTCGTACGAGGACTCCCTCCAGGCTGGCGTGGGCTCGGCCCACCGGCACCCCGGGCGCCCGGCAGTGGGGGCCTCCAGACCTCGGTCCGCGTGATGCTGCAGCGGTCGGGCCGGATGACCGGGAGAGAAGTCGGCGACGTCGCTCGGGCGCAAGAGGACCGCCTCGCGCGTCATCTTCTGAACGCTTGACGGGAGGAACGGTCGTTACTCCGCGTAGTCAGTCGGTGAGAGAAGTCGCCCGCTGACGCTTACGATCGTCGTGAGGAACATGAAACTCATCGCTCCGGGTGCGTACGCCCCGCAGGACGACGAGGGACGACACGACCGAGGCCTACGGTGAAAGCTGACGAGCCGGCGGGAAGTGGGGTGGGGCCTGTTCTGGCGTGGGTGCTGGAGCGGTCGCACGACGCGTCCGCCGGTGAGGTGCCCGTCCTGATCGACGAGGCCGCCCGGCGTCTGGGGGCGACGCGGGCCCGTCTGTACCTGGCCGACGTACAGCAGGCGCGGCTGGTGGCGCTCCCCGGACGCGACACCTCCGGCCCGCGACCGAAGCCCGCGGCGTCAGCGGATGACGACGAGAGACTCGCCATCGACGGCTCGATGGCCGGCCTGGCCTACCGCACCCAGCGTGTCCAGTCGGCCCATGACGGCACCACAGCCTGGCTGCCGATGATCGACGGGATCGAACGCATCGGGGTCATGGAAGCGGGACCCGGTCTGGATCCCGGCTGGCTGGACTCCTGCAAGGCCCTGGCGAGCCTGGCCACGCTGCTGGTCATCTCCAAGACCACGCACAACGACCTCCTCGTCGAAAGAGGTCGCAGCCGCCCCATGACGCTCCAGGCCGAACTGCTGTGGGCGTTCCTGCCGCCCAGGTCGATCGGAACCAGCCAGGCCACGTCGACGGCCGTGCTGGAGCCGGCCTACGACATCGGCGGTGACGCCTTCGACCACGGCTTCACCAACGGCAGCCTGCACCTGGCACTTCTGGACGCCATGGGCCACGACCTCGCCGCAGGCGGGGCGAGCGCGGTCGGCCTGGCCGCCTGCCGGTCCACCCGCCGCGCCGGCGGCACCCTGCCGGACATCGCCACCACCATCGACCGCACCCTCGGCCAATGGATCCCGAACCGCCTGATGACCGGGATCATCGCCAACCTCGACACCGTGCAAGGCGAGCTCACCTGGGTCAACTGCGGCCACCCCGCGCCCCTGCTGATCCGCGACGGTCACGTGCTGACCGCCGCTCTGGAAAGACCCGTACAACTCCCCCTCGGCTTCGGATTCCACAGCCAGACGTCCCCGGTGCAGCACCGAACGCGGCTGGAGCCCGGAGACCGTGTACTTCTCTACAGCGACGGTGTCACCGAAGCACGCTCCACCGACAACGAACTGTTCGGCGAAACCCGCCTCACCGATACGGTCATCCGCTCCATGGCAGCCGGCGACCCCGCACCCGAAGCCCTTCGCCGCCTGATCCAGAACCTCATGACCCACCAGGACCATCGCCTCAACGACGACGCCACCATCCTGCTCACGGAATGGCACCCCACCCACTGAGACCGCGCCACCACAGGCACGCCCGGCGCAGCGATGACCTCCTCGTAGGAGGTGACGGTCGCCTCGAACTCCTCGAAACTCTTGCGGTCCTGGGCGTAGATCTCGACGTCGATGAGGACCTCCAGTCCGCGTCCGAGTGCCGTGGCGTCGACGACGGCCCGGTATCCGGTGATCACGCCGACCTCCTCCAGGCGCTTGACGCGGCGGAGGAACGGCGGCTGGGTGAGTCCGGCCCCGCCGCCCGGGCCGCGTTCCGGGACTCCGCCTCCGTCGGCCTGGGGTTCGTTCCGCTCGGCCTCGCCTTCGGGGCGCTCGCCGTTCAGTCCGGTCTGGACTGGTGGTGGGCGGGCCTCTCCGCCGCGGTCGTCTTCGGCGGCTCGTTCGAGTTCCTGCTGATCGGCCTGGTCGTCGCGGTGGCCCCGCCGGCGTCGATCGCGCTCGCGGCCTTCATGGTCAACGTCCGGCACGCCTTCTACGCGCTGTCGTTCCCTCTGCACCGGGTGACGGGCCGTCTCGGCGAGGCGTACAGCACCTTGGCACTCGTCGACCTGACCCTCCACCTCCACCGCCGACCCGAAGGGCGCTGGACCGGTCTCGACACCACCGTCGTGTTCGGCCCCACCGGCCACGGCGTCACCAGCACCGTCCTCCACGACGTCGCCGGACCCGTCGGCCACGCCCAGCAGATCCTCACCATCCGCCCGCAGCCGGCCTAGGCCTGTTCAACCGTGGACCCACTGTTTATTGACGACTCGTCAGATCTGCCTGACAGTGAACGTCATGGCGATCCACGGGATACGTGTGCCGTACCGTTCCGGACGACGGGCTTGGGGCGTGGTGCTCCTCGCTCTCGTCTCCTGGGCGCTCTCCGCCGGTGCCCCGGCGGGTGCCGCCGGGGCCGATTCGTACGACGGGCGAGCCACCGAACTGTCCGTCATCGGCACGCACTTCGTGGACGGCCACGGTCGCGAAGTGGTCCTGCGCGGCTTCAACGTGTCCGGCGAGACCAAGCTCGCCGAGAACGGCGGACTGCCGTTCGCCAGTGTCGAGGACGCGCGGAAGTCGGCCCGGGCGGCGCGCGAGCTGGGCGGGGCCAACTCGGTGCGGTTCCTGCTGTCGTGGGCGGCGGCCGAGCCCGTGCGCGGGCACGTGGACGAGGCGTATCTGGCGCAGGCGACCGCGCAGATACGAGAGTTCCTGGCCGTCGGGCTGCGCGTGTACCCCGACTTCCATCAGGACCTCTTCTCGCGCCATGTCTTCGACAAGGGCAGCTGGTACTCGGGCGACGGCGCACCGCGCTGGGTCGTCCAAGCGGGCGGCTACCCCCGGGAGTTCTGCGGCATCTGCGTCCACTGGGGTCAGAACATCACCCAGAACCAGACGGTCAAGGACGCCATGCGCGATTTCTGGACGGACCGGAACGGCATCCAGGGCGCCTTTCTCGACACCGCGCAGAAGACCATGACGTACCTGGCCCGGCACCTGGACCAAGCCGAGTTCGCCGGGATCGTCGGCTTCGACCCCTACAACGAGCCCTACGCGGGGCAGTACGCGAGCGGACAGGACGGCGCGAGCTGGGAGCAGGGTCTGCTCTGGCCGTTCTACGAGAAGTTCAGGGCCCGCATGGACGCGGCGGGCTGGCAGAGCAAGCCCGCGCTCGTCGAGCCGAACATGTTCTGGAACTCCAACCTCTCCTTCATGAAGCAGCCCGGCGGCCTCGACGGGGTCGGCGCCCTGGGGCCGCGCTATGTGTTCAACACACACTTCTACGACCAGGCGCGGATGTCCGGCTTCTTCAACCTGACGAAGGCGAAGGACGGTGAGTACGCCCGGGACTTCAACGCCGTGCGCGAGCGGTCCACCGCCCTCCACACCGCGGCCGTTGTCAGCGAGTTCGGTCACCCGCTCACCGGTACCTCGTCCGACAAGGCGCTGTCCGTCCTCAAGGCCCAGTACCAGGCGCTCGACAGTGGACTCGGCGGCCGCACCTGGTGGGAGAACCCGGCCGGCGCCGGGCCCGTGCTCTCCTCCACGCAGTGGCAGTGGGACATCTACAGCGGCCGCCATCACGAGGCGATGAACGACAACCCGCAGAAGATCCGTACCGAGGGCGACGCCTGGAACGACGAGGACCTCTCCGCCGTACGTCTCGACGACACGGGCGTCCCCCGGCTCCGCCAGGACGCACGACTCGTCGACCGCCTGTATCCGAGCGCGGTCGCCGGTCGTACGCTCGCGTTCCTCTACGAAGACCGTTCACGGGACGCGGGAAAGACGCTGACGTGGAGTCAGGTGCCGTCGGCCATGCCGGGGCTGGCGCGGCTGGTCGGCTCGGACCTTCCGTACGGTGTGCTGGTCTGGCGTGGCAGCGGTGCGAGCGCGCCGACCGAGCTGCATCTGCCGGCGGGCTTCGATCCCGCCACCACCACCGTCGTCTCGGACCTCGGCACGGTGACCGGCCCCGGTGGCGCCGGACCGATCACGGTCGCTCCCGAGCCCGGCGGCACGAACGCCCGGCGGATCCTCCTCGCAGGCGCCCCCGAGGGAGTGCACTTCGCGCTGGTGAGCGCCGCCCCGGCGACGGCCGAGCAGCGCGCGGCCGTCGCCGGGGAACTCGGGCAGTGGGTGGCAGGGGCCGGTTTCGCAGCCGAGTGAGGTCACTGCGCCCGCGCCGCGGCCGGGGTCGACGACCGGCTTGAAGGCTTCCGTGCCACGGCTCAGGATCCGGCGCGTCAGCGGGCGGCGAAGGAGTGCACCGTCGTCGAGCGGTAGGTCTGCCCCGGGCGCAGCACCGTCGACGGGAACGACGGCTGGTTGGGCGAGTCGGGGAAGTGCTGGGTCTCCAGGCAGAAGCCGTCGCCCTGGCGGTAGACCTTCCCTGACGTGCCCGCCAGCGTGCCGTCCAGGAAGTTGCCGCTGTAGAACTGTACGCCCGGCTCGGTCGTCGCGATGTGCATCACGCGGCCGGAGACGGGCTCCGCCACGGTGATCACGCGCTGCGGGGCTTCGGTGAGGCCTTTGTCGAGCGCGAAGTTGTGGTCGTAGCCGCGGCCGAAGAGGAGCTGCGGGTGCCCCTCGCGGATGTCCCGGCCGATCGGCTTGGCGCTGCGGAAGTCGAAGGGGGTGTGCGCGACCCCGGCGAGTTCGCCGGTGGGGATGAGGGTGGAGTCGACAGGGGTGCAGCGGGACGCGGCGATCCTCAGGGTGTGGTCGAGGACGCTGCCTTCGCCCTCTCCCGCCAGGTTGAAGTACGTGTGGTTGGTGAGGTTCACGACCGTGGTCCTGTCCGTCGTGGCCTCGTACTGGACGCGGAAGTCGCCGCGCGGCGTGAGGACGTAGTCGACCCGGACCCGCAGCGTGCCGGGGTAACCCATCTCGCCGTCCGCGCTGACACGGCGCAGCGTGAGGCCGGTGTCCCGTCCTTGCGCGTACGGCTCGACGTCCCACACCTGCTTGTCGAAGCCCTTGTCCCCGCCGTGCAGGCTGTTCGGGCCGTCGTTGACGGGGAGTCGGTACGTGTTCCCGTCGAGGGTGAACGCACCGCCCGCGATGCGGTTTCCGTAGCGGCCGATGATCGCGCCGAAGTACGGGCTGCTCGATACGTAGTCCTCGAGGCGGTCGAAGCCCAGCGACACATTGGCGTACCGCCCGTGCCGGTCGGGGATTTCGAGGGACTGGACGATGCCGCCGTACGACAGCACGCGCAGCCGGGTGCCGCCTGCGGCGACCGTCCAACGGTGGATGCGCGTCCCGTCGGCCAGGGTCCCGAAGAGCTCCCTCACCGGCCGGCCGCCTGCCTGTTCCGCGCTGCCCGCGGCGAACACCGGGCCCGCCCCCGTGGCGGCGGCCGCCACTCCGGCGGCGCCCGCCGCCATCACCGTACGCCTGCTGATTGTCATGTCCGCGACTCCTCGAGGTGGCACGTTCGAAATTTCGACATGCGTTCGAAATCGTGGCGTGACCGTAATGACGCTTCGGGGAGCGTGTCAACGGTCCGTACACCGCCCATCTCTCCCGGATTTCATGGGTGTTGACGTGACGTCACCGAGACCGACATTCTTCGGCGAGCGAAATACCAGACGTTGTCCGATATTTCGAACCACTTGAGGGAGACGCACCATGGCACTCGGCAGACCGCGCAGCCGGTCGAGGCTCGCCCCCACCCTGAGCGTCCTGCTCGCCGCGACGCTGCTCCCGCTCCCCGCCACGGCGTCCAGCGCGCCGGCAGCGGACGCGGCCGCGGTCGACTACTCGCTCACCGTCGACCCGGCCGCCACCGGCCCGGCCATCGACGACACGATGTACGGCGTCTTCTTCGAGGACATCAACCATGCGGCCGACGGCGGCCTGTACGCCGAGCTGGTGCAGAACCGGTCCTTCGAGTACGCCGCCGCGGACCACCGCTCGTACACCCCGATGACCGCGTGGACCCCGACCGCGAGCGGCGGTGCGACGGGCACCGCCGATGTCGTGGACGACGACGGCCGCCTGGCGGAGCACAACCGACGCCACTTACGGCTGAGCCTCGACGGCCAGGGAGGTACGAGAGCCGGGTTCGGTGTGGCCAACTCCGGGCACGCCGCCGGCATCACGGTGCGCGCGGGCGAGAAGTACGACTTCTCCGTATGGGCGCGCACCGACCGCTCCTCCGGCACAGCCCTGACGGTCGGCCTGCGGGACGCCTCCGGAGAGACGGCTGTCGCCGACCCCCTGCGCATCGCGGTGCGCGGAGACCGCTGGACCAAGTACACCGGCACGCTCACCGCTCGCACCTCGAGCGCGACCGGCCGGCTCACCGTGACCGCGGGCGGCTCCGGCACGGTCCGGCTCGACATGGTCTCGCTCTTCCCCCGGGAGACGTTCCGCGGCCGCCCGAACGGGCTGCGCAAGGATCTCGCCGAGAAGGTCGCCGCCCTGAAGCCGGGCTTCCTGCGGTTCCCCGGCGGCTGTCTGGTCAACACCGGAAGCCACGAGGCGTACGAGGCGCCGGGCTGGGAGCGGCGCCGGTCCTACCAGTGGAAGGACACCATCGGACCGGTCGAGCAGCGGGCGACCAACGCCAACTTCTGGGGTTACAACCAGTCCTACGGCCTGGGGTACTTCGAGTACTTCCAGTTCGCCGAGGACATCGGCGCCATGCCCCTGCCGGTCGTGCCCGCACTCGTCACCGGGTGCGGGCAGAATCGGGCGACCGACGACCCCGAGCTGCTGCGGCGGCACATCCAGGACACCCTCGATCTGATCGAGTTCGCCAACGGCCCGGTGACCTCCCCCTGGGGCGCGAAGCGGGCCGAGATGGGGCACCCGAAGCCGTTCGGCCTGACCCACCTCGCGGTCGGCAACGAGGAGAACCTCCCCGACGAGTACTTCGAGCGCTTCACCGCGTTCCGCACGGCGATCGAGGCCGAGTACCCCCGGATCACGGTGGTCGGCAATTCGGGCCCCGACGACGCCGGCCCGACCTTCGACCGCCTCTGGGAGCGGAACCGGGCGGCCGGTGTGGAGCTCGTCGACGAGCACTACTACAACAGCCCGCAGTGGTTCCTGGAGAACAACGAGCGCTACGACTCCTACGACCGCCAGGGCCCGAAGGTGTTCCTCGGCGAGTACGCGTCCCTCGACAACCGCTTCTCCAACGCGCTGGCCGAGGCGGCCTACATGACGGGACTCGAGCGGAACGCCGATGTCGTCGAGCTGGCGTCCTACGCCCCGTTGCTCGCACGCACGGATTCCGTCCAGTGGCGCCCCGACATGATCTGGTTCGACAACCAGAGGTCGTGGGGGTCGACCAGCTACGAGACGCAGAAGCTGTTCATGACCAACGTCGGGGACCACGTCGTCCCCAGCGAGGCGTCCCGCACGCCCGCCGCCGTCACCCCCATCGGCGGTGCCGTCGGACTGTCGACGTGGGCCACCGGCGCCGCGTACGACGACGTCACGGTCACCGCGCCGGACGGCCGTGCCCTGTTCGGCGACGACTTCTCGGGCGGCGACGACCAGTGGTCGCGTGCCGCGGGCCGCGGTGCATGGGCCGTGGAGGACGGCGCGTACGTGCAGTCCGACACCACGGCCGAGAACACGCTGGTCACCGCCGGGGACCCGCGGTGGCAGGACTACGACCTACGGGTGCGGGCCACCAAGCGGTCCGGGCGCGAGGGCTTCCTGATCGCCTTCGGCGTGAAGGACACCGGGAACCACTACTGGTGGAACCTCGGAGGCTGGGGCAACACCCGCTCGGCCGTGGAGAAGACCGTCGGCGGCGCCAAGCAGACGATGGTCGAGGACACCACGACGATCGAGAGCGGGCGCGCGTACGACGTGCGGATCGAGGTCCGCGGACGGCACGTCACGCTGTTCCTGGACGGCAAGCAGTGGGGCAGCTTCACCGACGACAAGGCGGCCGAGCCGTTCCGTCAGGTGGTCACCCGCGACCGGGCCACCGGTGAGCTGATCGTCAAGGTCGTCAACGCGCAGGACGCCGCCGCCCGTACGCGGATCGACCTCGGCCGGGAGACCGACGTCGCGCCGGTCGCCCGCCTGACCACACTGCAGGGCGACCCCACAGCGGAGAACACGTCCTCGTCGCAGCCGATCAGGCCGAGGCGGTCGACGATCGACGGTGTCGACACCACCTTCACGTACACCTTCCCGCCCCACTCGATCACCTTCATGCGGATCAAGGCGACAGGTCCGCCTCGGCCGTGAGTCCCAGTGAGTCCCAGTGAGTCCCAGTGAGGAGAACACCGTGAACCACACCGATCTCAGCCGCCGAGGGGTGCTTGCGGGGGCGCTGGCCCTGGGCACGACGGCGGGCCTGCCCGCCATGGCCCGGGCCGCCGAAGGCCCGGCCGCGGCGGCCGCCCGGTACGCCAACCCGCTGGTGGCGCGGCGCGCCGACCCGCACATCCACCGGCACACCGACGGCCACTACTACTTCACCGCCACCGTGCCGGAGTACGACCGCATCGTCCTGCGTCGTTCCCGGACCCTGCGGGGTCTGTCCCGGGCCGACGAGGCCGTGCTGTGGCGCAAGCACGCCACCGGCGAGATGGGCGCCCACATCTGGGCTCCGGAGCTCCACCGCATCGACGGCCGCTGGTACCTCTACTTCGCGGCCGGCCGGGCCGACGACATCTGGAAGATCCGGATGTACGTCCTGGAGAACGCCCACCCGGACCCGTTCCAGGGGACGTGGACGGAGAAGGGGCAGCTGACGACGGACTGGGACACCTTCGCGCTGGACGCCTCCACCTTCACGCACCGCGGCGTCCGCTACCTGACGTGGGCGCAGCACGAGCCGGGGATCGACAACAACACCAACGTCTACATCGCCCCGATGGCGAACCCCTGGACGATCAGCGGCCGGCCGGTCCGGCTGTCCTCCCCGACGTACGACTGGGAGACCCGCGGCTTCAAGGTCAATGAGGGCCCCTCCGTGATCGCCCGCAACGGCCGTGTCTTCATGACGTACTCGGCGAGCGCCACCGACAGCAACTACTGCATGGGCCTGTTGACCGCCGGCGCCGGCAGCGACCTGCTGGATCCGGCGTCCTGGACGAAGTCCCCGGCCCCGGTCTTCACCAGCAGCGACACCACACACCAGTACGGCCCCGGCCACAACTCGTTCACCGTCGCCGAGGACGGCCGCACCGACGTCCTCGTCTACCACGCCCGCTCGTACAAGGAGATCACCGGCGACCCGCTGAACGACCCGAACCGGCACACCCGCGTCCAAATCCTCAAGTGGAACGCCGACGGCACCCCGGACTTCGGCACTCCGGTCGCGGACGCGGCGACCGGGCGCATCGCGGGCTGAGAGAGCGACCGTACGGAGCGCCGCACCCCCCGGCGCTCCGTACGGGGCTCACGGGGGGGGCAGCGCCTGGCCGATCGTCAGATGCGGTCGAGTCGGTCCAGAGCGGAGGCGACCGGTGCGACGCCGTCTTCGCTCCTGATCCCCTCGGCCAGCGCCTGGGCACGCCGGCGGTAGATCGGCTCCCTGGTCACCTCTCCGAGTGCGGCGGTCAAGGCCTCCGATGTGAGGCCGCGGAGCGGGACCGGTCGAGGAGCCACGCCGACCGCGGCCAAGCGGGAGGCCCAGAACGCCGCGTCGAACTGAACCGGCACGGGCACGGCGGGAACCCCGGCCCGCAGGGCCGCGGCGGTGGTGCCGGCGCCCGCGTGATGGACGATCGCCGCCATCCTCGGGAAGAGCAGGGAGTGGGGTACCTCGTCGATGGTGATGACGTCGTCGCCGTCGGCGTGCAGTCCACCCCAGCCACGTTGGATCACGCCCCGAAGTCCGGCCGCGCGCAGGGCACGCACCACGGTGCCACTCAGACGCTCGGGTTCGGGCACGGTGGCGCTGCCGAGGCCGACGTAGACCGGTGGCGGGCCGGAGTCCAGAAAGTCCCGCAGGCGTGCCGGCAGCTCGGCCTGCGGCGGGTCGTTCGGCCACCAGTAGCCCGTGACGTCCAGTCCAGGACGCCAGTCGCGCGGTCGGGGCACGACCAGCCGGCTGAATCCGTGGAAGACCGGCCATCCCCGTTCTCGTGTCCTGCGGGCGGTGTACGTGCGGGCAGGGGGCAGGCCGAGTCGGGTCCGGAGAGCACGGGCGGCGTCGGCGAAGATGTGGTCGACCGCGGCGTTGACGGCATGCCCGGCGAGCCGGTTCCCGGTCGCTCCCCACGAACGTGTTCCGGTCACCGCAGGCGGGAACTCCCTTGTCGGGGCGAGCGGTTGGAGGAACACGCCCATGCTGGGCAGACCCAGACCCTGAGCGATGGTGTGACCCAACGGTCCCAACGAGCTGGACACCAGCACGACATCACTGACCTGCGCGGCCTGCAGCAGATCACCGGCCATCCGGCCCACCACCGCCCTCGCCATGGCGACGAGATGAGCGAGTTTCCCCACGCCGGTGACGCTGCGCTGCATGACCTGGCCCCGCGCGGAGGCCAACTCCGCGCGGGGATCGACGGGTAGTGGGTGAAATCCCAGGCCGGCGGAGGCCACGAGTGATGCGAAGCACGCGTGGCTGACCAGCGTCACCTCATGCCCTGCCTTCATGAGCCCGTGCCCGAGCCCGGTGTACGGCGCTACGTCTCCTCGCGACCGGCTGTCATCACCGCTACCCTCATGGCCGCAGTATCCCGCCCGTCGGCGACCGACCAGGCGTGGCACACCGGATGTCGAGCCGACCGGATCCGTCACTCCCCCAGGCCGCTGCCGCCCTTGGACATGTCGAGGACGCCGGGGCTCATCCGGTGCCTCCCCGGTACTCCGTGCAGGCGTCGACGAGCCAGGTGGCCAGATAGGACGCGAACGAGGAGCGGACCAGCAGCCACACGTCGGCGGCCGCTTCTCCCCGTACCACGAGGGTGACCGGGGCCTGTGCCAGCAGCGTCGTCAGGCACGAGCCGACGGGTGTCACCCGCGGATCCAGGTCGATGGCACAGCCCTGGGCCAGCACCGTGCGGACGAGGTGCCCGGACAGCGCCAGAGTGGTGCGCTGCGCCGAGACGTCGGTGACGGTGGCGAACTCGTCGCCGATGGCCGACCGGAGCCGCGCGACGAGCTCGTGCTGCCGGCCTTCGGGGGCCACCAGCAGCCATTCGTCCGGGCCCATCCACAGCACCTCGACGTCGCCGGACATCTCGGCGCGCAGCGGGCCCGGCAGCGTGATCCCCAAGGAGGCCTCGACGGCCTGGGCCGCCGTGCTGCCGGGCCGCAGGCGCAGGGTGAGCTGGGTGAGGAAGGGCAGTTCCCTCGCGTGCAGTCCGGTGGGCAGCTGCGCCAGGGTGTCCTGCCAGGCGGCGAGCGGGCTGAAGCGTGTGGGCGTCTCAACCGTCACGGCGAGTTCCCTCCTTGTCGAAGAGCACGGGGTCGGTCACGGTCACGGGGACGGTCCGGCCGTCCAGCGGGACGTAGAGGGTCTCGCCGATGCGCGCGGTTCCCGAGCGCACCAGGGCGAGGGCGAACGTCCGCCGCAGGGTGTCGCTGCGGTAGCTGGAGGTGACATGACCCAGCATCGGCACCGGTGGCGCCGGAATGCTGCTGGTGGCGATGATCTGGGCGCCTTCGGGCAGGAGGACCCGCTCGTCGGCCGGCAGCAGGCCCACCAGTTGCTTGCGGTCGCCGCGCCGGTTCTCCTCGCGGGAGAAGGACCGCTTGCCGATGAAGTCCGGCTTCTTCTTGGACACGACCCACGACATGCCCAGGTCCTGCGGGGTGACGGTGCCGTCGGTGTCCTGCCCGATGATCGGGTACGCCTTCTCGGCGCGCAGCACGTGCATCGTCTCGGTGCCGTACGGGGTGATACCGAACGCGCTGCCTGCCTCGTACAGGGCCTTCCACACGCTGATGCCGTCCCAGGCGGGCACGTTGATCTCGTAGGCGAGTTCACCGGAGAAGCTGATGCGGCACACCCGCGCCGGGATGCCGGCGACGGTGGCGTCCTGCCAGGACATGAAGGGGAAGGCCTCGTTGTCGACGTCCATGCCGGGGGCCACGAGGGCCAGCACGTCGCGGGAGCGCGGGCCGACCAGGGGGATGGTCGCCCAGTGTTCGGTGACGGAGGTCAGATGCACGCGCAGGTCGGGCCACTCGGTCTGCAGCCATTCCTCCATCCATGCGAGGACCCTGGCCGCGTTGCCGGTGGTGGTGGTCAGCAGGAACTCCTGCTCGGCCACCCGGATCACGGTGCCGTCGTCCATGACCATGCCGTCGACGCCGCACATGACGCCGTAGCGGATCCGGCCCACCTTGAGCGTGCTCATCATGTTCGTGTAGAGCCGGTCGAGGAGCACACCGGCATCCGGACCCTGCACATTGATCTTGCCGAGCGTGGAGCCGTCCATCATCGCGACGCCCGTGCGGGCCGCCCGGCACTCGCGCAGCACCGCCTCGTCCATGGCCTCGCCGGCCCGCGGGTAGTACCAGGGACGCTTCCACTGGCCGACGTCCTCGAACAGGGCGCCGTGCTCGATGTGCCAGGGGTGCAGCGCGGTCACCCGGACCGGATCGAACAGCTCCCCGCGGTTGCGCCCGGCGAGGGCGGCGAAGGACACCGGCACGGCGGGCGGACGGAAACGGGTGGTGCCGAGCTCGGCGACGTCCACCCCGAGCGCCTCGGCGACGATGCCCGAGGTCATCACGCCCGAGGTGCGGCCCTGGTCGTGGGCGGTGCCGATCGTGGTGTAGCGCTTGACGTGTTCCACCGACCGCAGGCCTGCTCCGGTGGCCCGCAGGACGTCGGAGACGCGGGCGTCGCGTTGCAGGTCGACGAACTGGTGCGAGCCGTCCGGGCCGTCCTGGGGGCTCGGAACCCGCCACAGCACCCGGCCGGGTGCCGCGTCCGGGAGCGGGTCGGTGGCCGGCAGGGCGATCGTCCCACCGGTCCTGCCGACGGCCGACAGGGCCCGCCGGGCGGCGTCCGCGCCGTCGGCCAGACAGCCGGCGAGGGTGAAGGTGCCGCTCGCCGCTCCCGCGGTACGGATACGGTCCGGCGCCTGCGCCTGCGCGGGCACGAAGGCGCCGATCCCGGCGTCGTAACTCAGGCTGCCGCGGGCCTGGCTGAAGAGAGCCACGGCCGGGTTCCAGCCACCGGAGACGAGCAGCAGATCGCACTCGATCCCCTGCCGGTCGCCGAGGCGTCCCTGGCCGAAGGCCGCGACGTGGGCGCGGGAGACGCGTTCGATGCCGCTGGTTCCGGTGACGACGTGGCCCGGGCGTACGTCGATGCCTCGCTCGTCGCACGGGCCGCGCCAGTGCGCCGGCACCTCCTCGCGGGCGTCGATCACCGCGGCGATCCGCAGACCCGCGTCGGCCAGTTCGAGCGCTGCCGGATAGGCGCTGTCGTTCGTGGTGAACACGACGGCGCGCTGGCCGGCCAGGACGCCGAAGCGGTTGAGGTAGGTGCGCGCCGAGCCGGCCAGCATGACCCCGGGGCGGTCGTTGTCGTCGAAGGCGACCGGCCGTTCGTACGCGCCGGTGGCGAAGACGACCTGCTGGGCACGGATGCGCCAGATCCGCTGCCGCGAGACGTGGGCGGGCGCCGCGGCGCCGAGGTGATCCGTGCGCTTCTCCAGGGCCAGGACGAGTCCGTCGTCGTAGCACCCGAACGCGGTGGTGCGCTGCAGTACCCGTACGTCGGCGCAGGCGTCGATCTCCGCGAGGACATCGCCGACCCATGCGGTCGCGGGTGCCCCGTCGAGCCGTTCCTGGGTGCCGAGCAGCGAACCGCCGGGCCGGGGAAGCTCGTCGACGAGAACGACACGGGCGCCGGCCCGGGCGGCCGCCAGTGTGGCGGCGAGGCCGGCCGGGCCGGCGCCGACGACCAGGATGTCGCAGTGGGCGTGCATGGTGTCGTAACGGGCGGGGTCCGGCCGGCTGCTCAGCCGGCCCAGGCCGGACAGCCCCCGTGCGACGAGGCCCTCGTAGAGCTCCACGGTGGTGGCCGTGAGCGTGGGCTCGGGGAAGGGCGCTTCGATCTGCACGAGCGCGTTGGGCTCTTCGGCTCCGGCGGCCAGAACACCGCGCGGCCGTCGGTACGTGATGCTGTCGGCCACGTGGTGCACCCCGTTGGCCAGCAGGGCCGAGGCGAGGGTGTCGCCGGGATGCCCGGTGCAGGCGGTGCCGTTGAAGGTGAAGGAGAGGGTGGTGTCGCGGTCGATGTGACCGTGGCCGAGGACACGGAACGGGTTGTTCATCAGCCGGCCTCCTGGCCCTTGACCGTGAGGAACTCGTGGGTGACGGTGTCGCGCAGGGCGTTGAACCAGCGCCGGCAGCCGGCCGAGTGCACCCACCGCTCGGCGAACGGACCCTTGGGGTTGTCGCGGAAGAAGACGTACTGGGCCCACTGCTCGTCATCGAGCGCGTACGGGTCCTCGGGGTAGGCGACGTGCGCCTGTCCGCCGTAGTGGAACTCGACCTCCTCGCGCTCACCGCACCAGGGGCAGGCTATGAGCTGCATGTCGATCTCCTTGGTCGGGCGGCGGTCAGTGGGCGACGGCGGCGGCGCCGTGCTCGTCGACCAGGGCGCCGGTGGTGAAGCGGGAGAGGGTGAAAGGCGCGTTGTAGGGGTGCGGTTCGCCGGTGGCGATGGTGTGCGCGTAGCACCAGCCGACGCCCGGTGTGGCCTTGAAGCCGCCGGTTCCCCAGCCGCAGTTGAGGTACAGGTCCTCGACGGGGGTCGGACCGACGATGGGAGAGGCGTCCGGAGTGACGTCGACGATGCCGGCCCAGGTGCGCAGCATGTGGGCGCGGGCGAAGACCGGGAAGAGCTCCAGCGCGGCGGCCATCTGGCGTTCGAGGATGTGGAACGCGCCGCGCTGTCCGTAGCCGTTGTAGCTGTCGATGCCGGCGCCCATGACGAGCTCGCCCTTGTGGGCCTGGGAGACGTACACGTGCACGGCGTTCGACATCACCACGGTCGGGTGCACCGGTTCCAGCAGTTGCGAGACCAGCGCCTGCAGCGGGTGGCTCTGCAGGGGAAGCCGCAGTCCGGCCATGGAGGCCAGTACGGAGGAGTGTCCCGCGGCCGCGAGTGCGACCTTGCCGGCGGCGATGCGGCCACGCGTGGTCCGTACGCCGGTCACGCGGCCGCCCTGGATGTCGAGGCCGGTGACTTCGCAGTCCTGGATCAGGTCGATGCCGTAGTCGTTCGCCCTGCGTGCGAAGCCCCAGGCGACGTAGTCGTGCTTGGCGATGCCCGCACGCGGCTGGTAGGTGGCGCCCAGCACCGGATACCGCACGTCGGGTGAGACGTTGACGATGGGACAGACCTTGGCGACCTCGTCCGGCTCCAGCCATTCGGCGTCGATGCCGTTGAGCTGGTTGGCATAGACACGGCGCTTGCTGTCGCGGATGTCCTGCAGGCTGTGGGCGAGGTTCAGGACGCCGCGCCGGCTGAAGAGGATGGGGTAGTCGAGGTCCTCTTCGAGGGTCTCCCACAGCTTCAGCGAGTGCTCGTAGATGCCGGAGCTCTCGTCCCACAGGTAGTTGGAGCGGATGATGGTCGTGTTCCGGGCCATGTTGCCGCCCGCGAGCCATCCCTTCTCCAGGACCGCGATGTCGGTGATGCCGTGGTTCTTGGCCAGGTAGTAGGCGGTGGCCAAGCCGTGTCCGCCGCCGCCGACGATGACGACGTCGTAGGACGGCTTGGGGTCGGGGTTGCGCCACAGGAAGTCGGGGTGGTCCGGCAGGGCGTCCCCGGCCATGGCGGGGGTGGTGTCGTACGGGTGCATCACTGACCGGCCTCCTGGGCCGCGGGCCGCGGATCGACGGGGTACAGCGGGAAGCGGTCGGTCAGGGCCCGTACGCGCTCGCGCAGTGCGGCGGCCACCTCCTCGTCGAAGCCGGGCAGGAAGGCCGTGGCGATGATGTCGGCGACCTCGGTGAACTCCTCCGCCCCGAAGCCGCGGGCGGCCAGGGCGGGGGTGCCGATGCGGACGCCGGAGCTGACCATCGGCGGGCGCGGGTCGAAGGGGACGGCGTTGCGGTTGACGGTGATGCCGACCTGGTGCAGCCGGTCCTCGGCCTGCCGGCCGTCGAGTTCGGAGTTCCGCAGGTCGACCAGGACCAGGTGCACGTCCGTGCCTCCGGTCAGCACGCTGACTCCGGCGGCCTTGGTGTCCTCGGCCAGCAGCCGCCGGGCCAGGATCGCGGCTCCTTCCAGGGTGCGGCGCTGACGGTCGGCGAACTCCGGCTGGGCGGCCATCTTGAAGGCCACGGCCTTCGCCGCGATGACGTGTTCGAGGGGGCCGCCCTGCTGGCCGGGGAACACCGAGGAGTTGATCTTCTTGGCGAGCTCGGCGGTGGAGAGGATCACACCGCCGCGCGGGCCGCCGAGCGTCTTGTGCGTGGTGGTGGTCACCACGTGCGCGTGAGGCACGGGCGAGGGGTGCTGACCGGCGGCGACCAGGCCCGCGAAATGGGCCATGTCCACCATCAGGTACGCACCGACCTCGTCCGCGATGCGCCGGAAGGCGGCGAAGTCCAGCCGGCGGGGGTAGGCCGACCAGCCGGCCACGATCAGCTTCGGCCGGTGCTCGTGGGCGAGTTTGCGGACCTGCTCCATGTCGATGCGGTGGTCGAGTTCGCTGACCTGGTAGGCGGCCACCTCGTACAGGCGCCCGGAGAAGTTGATCCGCATGCCGTGGGTGAGGTGGCCGCCGTGCGCCAGGTCCAGCCCCAGCAGCGTGTCACCGGGCTGCAGCAGGGCGGCCATGACGGCCGCGTTGGCCTGCGCGCCGGAGTGGGGCTGCACGTTGGCGGCCTCGGCTCCGAACAACTGCTTGACGCGGTCGATCGCGAGCTGCTCGATGGTGTCGACGTGTTCGCAGCCGCCGTAGTAGCGGCGCCCCGGGTAGCCCTCGGCGTACTTGTTGGTCAGCACCGAGCCCTGGGCCTGCATGACCGCGAGCGGCGCGAAGTTCTCGCTCGCGATCATCTCCAGAGTGTCGCGCTGCCGAGCCAGCTCCGCCCGGATCGCCGTGGCGATCTCGGGGTCGAAGTCGTCGAGCCGAACGCCGAGAACCGCGGATCGCGGCGCCCGCTGATCGGGGGTGGGGGCAGTCATGAGAACTCCCTTGAGAGAGAACTGAACGACGACTGATATATCAATTTTCTGTTGCGATACACTAGGAGTGCGGATCTGGCCGCGTCAAGGGAGGGATGCGGAGTGAGCTCTTCGACCGTCGCCGGCCAAGGCGGTGGAACCCTGGCCGACCAGGCCTATCGCGCCATCTCGGACCGCCTGGTCACCCTCCGGATCCGCCCGGGAGAGCCCATCAATGACGAGCGGATCGCCGCCGAACTCGGCTTCGGGCGCACCCCGGTCCGGGAGGCTCTGAAGCGGCTGGAGCACGAACGCCTCATCGTGGCCTACCCCCGGCGCGGGACCTTCGCCACCGAGGTGCAGATCGCCGATCTCGGCCACATCTCAGAGGTACGTCAGCAGCTCGAGCCGCTCGCCGCCGCCCTGGCGGCCCGGCGCGCCGGCGAGGCGGACCGCGATGCACTCGACCGTTTGCTGGCCCGGCTGTCGGACACCTCCGACGCCGGCGCGGACCTGATCCGGCTGGACATGGCCGTGCACCGTGCCATCTACGCCGCCACCCGCAATCCCTACCTCGAGGACACCTTGGTCAGGTACGACAACCTGGCCACACGGATCTGGTGCCTGTTCATCGACCGGCTGCCGGGCCTGGCGGGGCACGTGCACGAGCACGGGCCCCTGCTGCGCGCCATCATCGACCGCGATGCGGAGAAGGCCGAAGCCCTCGCCGCGGGTCACGTGGCAGGGTTCGAGGCGGCGATCCGCGGCGTCATCTGACCCTTACCAGTCGTCCCCGGGCGGGTCCATCTCCTCGTCCCAGAAGGGCGGTTCGTCCGCGGTGGGCGGCTCGTCCGAGGCGGGCGGCTCGGGGGCGGCGGGCGGCTCGGGGGCATTGCACTCGGCCAGGGTGTCGAGGACGCCTTGGGCGTACTTGGTGAGCTTGGCCTCCCCCACGCCGCCGACGGTGGCCAGCTCCTCGGCCGTCGCGGGGTGCAGGGTCGCGATCTCCCGCAGCGTCGCGTCGTGGAAGACGACATACGCCGGCACGCCCTGCTCGCGCGCCGTCGCGGCCCGCCAGGCGCGCAGGGCCTCGAAGACCGGCACGGCGGCGGCCGGCAGGTCCACCGGCACGCGGGCGCTCTTCCCCGAGCGCGAACCGGACTCCTTGCGAGAGGGACCGGCGGCCGCCTTCTCCTTCCGCATGGGGACGCTGCGGCGGCCTCCCAGCACCTCGCCGCTGTCCTCCGTCAGCACCAGCGTCCCGTAGTCGCCCTCCACGGCCAGGAGACGCTGCGCCAGCAGCTGGCGCACGACGCCGCGCCACTCCGCGGTGCTCAGATCCGCCCCGACGCCGAACACCGACAGCGCGTCGTGGTCGAACTGGATGACCTTGGCCGTCTTCTTGCCCTGCAGGATGTCGATGATCTGGCCGGCGCCGAACTTCTGCCGCCGTTCCTTCGCCAGGCGCCACACCGTGGACAGCAGCTTCTGCGCCGCGACCGTCCCGTCCCAGGACTCGCCCGGGGTCAGACAGGTGTCACAGTTGCCGCACGGTTCGCCCGACTGTCCGAAGTACGCCAGCAGCCGCACCCGGCGGCAGTCGATCGTCTCGCACAGGGCGAGCATGGCGTCCAGGTGCATGGCGAGCGCGCGGCGGTGCGCCTCGTCGCCCTCGGAGCCGTCGATGAGCTTGCGCTGCTGGACCACGTCCTGCAGGCCGTACGCCAGCCACGCCGTGGCCGGCTCCCCGTCGCGGCCGGCCCGGCCGGTCTCCTGGTAGTAGCCCTCGACCGACTTCGGCAGGTCGAGATGGGCCACGAAGCGCACGTCCGGCTTGTCGATGCCCATGCCGAAGGCGATCGTGGCCACCACCACGACCCCGTCCTCCCGCAGGAAGCGCGATTGGTTCGCCGCGCGCGTACGGGCGTCCATGCCGGCGTGGTACGGCACGGCGTCGATCCCCTGCTCCACCAGGAAGGCCGCGGTCTTCTCCACCGACGCCCGAGAGAGGCAGTAGACGACTCCGGCGTCCCCTTCGTGCTCGGTGCGGATCAGCTCCAGCAGCTGCTTGAGCGGGTTGTTCTTGGGGACGATCCGGTACTGGATGTTCGGCCGGTCGAAACTGGCGACGAAATGCCGGGCGTCCTCCAGGCCCAGCCGCGAGGCGATCTCGGCGTGGGTGGCCTCGGTGGCCGTCGCGGTCAGCGCGATCCGCGGCACCTTGGGCCAGCGATCGTGCAGCATGGACAGCGCGAGGTAGTCGGGCCGGAAGTCGTGACCCCACTGGGCCACGCAGTGCGCCTCGTCGATCGCGAAGAGCGACACCTTGCCCCGGTCGAGCAGCCGCTGCGTCCCTTCGGTGCGCAGCCGCTCGGGAGCCAGGTAGAGCAGGTCCAGCTCGTCGGCGAGGAAGGCCTGCTCGACCGCCTGCCGCTCGTACGGGTCCTGCGTCGAGTTGAGGAATCCGGCGCGCACCCCGAGGGCCGTGAGTGCGTCCACCTGGTCCTGCATCAGCGCGATGAGCGGCGAGATCACGACGCCCGTGCCGTCTCTGACGAGCGCCGGGATCTGGTAGCAGAGCGACTTGCCGCCGCCGGTCGGCATCAGGACGAGGGCGTCGCCGCCGCTGACGACCTGCTCGACGATCTCCTGCTGTTCGCCCCGGAAGGAGCTGTATCCGAAGACGCGGTGGAGCACCCGCACAACGTCGGAGATCTCGGGGGCAGCATCTGCAAGGGCCATTCAAGAAGCCTAGCGGCGTCCGCCGACACCCCTGACCCGACCGGGCGAACCTGTGGACAACCTGCCCGGCCCGGCCGGCCGAGCGCCCGGTGCCGGGGTCCCCCGCACCGGGCCTCGTGCCCCGTCCCACTCAGCCCGCGACCCGGGCCATCCACGCCTCGACCTCGTCCGCGGACCGCGGCAGGCCGGCCGACAGGTTCTCGTGGCCGTCGTCGGTGACGACCAGGTCGTCCTCGATCCGGACGCCGATGCCGCGCCATTCCGCGGGCACGGTGAGATCGTCCGGCTGGAAGTAAAGACCGGGCTCGACGGTCAGCACCATGCCCGGCTCCAGCACACCGTCGACGTACTCCTCGTTCCGCGCCTGCGCGCAGTCGTGGACGTCCAGGCCGAGCATGTGACCGGTGCCGGCCATGGTGAAGCGGCGCTGGAGGCCGAGTTCGTACGCCCGGTCGGCGGGGCCCTCGATGAAGCCCCAGTCGACCAGCCGCGCCGCCAGGTGACGCTGGGACGCCTCGTGGAAGTCGCGGTACGCGGCGCCCGGCTTGACGGTGGCCATGCCCGCTTCCTGGGCTTCGTACACCGCGTCGTAGACCTTGCGCTGCACGGGTGTGAAGGTGCCGCTGATCGGCAGCGTGCGCGTGACGTCGGCGGTGTAGAGGGTGCGCGTCTCCACGCCGGCGTCGAACAGGAGCAGCTCCCCCGGGCGCACCGGACCGTCGTTGTCCGTCCAGTGCATGATCGTGGCGTGCTCGCCCGCGGCACAGATCGAGCCGTAACCGACGGAGTTGCCCTCGAGGCGCGCCCGGCGGAAGAAGGTGCCCTCGATCCAGCGCTCGGACGACGCGATCGCCCGGGACAGCTCCCCGATCGCGTCGGTGAATCCGCGCACGGTGGAGTCCACGGCCTTGCGCATCTCGGCCAGCTCCCACGCGTCCTTCACGAGCCGGAGATCGCTGAGCGCCTCTTCCAGCTCGTCGTCACGCGCCTCGTCGGTGGTGACGGCGGCCTCCAGGGCCGGATCGACGCCCCGGACGATCCGGGTGGGCACCCCGGAAGCGGCGGCCAGGTCGTCGGCAGCCGTGCGGACGTCACGGCAGGACAGACCGAGCACGAGCTCCGACTCGGCGAGGGAGCGCCGTCGGCCCATCCACAGCTCCGCGGTGGCGCCCGTCCAGAATTCGTCGTTGTCCCTGCTGTCCCGCGGCAGCTGGTAGCAGTAGGCGTCGTGGCCGCCGTCCGCGCGAGGTTCGAGGACGAGCGCGCCGTCCCGGGCCTGGTCCCCGGTCATGTGCACGTACCCGGAGTAGGGCCGGAAGGGGTAGGTGTCGTCGTTCGAGCGGACCTTGAGGTTCCCGGAGGGGATCACGAGGCGCTCGCCGGGGAAGCGTGCGGAGAGCGCTGCGCGGCGGCGAGCCGCGTACGGTGCCTGCTCGTCGAGCCGCAGGTCGTGCCGCTCGGTGTCCGCCCACCCCGTTCGCATGAGCGCCGACAGTTCCTCGGAGATCCCTGCGTACAGACCGTTCTTTCGACCCTTTGCCACGTCGTACCCCTTCGTCCCGGTGGGTTCCTCGACGGCGAGGGGCACCCCCCTGATGCCGCCGTGCGTGGACGGTAGCCCGTGATGCGGCCTTCGGGTGCCGAGGAGTGCCAGTGGCACAGATCGGCCACGCCCTGACGGAGCCGTCGATAATGCGACGCATGACGAACGAGAGACTCGGCGAGGCGCTTCGGCTTCTGGGCATCGACGAGGCGGCGGGCCGGGTCTATCTGGCGCTCCTTGAACTGGCTCCCGCGCCGCTGAGTGCGATCGGGACCGCGGCCGGTCTGGACGGCGCAGAGCTCGCCGCGGCGTACGGGGAGCTGGCCGACGCCGGTCTGGCCAGCGGAGCGGAGGAGGGCGGGGACGTGGTGGCTCCGGTTCCGCCCACCGCGGGTCTGGAGGTCCTCGCCCGGCACCGGGCGGCCGAGGTCGAGGAGTCGCGCATCGCCGTCGGGGGCGCGTTCGAGTCGTTCCGGCGCCAGCGGCTCGCCGCGTACGACGACCATCTCGTCGAGGTCGTCACCGGTGACGCGGTCGGTCTCAGGATGCGCCACGCGTGGGCCAGCGCCCGCGAACAGATCCGGCAGTTCGAGTCACCGCCCTATTTCCCCCTGTCCGGCGCCACGGACGACGCGCTGGCCACGCTCGCCCGCGGGGTGACGCAGCGTGTCGTGTACTCGCGGGAGTCACTGGAGCATCCGGGCCATCTGAAGGAGGCGATCGAGCCCTGCATCGAGGCCGGCGAACAGGCCAGGGTGCTGCCGTCGGTGCCGGTCAAGCTCGTGATCATCGACGAGGCGTACGCGCTCGTATCGCTGTCGATCAGAGAGACGGATGTGCACAACACGATGCTGGTCGTGCAGCCGTGCGGGCTGCTCTCCGCGCTCGTGGCACTGTTCGAGCAGTGCTGGCAGAACGCGCTGCCGTTCCACGGCCGCACCACCCGCCCCGGCGGCCTGCCCCCCGCCGACCGCCGCCTGCTGTGGCTCCTGGCAGGCGGCGCGAGCGACGACGTCATCGCCCGCGAGATGGGCATCAGCCGCCGTACGCTCTTTCGCCGCCTGCAGATCCTGATGGCCCGGCTGGGCGCCGCGAACCGCTTTCAGTTGGCCTTGCAGGCGCAGCGCTGCGGATGGTTGTGACCGACGCGAGGGGCGACGCTCCCGTGCCGGGCCGGCTCGCACCGTGAGCACGTTCCCCCTGCTCAGCGGCGTTCATTGGACTTTCGACTGAGGGAAATCAGCATCCTTGGTCAGGAAAGCACATTGTATGGAGGGGTGTTGACCGTTTGGATTGCCAAGATCAACGACCCGCACGGCTTCCGGTTGAGAACCTGGTACAGAAGGAAGCGCATGACATCCATGCTCGACGGTTGCACGCCCTGGCCCGAGGAGTTCGTCGACCGTTACTGGGCGGTCGGGCACTGGCGCGGCAATACGATGGACAACCTGCTGCGCGGCTGGGCCCTCCAGTACGGACCGCGGACCGCGCTCGTCCACGGCGACACCCGCATCACGTACGCGGCCCTGAACCGGCGCGTGGACCGCATGGCCGCCGGATTCCGGCTGCGCGGGTTGCGACCCGGGCAACGGGTCGTCGTCCAGCTGCCGAACGTTCCCGAGTTCGTCATCACCGGCTTCGCGCTGATGCGCGCCGGCGCGATCCCCGTGCTCTGCCCGGTCTCGCACCGCGCGTCCGAGGTGGCGCACCTCGTGCGCGTCACCCAGGCCGTCGGCCACGTCGCTCCCTCGACCTACGAGGGCTTCGACCTCACCGCGATGGCCGCGGACATCGCGGCGCGATGGCCCTTCCTGCGACGGGTGTTCACCTACGAGGCGCCAGGCACCTCGTCCCCGTACGGCGGCATGACGACCGACCCCTCGGGCTGCCAGTACAGCCCGCTGGGCTCCATCGACGCCCCGCCCGAGCCGGCGCTCACGCTGAGCGCCGACCAGGTGGCGTTCTTCCTGCTCTCCGGCGATGCCACCACGGCGCCCGAGCTCATCGCGCGCACCCACAACGACTACGCCTACCAGGCGCGGGCCGCCGCCGAGCTGGTGTCGCTCACCGAGAACGACGTGTATCTCGCCGCGCTGCCCGCCGAGTTCAACCTCACCTTCGGCTGCCCCGGCATCGTCGGCACCCTCTCCGTCGGCGGCACCGTCGTCCTGGTCGAGGACCCGGACCCCGCCGAATGTCTCGCGGCCATCGAACGAGAGCGGGTCACCGTCACGTCGGCGGTGCCCGCCGTGGCCCAGCAGTGGCTCGATGCACGTCCCACGGTCCAGGCCGACCTGAGCAGTCTGCGTCTCGTGCAGATCGGCGGCGCGCCCGTGCCCCGGGCGACGGCCGAACGGATCGGCCCCGAACTGGGCTGCCGTCTGCAGCAGGTCTTCGGCATGGCCGAGGGGCTGCTCACGCTCACCCGGCCCGCCGATCCGGACGAGACCGTACTCACCACGCAGGGCCGCCCGCTCTCCCCCGACGACGAGATCCGCATCGTCGACGCCGACGGCGAAGACGTGCCGGACGGGGAGCCCGGCGAACTCCTCGCCCGCGGCCCGTACACCCCGCGGGGGTACTACCGGGCGCCCGACCACAACGCACGCTCCTTCACCCCCGACGGCTACTTCCGCACCGGCGCCCTGGCGCGACGCACCCCGGACGGCGACCTGGTGGTGACCGGCCGTCCCACGGACGTCACGCGGCGGGGCGACCACGAAGATCCATCGGGCCTGTGACGGGCCTTCGGCCCTGTGCGCACCGGAGGTCAGGGCCAGACGGTGCGCATGCGGTCGCGGTGCGCGGCGAGCCAGGTGGCGAAGTCCTGTAGGGCGGGGTTGAGGTCGCGTACGGCGGTGAGGTCGCGGGCCGTGGTGAAGGGTCCCTCGCAGTCGGCGTAGTACTGGAACATGTTCCCCGCCTCGTCGGCGCCGGGAAAGCCCTGCGCGCGGTACTCGTCCGGCGTGAGCGGCCGGTATCGCAGCGGTTCGCCGAGGGCTTCGGTGATCGCGGCGGCCATGTCGGCGACCTTCAGGTGTTCTCCGGCGATGCTGACCGTGGCGGCGATGAGGTCGGTACCGCGTTTGAGGATGGCCAGGGAGGTGCGGCCGATGTCGGCGACGGCGATGCCGGAGAGGCGGTGGTCGCCCATCGGGAGGGTCAACTGGCGGGAGCCGTCCCCGCCGCGCTGCGGGGCGAAGGTGTCGAGGAGGTTCTCCCAGTAGAAGGTGGTGCGCAGGAACGTCGTCGGTACGCCTTCTTCGGTGAAGTACCGGTCCGCCTCCGCTTTGCCGTCGAAGTGCGGCACCTTGTAGTGCTCCTGGAGCGTGGGCATCCGGTCGTCGTCGAGCGGGATGCACGCGCGGGTGTCCTCCAGCGTGGACCAGATCGCGTGCTGCACGCCCGCGTGCGAGGCGGCCTGGGCGAGCGCATGGGCCTGGACCTTCTCGTGGGCGGCGGACATGTGTTCCCAGAAGGGGGTGACCAGGAAGGCGCCGTACGCGTGCTCGAAGGCCGGGGCGAGGCTGGGGGCGTCGTCCATGTCGGCCCGGACGATGTCGGTGACGCCGATGCGCCGCAGTTCCTGGGCGGGTTCCCCGTCGGGGTGGCGGGTGACGGCACGTACCGCGAACGCCTCCTCACGGTCGGCGAGGATGGCCCGCACGAGCCCGCCGCCCTGCTTGCCGGTCGCCCCGATCACCGTGATGATCTTCTTCTCGGCCATGACTCGATCGCCTCGCAGTGCCGCCCGCCGGGGCGGCTGACCTACGACGTGCACCTCTGGTCAGCGCGTTCCCGGGGCGCGGGCCGGTATTCATCGAACGGCACACGAACCGAATCGGACGCCGGGGGCGGGAACCCCGTCGCCCCGTGAGGAGACCAACTTCCTGTGAGGCCGCTGGGGTTCAGCGGCACGAGGTGACGCATGGAGGTTGAGGTCATGGCGGGAATCGATCGCCGCAGTGCGCTGATGTCGGCGGCGGGCGCGGGTGCGGCGCTCACCCTGGGAGGCGCGGCGCCCGCGACGGCGGCTGCCGCCGCCCCGCGCGAGCGGACGGCGCAGCGGCCGTTACACGTGCACATCGTCGCGTTCGACGGCGCGGAGGAGCTCGACGTCTTCGGCCCGCTGGAGGTCTTCGGGGCGGCAGCGGCCATGGGGCAAGGGGGTCCTCACCGATGCGCTGCGCCGCGCCGAACGGCCGTCCCTGACCCTGCTCGGGGTGTGCACGGGAGTGATCGTCCTGCATGCGGCCGGCGTGATCCGCGACCGCCCGTGCACCACCCATCACCGCGCCCAGCAGTCCCTGAAGGACCAGGGCGCGGACGTCCGCACCGTCCGTGTGGTCGACGACGGCAATCTCGTGTGCGCGGGCGGCGTCAGCTCCGGCATCGACGGGGCGCTGTGGCTCCTGGAGCGGGAACTCGGCTCCCAGGCCGCGACGAGCGTCGAGGCGCTGATGGAGTACGAACGCCGGGGTACGGTGCTGCGCACCGCGCACTCCTAGCTCAGCGCAGCGGGAACTGTGCGGAGCACCCCGTCGACGACGGTGGCGGGCGACCCCCGTCCCGCCTTCGACCGACTCGACGTGCTCGGTGGTGAGATGGCGTGCCGGCCGCTCGACGCCGTGGTCGGGGTCGAGCGGCAGAGCACGCGGTACTTCGAGAGGGGTCGGCCCCGGCAGCCACGGGCCCGGGCCGCGGCCTAGCCGCGTGCGCGGTTGCGGCGACGGTACTCCTCCGTCGGAACGCCGCCCACGCCCCAGTCCTCCAATTCGACCTCGTCGATGAGGACGAACGTGGTGGCGGGGTCCTTGTCGAGGATCTTGACCAGCAGGTCGGTCACGCCGGCGATGATCTCGGCCTTCTGGGCGGCCGTGGCACCTTCACGGGTGATCTTGACGTTGACGTACGGCATGGTGAGGGATGTCCTTCCGGTGGAGAGGGGTGGGATCCGGGGTGGGAGCGGGGACTCAGGCGCGGCCGGTGACGTGGCCGCCGTCCACCCGCAGGGCGTGCCCGGTGACGAAGGCGGCGGACGCGAGGTAGAGCACCGCCTCGGAGATCTCCGAGACCTCGCCGACCCGGTTCAGCAGGGCGAGCCCGCCGAAGGAGTCCACGTCGGAGCCCGCGTGCAGCGGGGTGCGGATGATGCCGGGCGACACGAGGTTGACGCGGATGCCGTCGGCGGCGAGCTCGGCGGCGAGGCTGGTCGTCAGCGCGTGCACACCGGCCTTGCTCACCACCGGCGCGGAGGACGGGAAGCCCGCCAACCCGTGGTCCACCAGGACGGTGCCGATGTTGACGATGCTGCCGCCCCGGCCCTGGGCGCGCAGCGCCCGCACCACGGCCTGGGTGGTGAGGTAGGTGCCCTTGAGGTTGCCCGTCAGGAAGCCGTCGAGCTCGTCCTCGGTGACCTCGGTGAAGGGCTTGGGTGCGAAGGTGCCGGCGTTGTTGACGAGGACGTCGATGCCGCCGAAACGGTCGAGCGCGGTGCGGACGAGGGACTCGCCGGTCGCCGGGTCTGCGATGGCGCCCGCGACCCACGCGGTCCGTTCCGGGTGGCCGAGACCGGCCGCGGCCTTGGCGAGGCGGTCGGCGTCCCGGCCGTTCAGGACGACATTGGCGCCGGTCGCCAGGAAGGCACGGGCGATGTCCAGGCCGATGCCGCTGGAGGATCCGGTGACCAGGGCAGTGGTGGTGGTAGTGGTGTCGGTCATGATGCGTGTGCCTTTCGTGGCGGCTGAGTTCGTCCGGCTGGACACCAGAAACCTACGAACTCTCAACCCATAACACCACGACGGAAATTGGAGCATGACATAATCCAGCATTATGGATGTGGATCTGCGTGACCTGGAGCTCCTGGACGCCACCGCCGAGGCGGGCTCGCTGACCGCGGCCGCCGAGCGGCTCTACGTGAGCCAGCCGGCCCTCAGCCAGCGGCTCACCCGGCTGGAGGCCCGCCTGGGCCTGCCACTCTTCGACCGCAAGGGCCGCCGCCTGGTCCCCAACGCCGCCGGCCGCCGGCTGCTGGTCGCGGCCCGCCAGATCCTCGGCGAACTGGAGTCGGCCTCCCGGGACCTCCAGGAGATCCGCGACGGGCGCGACCGCCGGGTCCGCTTCACCGCGCAGTGCAGCACGACCTTCCCGTGGCTGCCACCCGTGCTCCGCGCCTTCCGCGAACGCGAGCCGGACATCGACGTGCGCATCGAGACCGTCCCCGACGACGCGCCGATCCCCGCGCTGCTCGCCGACGTGGTGGACGTCGCGCTGGTCACCAAGCCGGACCTGCAGATGGACCGCGTGTCGCTGACCCGGCTGTTCGAGGACGAGATGGTGGCCGTGGTGCCCGCCGGACATCCGTGGGCCTCGCGCGCACACCTGACCGCCCGTGACTTCGACGGCGCCGACCTGGTCCTCTACGACTTCTACGACCAGAAGCGCATCCCGTCGATGCCGCTGCCGATCCCCGCCGGGGCCCGGCCCGCCCGGATCACCACCATGCCGGTGGTCACCGACCTGGTCGTCGAAATGGTGGCAGGCGGCCAGGGCGTGACGGTGCTGCCCAACTGGGTGGCCGCCCCGTACGCGACCTCGCACGACCTCGCCCTCGTCCGCATCGGCGCGAAGCCGCTGACCCGCACCTGGTTCTGCGCCACCCGCACCGGCCCGCGCCCACCCCACCTGGAGGTCTTCGTCGAGGAGCTCACGGCCCGGCTCAAGACCCCCCACGTCGACCGGGCCGCCGACTGGGCACGATCCGAACGAAGCGGCCCAGGGCCTGTCCGACCCTGATCCGCCGGACAGGCCCTAGTCCTGCTCGGGCAGGGGGAGCAGGCTGCCGCTCCACCGCTCGTCGTCGTCCGTGGCCGGGGTCACGCGGAGCCCGAACGCGTTCTCTGCGAGAGTCAGCACGCTGTGCAGCGGAGCCGGCCGACCCGGGATGAGGCCGAGCGGGCGCATGAAGTCGTCGAGTCGGTGTGGGGCACGGCCGGTCGGGTCGATCGGCTGGAGCGTGTGGAAGTCGACGATGACGTCCCCGTCGATCGCGAACGTGAACCAGTGCACCGGCTTCTCGTTGTAGGAGAGCGCGACGGCCTCCGTGCCCCGCGAGACCCTGGACAGGATCCGCTCGTCCAGCCCGTGGCTACCGCCCTGCTCCCAGGCCCACGTCCACGCCCCGTCGGTGCCGGTCGTCACCACCGGCTCGTCTTCGTCGAGGAGGGTGTCGCCGAAGTCGGCGACCAGGTCCTGGGGATCACGCAGTGCCAGCGTGTCCGGATCGACGCCCATGCGGGTCAGCAACTCCGTAGGAGACACGTCCTTGGCGAAGGTCAGCGTGTAGATGGGGACGTCTCCGCGGAAGAAATCCAGGCCACGGTCCGCGCCATTGCTCGTCATGCCCAGGATGCTGTCACGCCTCGCCGACACCGGATGCCGGCTGAGGGGGGTGGCTACTTCACCGCGGTCAGTGTGGCGTAGACGACGGTGTTGGCCTGGTATCCGGTGCGTTTGGACCAGCCGCCGCCGCAGGTGATCAACCGCAGTTCCGGGCGGCCGGAATTGCCGTAGACCTTGTCTGCGGGGAACGTGCTCTTCGCATGGTCCTGCACCGCGTCGACGGTGAAGAGGGCCGTGCGGCCGTCCTTGCGTTCGACCGCGATCTCGGCACCCCGGGCCAGGGCACCGACCTGGTGGAAGACGGCGGGGCCCGCAGGGGTGTCCAGATGTCCTGCCACGACGGCCGTCCCCCGCGCGCCCGGTGTGGTCCCGTCGGCGTACCAGCCCGCGAAGGAGGGGGCGGTCTCGGGTGGCGGTTCCAGTCTCCCCGCCGCGTCCAGCTCCAGGCCGATCAGGAAGGCATCGACCCCGATGGCCGGAATCCGGATCCGTACCGGGTCCGACGCGGGCAGCGGCTCGAGGTCGGGGCGGCTCGGCAAGGCGCGTACGGCGGCCTGCGCCACGGGCGGCCGGGCAGCCTGTCTCGTGGGTGGCGGGGGGTCGTCGTCGTGCAGTGCGTCGGCGAGCAGCAGCGTTCCGGCGAGAGCGGCCCAGGCGAGCATCTTGAACGAGGGGACGTACCGAGGCGGCGGGCCGCCGGCCCTCGTCCTGGGGTCATTCCTCATGGTGGTACGCCCTTGTTCGGTGCCGTGAACTCCTCCGTCCCCGGGCCTCCTTGCGGGGCCGAGGGGCGGAGGCACGGGTAGGCATACGGGGTCAGGCCGAGGTCCCGGCGGCCGTGGCGCGCCGACGCAGTCTGATCACTCCGCCTGCGACGGCTCCCCCCAGCAGCAGCCAGCCGAGGCCGAGCTCGGTGCCCTTGTCGGCGGCGCCTCCGAAGCCGGCGTCGACGGCACCGTTCGGGCGGCCGGCGATCTTGTAGGTGGCGGTCAGTTTGTTCCGCGGCGGGCACTTGAGGATCACGGTGTCCGTGCCGGAGTCGGCGTCGTCCGGCACCTGGAACTCACCCACCAGGACGCCCTTGCGGTCACCCGGGAACAGGTGGAACTTGCCGCCCGCCTCCGACTCGCCCTTGCCGTAGGTCTCCTTGCCGCAGGCGGTCGTACTGACCGTGACGGTGGTGCCCGGGGTCGCCTTCTGCGGGGTGAGGTGGACGTCGCCGGACGATTCGGCGGCCAGGGCGGTGGGGGCGGCCAGGGTGAGGGCGCCGACGATCAGGGCGACCTGTAGGCCGGTACGTGCGAGACGCATGGTTTCTCCTCCGACGGAGCAGTTCTCGGCCGGCTGCTCTGCGCGGCGCCTGTGCTGTGCTCCGTACACGAGGCAAACGCCGGCCCCTGAGCACCGCAACACAGGAGTCCTGGGCCCATGTCGCCCGGTCGGGCTCTTGATCGCCGCCTCCGGTCCCCGTCACCGCAGGTCACGGTTGCGGGCGTGCCGTGCCGAGAACGATCGCGCCCGGGGGGCGAACGGGCTAGGCGCTGTGCCGGATCGCGTGACGGCCGGGCCGGTGTCGTCGGTGCCCCCGGCCGTGGCCCGGTCCCGGGGCTGGTCGACGTTCGAGGGTACGGGCAGCCCACCCGGGTGATCAGCGGTGGCGGGCTGGAACGCCCCCTCATAGCTTCGGCATATGACCAAACGACAGATCGCCTACCTGGCATGCACCGTGGCCATCGTGGCAACGGGCGTGGGCGCTGCCGCGCCGACGTCCTCCGGCCACCGGACGGTGCATCAGGTGAAGCCCGGCGAATCGATCCAGCAAGCCGTGGACGCCGCGAACCCGGGGGACATCATCGTCCTCTCCCCCGGCACCTACCGTGAGAGCGTCCGCATCACCACATCCGACCTGACGCTGCGGGGTTCGAGCTTCTTCCCCACCGTCATCGTGCCCGGTGCGGCCGCCGCCGACGACGCGTGCGCCAAGGCCGGCCACGGCATCTGCGTGACCGGGACGACCAGCCGTCCCGTCGAGCGCGTCACCGTGCGCTCGCTGACCCTCAGGGGTTTCGCCAAGAACGGCCTGTGGGCATCGCGGACCGACCGGCTGACGGTCCGGGGCGTCGTCGCCGAGAAGAACGGGAACTGGGGCATCGCCCAGGAGAGGTCCGTACGCAGTGTCCTCAGCCACAACATCGCCCGGGACAACGGCGACGCCGGGCTGTTCGTGTCCAACACCACCGACACGGAGGAGGGAGCCGCCGACACCAAGGGGACGGTGATCAGCCACAACCGTCTGACCGGCAACCGGATCGGTGCCACGGTACGGCGCCTGCGGAACCTGACCGTCGAGCGCAACGAGGCGACCGGGAACTGCGCGGGTGTGTTCGTGGTGGGCGACGAATCCACCCCGCGTGCCGGGGCGATGAGCCTGCGCCGGAACAGCATCCACGCCAACAACAAGTTCTGTCCGAAGACGCCCCGGCTGCCCGCCCTCCAGGGCTCGGGAATCGTCCTCACCGGCGCCGAGAAGACGCTCGTGGCGAAGAACAGGGTCGTGGACAACGTGGGCACCTCCCCACTGTCGGGCGGCATCGTGCTGTTCAAGAGCTTCGTGGGCGCGCTCAACGAGCAGAACGAGATCCGCGACAACGTCGTGCTGCGCAACGGCGCGGCCGATCTGGCCAACCGGGACACCGGCAAGGGCAACACCTTCCGCGGCAACACCTGCGCGCTCTCGGAGCCCGCGGGAATGTGCTGACCGGTCTGCCCCTCCCCCACTGACGGCACGACAGCAAAGGCAGGCATCAGATGACGACGGTTGAACCGGCTCCCCCGGCGGTTGACCCGGCTCCCCCGGCCGTTGACCCGGCTCCCCCCGCGGTTGATCCGGCTCCCCCGCCGCCCATGCGGCTGAGGGAGCTCGTTTTCGGGGCGGCGTCCGCCGCCGCCGTACGCGCGGCCGTCCGCCTGGGTGTGGCGGACGCCCTGGCCGACACGCCCATGACCGTGGAGGACCTGGCGGCGGCGGTGAAGACCCAGCCGCGGACACTGCGGCGGCTGCTGCGCGCACTGTCCTGCCAGGGGGTCTTCACGGAGCACGCCGACGGCACCTTCGCCCACACGGACATGTCCCGGCTGCTGCGCGAGGACGATCCGCACAGCCTGCGGTACATCGCGCTGTGGTGCACGGAGCCGTGGACGTGGGACGTCTGGCCGAAGCTCGACGAGGCGGTGCGCTCCGGCCGCAACGTCTTCGAGGACGTGTACGAGAGGGAGTTCTTCACGTATCTCAACGAAGAGGCGCCCGAGTCCGCGTACGTGTTCAACCGGGCCATGACGACGTCGAGCGAGCAGTCCGCGCGGGACGTCGCCGACCTCCTCGATCTGCAGGGGGTCTCCTCGGTCGCGGACATCGGGGGCGGTCAGGGGCACGTCCTGGCGAGCCTGCTGGAGAGGCACCCCACCCTGAACGGCACGCTGCTCGATCTTCCGGGCGTGGTGGAGAACGCCGATCCGCGCCTGCTGGAGCGGGGCGCGCTGGCCCCCCGGGTCCGTGTCGTGGCCGGGGACTGCCGAGAGGACATTCCGGTCCAGGCGGACGTGTACATCATCAAGAACATCCTGGAGTGGGACGACGACAGCACCCGCAGGGCGCTGGCCAACGTCCGGAAGGCGGCGCGGCCGGGTGCCCGCGTCGTCGTGATCGAGAACCTCGTGGACGACACCCCCTCGATGCGGTTCACGACGGCCATGGACCTGCTGCTGCTCCTCAATGTCGGCGGTGCGAAGCACACCCGGCAGAGCATGGTCGAGCGGCTGACGGGCGCGGGTCTGCTGATCGGCGAGATCCGCCCGGTCAACGCGTATCTCCACGCCTTCGAGTGCACCGTCCCCGCCTGATCGGAACCACGAAGAGTCCATCCCGACGAGCAAAAGCGAAGAGGAAAACCGAAGAGGAAAACCGAAGAGGAAATCCCGAGGCCGCCTGCCCCGCGTCGTTCGCGGAGCCGGCGGCCTCGGGATTCACTGCCGTGTGGGCGCTCAGGAACCGGCGTCCCGCTCCCAGCGGTAGAAGCAGTGCGCCATGGCGTCCTTGGGGCTGCGCCAGGTCTTCGGGTCGTACGCGCTGACGTACGCCGACAGTTTCTCGCTGGTGCTCCGGAACTCGGGGTGCCCGGTCAGCTTCGCGATGGCGGGCGCCGGGTCCTGCTCCGACTCGATGAGGTGCAGGTAGACGTCGCCGAACTGGAAGAGGCGGCGCCGGGAGACGCCGACCAGGTGCGGCAGTTCACCGCGGTCGGATTCGGCGAACACGTCGGCGATCGCCGGCGCCGAACCGGGCGCCATGCGGGCGACGATCAGGGCGTGGTGCATCGAACGTCCTTCCTGGGTCTGCGATCAGCCGGGCAGGACCGGTGCGGGCCGGCCCTCGCGGGCGACCTGCTCGATGCGGTCCCGGATGAGAGCCATCTGGGTGCGGGAGTTGCGGTTGATGTTGTCCGTCATCCAGTCGTCGTCGACCGGGGCGTCGGGCTTCATCGCGAAGTCCTGCACCCAGCGCATGTGGACGCCGACCGGCGTCTCCTCGTACTCCCACCGGATGTTCATGTGCGCGAAGGGGCCGGTCTCGACGCGGCGGGCCAGGACGGTCCGCTTCTCGCGGTCCATGGTGCGCTCCGAGACCCAGCTCCAGACCTTGCCGGCCTCGTCCGGGTGCATGGTCAGACGGAAGGTCGTCGAGTCGCCCTCGCGGGAGAGCACCTCGAGGGAGGCGTACTCGCTGAAGAGCCGGGGCCAGTTCTCGATGTCGTTGGTCATGTCCCAGACGAGGTCGAGAGGGGCGTCGATGGTGATGCTGTTGTCGGTGTGTCCGGACACGTCAGACTCCCATCTTGAGCGTGTTGTTGACCAGGCCGATGAACTCGGCGGGCGTCTTGCAGCGCTCCGCGTCGGTGGGAAGCGACCGGCCGTACCGGTTCTCCAGCTCCCCGACGATGCCCAGCAGGCCGAGCGAGTCGAGGCCGATGGTGCTGAAGGGCGCGTCCGGCGCCTTCTCGAGCTCCCGGGCGTCGACGGTGACTCCGGCCGCCTGCTTCATCAGCGTGGCCAGTTCGTCGAAGGTCACTTCGGTGGTGATCATCTGTGTTCTCCTTCCCGCCCGGTCCTACCGGGCGGAGTCGCCGCCGCGGCGCACTACCAGCGCCGCATTGGATCCCATGAGTCCCCTGCTGAGGACGAGGGCCGTGCGCAGCTCGGCGGGGCGAGCGGCGGACATCACCAGATCGAGGTCGTGGCAGATGTCGAACACGTTGGGGGTGGGGGGCACCAGGTCGTGTTCCATCGCGAACACCGCGGCCGCGGTGTCGAGGACGGGCGCCCCGCAGTAGGCCCGGCCGATCCCGGTCTTGGGCGCCGTGACCGGTACCCGGGTGGCGTACGCCCCCAGGGCGTCGGCAATCGCCAGCGCCTCGGCGCGGTCCGCCTCCGGTACGCCGAGGGCGTCGGCGAACACGACGTCGATCTCCTCCGGGGCGCAGTCGGCCTCGTCGAGGGCGCCCCGGATCGCACGGGCGAGTCCCTCCCGGGACTCCGCCCAGCGGGACGCGCCGGTGAACGTGGCGCCATGGCCGGCCACGACGGCCCGGACGGCCGCTCCCCGGTCGCGGGCGCGGGACTCGTCCTCCACGACGAGCATGGCGCCGCCCTCCGCCGGGACGAAGCCGCAGGCTCCGGCGGTGAAGGGGCGGTAGGCACGATCCGGGTCCTCGACGGTGCTGAGCTCGGGGTAGCCGAGCTGGCAGACCATCGAGTACGGGGCGAGGGGCGCCTCGGCGGCGCCGACGACCACCGCGCCCGTTCCGCGCCGTACGGCCCGTGCGGCGTGGGCGAGGGCGTCCAGGCCGCCCGCCTCGTCGCTCGCGACGACTCCGCACGGTCCCTTGAAGCCGTGCCGGATGGAGATCTGGCCGGTGCTCGCGGCGTAGAACCATGCGATGGACTGATACGGGCCGACGAACTTGGAGCCCTGTCCCCACAGCTTCTGCAGCTCCCGCTGGCCGAATTCGCCGCCTCCGGACCCGGCTGCGGTGACGACGCCGATGGAGAAGGCCCCCTCGGGGTCGTCGTCCTTGCCGAGGCCGGCGTCGTCGAGGGCGAGCGAGGCCGCCGCCATGGCGTAGTGGGTGAACCGGTCGGTCTGGACGAGGAACCGCTCCTCGATGAGGGCCGAGGCGTCGAACCCCTCGACCTGGCCGGCGACCTTGAGGGGCAGGTGCTCGCATCCCTCGCGGGTGATCCGGTCCAGGACGCCGAGGCCTTCCCGGACGGACTTCCAGTACGCGTCGGCGCGCAGTCCGTTGGGGGCGATCACACCGATCCCGGTGACGGCCGCTCGCCGTGGCTGATCTCTCATCGTGTCCTCCCGCCCGGCCCCGTCAGGAGCACCGCGGACTGGAAGCCGCCGAATCCGCTGCCGACGGAAAGCACGTTCCTCAGCTTCCGCGGGCGGGCGGTGCGCGGCACGTAGTCCAGGTCGCACTCGGGGTCGGGGGTCTCGTAGTTCGCCGTCGGAGGTACCACCTGGTGCTTCAGCGCGAGAACGCAGGCGACGACCTCTATCGCGCCGATGGCACCGAGCGAGTGCCCCACCATGGATTTGATGGAGCTCATGGGCGTGTCGTAGGCGTGGGCGCCCAGGGACCGCTTCACGGCGGCGGTCTCGTGCCGGTCGTTCTGCCGGGTGCCCGAGCCGTGCGCGTTGACGTAGTCGATCAGCGTGGGGTCGAGCTTGGCCTGGTCGAGCGTGGAGTCGATCGCCCGGGCCATCTCCAGGCCCTCGCCGGTCAGACCGGTCATGTGGTACGCGTTGCCGAAGGTGGCGTAGCCGCCGATCTCGCAGTAGATGTGCGCACCGCGGGCCCGGGCGTGCTCGTACTCCTCCAGGACGAGGACCGCCGCACCTTCGCCCATCACGAACCCGTTGCGGTTGTCGTCGAAGGGGCGGGAGGCGTGCTCGGGGTCGTCGTTGTCGGGTGACGTCGCCTTGATGGCGTCGAAGCAGGCCATGGTGATCGGTGATATCGGCGAGTCCGACGCCCCGGCGATGCAGACGTCCGCCCGGCCTTCCTCGATGGTGTGGAAGGCGTAGCCGACCGCGTCGAGGCCGGAGGTGCAGCCCGTGGAGACGGTCTGCACCGGGCCGCGGGCGCCGAACTGTTCGGCCACGACCGAGGCGAGCGTGCTGGGCGCGAACGCCATGTGCAGCTTCGGATCGGCCGCGCGGTGGTCCACGTCCCACCGCTGCCCGCCCCCGCTGACCAGGACGTAGTCGTGCTCCAGGCGGGTGGTGCCGCCGACGGCACTGCCCAGGGAGACTCCGACGCGCCAGGGGTCTTCGGTTCCGGTGTCGATTCCGGAGTCGCGTACGGCTTCCCCGGCGGCGACCACGGCGAACTGGATGTACCGGTCGGCGTGTTGGCTCAGCTCCGGGTCCAGGCCGTGCGCGAGCGGGTCGAAGTCGCACTCGGCGGCTATGCGCGAACGCAGGCCGACCGGATCGAACAGGGTGATGCCTCGGGTCGCGGTACGGCCGTTGGCGAGGAGGTCCCAGAACGCGTTCGCTCCGGTGCCGCCCGGAGCGACCACACCGATACCGGTGACGGCCACTCGCCGGGTCACTCGATGGCCCCGCTTCGCTCGGACGCCTGCCCGGGGTCGCCCACGGTCAGGTGCGGCCCGGTCGCGGCGAGCTCGGCGTCGTCGTCGACCTCCGTGTCGACATGACCGAGGCTGGGACGCGGGGCGAGCGGGCCCAGGTGGAAGACCATGCGGGCCTCCACCTCACCGACGTTGCGGAAACGGTGCCGCATGTCGATGGGGATCAGGAGACCGTGGTCGGGCTGGAGCGCGTACGTCTCGCCGTCCAGGTCCACTTCGAGCGCGCCCGAGACGACGTACACGAACTCCTCGGAGTACGGGTGGTAGTGCTCACCGATGCGCTCGCCGGGCTGGACGATGGCCAGGCCCATGAAGCCGCTGGTGGAACCCACGGTGGCCGGCGTGAGCATGGCCCGCAGGTCACCTCCGCGCCTGCGGTTGGGTTCCGTCTCGCTCAGGGTCACGATGCGAGGACGCTGCTTGAGCATGGTTGATACCTCCGAGTGTGGCAGTGACGTGCGGGGGAACGGCCGCGGCCGGGGGGCCGCGGCCGGCCGTCAGGAGTCCGCCGAGCTGCGGTCGGTGATGGGCAGCATGTCGGCGTGCGACAGGAGCCGGTTGATGTTGCGGTCCGTGTCCAGGGGGCCCTCGACGCCGATCGCGGCGCCGTCGAGGAGACGCGCGAGCACCGCGGCCTTCCGGGGGCCCTTGATACCGAGGGAGGCGACCGGGTCGAGGTCGAGGTCCTCGGTGATGTCGACGAGCCGCACCACGATGTCGTCGCGCTGGAAGACGGTGCTGCCGTACACCGGGCTGTCGGGGTCCTCCGCCGCGGCCTCGTCCTGCTTCGCGAGCAGCTTGGCCAGGTCCATCCCGCGGCCTTCCTTCGCCGGGTAGTACAGCGCGTGGCGCCGCAGGCCCTCGGGGGCCGGCCGGCCGGACACCACGTGGTGCACGGCCGGGAGGGCCGCCCGGGTGAAGAAGACCCGCGCCGATTCGGGGTCGGTCAGGTCCCGGTCCTGCTCCAGGTACGGGTTGATGGCCTCCTCGACCGCGCGCACCTCGGGCTGACGGGCGACGTGGCGCAGGGCGGCGAGGAGGTCGCCTTCCACTTCCACGGCCCGCACGACGCGGTTGCCGTGCATGAAGAGCGAGGTGCGGCGCAGCCGGGTGTTCTCGTCGACCTGGGCCTTGGGCGACTGGTAGCCGGCAAGGAGTTCCGCGACCTTCGATTCGGAGCCCGGCTTGACGGTGAAGGTGAGGGCGTGGCGTGCCACACCGTCGCCCACACGGGCCGCGACCTGCACGCCCGCCGACGCCGGATCCGACGCGAGCGGCCCGCTGGGACCGGTCTCCCGGACGATGCTGTAGCGCATGGACCGGGTGTCGCGGACGCAGCTGTGCATCGGCCTGACGGTCTCGACGTGCTCCTCGCTGTTCACCCACGCGAGGAACGGCGGAGCGCTCTCCCACTCGCTGGTGATGAGCCACTGCGAGGGGTTCTCGATGGACTGGCAGAGCTGGTCACTGATGTGACCGGGGACGGAGGCGACCTGCTTGCGCATGAGCTCGTACGCGTCCAGGAACTGCTGCTGGGCTCCTTCGTACAGGTCGAGCAGCAAGATCACCCGCAGCCTGGACCCGTCGAACGCCGACTGGGATATGCGTCCCGAGATGGTCATCCGGCGCACCTTCTCTCTCTTCACGGAGGGTCGGGAGGGACCGCCGTGCCCGAAAGGCGCCGGGGGTCGTCATGTGCCGATCGTTGACGGGCACCCCGATCCACGCGAGTCCCACGGGGCGGACGAGTGAACCGCGCGTCAATCGGGTGCTCCGAGCGCGCGCACCGGTCCCTGACGGGCATGCATCTGCATCCCACCCCTGACTCGCGTCGCAGCTGACGCTGGAGGCAATTGATGAACCGATTCGAAGACGCCGGCGAGGTCGGTCTCCGCACGCCCGTCCTCATCGTCGGCGGCTCTCTGGTGGGCCTGTCCACATCGCTGTTCCTTGGGCGGCTCGGCGTGCCGCACACCCTCGTCGAGCGCCACTCGGGCACCTCGATCCATCCCCGCGGGCGCGGCAACAACGTGCGCACGATGGAACTGTTCCGCGGGGCCGGTGTGCAGCAGGGCATCAAGGAGGCCGCTTCCGTCCTGGCGGGGAACAACGGCATCCTGCAGACGCCGAGCCTGGTGGGCGATGTCGGCGAGTGGCTCTTCAAGGAGATCGACCCCGGCGGCGGGCTCGCCCGCTTCAGCCCGGCGTCATGGTGCCTGTGCAGCCAGAACGATCTCGAGCCTGTGCTGTTGGAGAGCGCTCGGAAGCTCGGCGGGGATCTGCGGTTCTCGACGGAGCTGATGTCGTTCGAACAGGACTCCGAAGGGGTGACCGCGCAGGTCAAGAGCCGCGACACGGGCGAGCACACGTCCATCCGGGCGGACTACCTCGTGGCGGCGGACGGCCCGCGCAGCCCTGTTCGCGAACGGCTCGGCATCGGCCAGAGCGGCCCGGGCGACCTGTTCCACAACGTGAGCGTCACGTTCGTGTCCCGCCGTCTCGCGGACGTCGTCGGCGACCGGCGGTTCATCATCTGCTATCTGACGAACCCCGAGGCCGACGGGGCCCTGCTGCCGGTCGACAACCGGGAGCGGTGGGTGTTCCACGCGCCGTGGCATCCCGAACACGGCGAGACGCTCGAGGAGTTCACCGACGAGCGGTGCAGGGAGCACATCCGGCGGGCCGTGGGAGTGCCGGATCTCGATGTGGAGATCACCGGCCGATCCCCCTGGCACGCCGCCGAGCGGGTCGCCGAACGGTACGCGGACGGCCGGGTGTTCCTTGTCGGGGACTCGGCCCACGAGATGTCGCCCACCGGGGCGTTCGGCTCCAACACCGGTATCCAGGACGCGCACAACCTCGCCTGGAAGCTGGCCGCCGTCCTGGGCGGATGGGCCGGCCCCGGACTGCTCGAGTCCTACGACGCGGAGCGTCGGCCGGTCGCCGAGGCGACGAGCGCCCGCGCCTCGTCGCGTTCGGTCGAGCACAGCCACCCCGGGTACGCCCCCGGCCCCGGCGCCTGTGGCCCCGGCGGGAAGAGGGGCGGAATCCTCAACGTGGCGCTGGGCTACCGCTATCCGCAGGGCGCGGTCCAGGGGGCCGACACGGCGCTGCCGATCGTGCCCGACGGACTGCGGCTGACGGGCGAGCCCGGGAGCCGGGCGCCCCACATGTGGCTGAACCGCGTCGGTACCCGGGTCTCCACCCTCGACCTGTACGAGCAGTCCCTGGTGCTCCTGAGTTCGGGAGGCGACTCCGGCAGGTGGCACACCGCGGCGACGCGCGTCGCGCAGCGGCTGTCGGTGCCGCTCGACTCGTACCGGATCGGCGACGGGCCCGACGCGGAGCTGTCACCGGCGACCGACACGGACTGGGCGGAGGTCCACGGCGTCACCGCGGAGGGTGCGGTACTGGTCCGTCCGGACGGGTTCGTCGCCTGGCGGTCCCCAGGGGGGTCGGCCGATCCCGAGGCAGCCTTCGAGGGGGTCCTCACGGCGATCCTGCGTAAGCACCGGCCCGCCTGACGCGTCCGACGCCCTGACGCCGGACCGCCCGCCCCGCGC